>JBELMF010000041.1:0-21325 GCA_042096015.1 Sphingomonas sp.
GGGCGAAGCGCTGGACATGCTCGCCGTCGATGCGCCGCCACGCCTGCTCCCGCTTGCCGCGGCAGCGATCGTCGCTGGCCAGGAAGGCGGCTGGCTGGAACGCATGGGCTATCATCACGGTCATGATGTCCCGCCGGTGCAGCTCACGCTGCAGCGCGGTTTCATTCTCGACGGAGAGTTGTTCCCGGGCGGCACCGTCGATGTCCGGACCGGTGCGCCGATCCGGTTTGTGACGCCGTGAACCCGCTTCGTTCCTTCATCGCTGCGGAACTCGATCGGGATGTGCCGGCGGAAGTGATCAAGGCCGGCCGGGTCATCGCCGGCCGGCTCGGCGGCGTGGCGGCCCTGTTTTACGGCTCCGTCCTGCGCACCGGCGATCTGGGCGGCCTGCTCGACTTCTACGTCCTGCGCGATGGCAAGACGGCTGGTGGGGTCGTCGGCCGGTTGTTGTGGCCGGACGTCAGCTATCACGAAGTCAACATCGGCGGCGAACTTATCCGCGCGAAGGTGGCGACGATGTCGATCGAAACCTTCGCGCAGGCGGCCGGCGGGCAGACGCTCGACACCACGGTGTGGGCGCGCTTCGTTCAGCCGGCCGCGTTGGTCTGGACACGGGGCGTGGCGTTTCGAGAACGGACGATCGACGCGGTGGCAGCCGCGACGATGACGGCGGCCGGCTTCGCAGCGCTGCATGGGCCCGAATGCGGCAATGCTGCCGATTTCTGGCGCGCATTGTTCCGCGCCACCTATGCCGCCGAGCTGCGCGTCGAAGCGCCGGGGCGCGAAGATCAGATCCTCGCCTATGACGGCGCGCGCTATGAAGCGCTGCTGCCGCTCGCCTGGGCAGCCGGTGGCATCGCCTTCGACGGCACCGCAGATGGGCTTCGCCCCCGGCTCACCCAGGACGAGATCTTCGCGCAGGCCGGCGCCTGGCTCCGGCTCGAGGCGGCGGGCAAGAAGCTCAATCTCGCACGTTTGTTGAAGGCGGCTTTCACCTTTGACGGGGCAACCCGATACGCCGCGTGGAAGATCGAACGGCACACCGGCGTTCGCGTGCTGGTCACACCGTTTAGGGAACGCCACCCGATCATGGCGGCGCCTGGCGTCCTCTGGCAATTGTGGCGGCACGCGGTCCTGCGATGATCCCTTCTGCCGTCGTGCTGGCGGGCTCGCGCGGCGGCGCGGACCCGGTGGCGCTCTATGCGGGCCTCTCCGATAAAGCGTTGATCTCGCTCGGTGATCAGACGATGCTCGCCCGTGTGCTCGCGGCCCTTCGCGAAGCCGGGGTCGGCAGGATCGCGGTTGCCGCCAACGCTGCGGCGGTCGTTGCCGAGGCTGAACGCCATGGCGCGCTGCCGGTGGCCGCGGCGGCAGGCCCAAGCGCCAGCACCGGGGCTGCGCTGAATGCCCTCGGCGCGCCGCTGCTGGTCACCACGGGCGATCACGCGCTGCTCCGCCCGGAATGGATCGGCGATTTCGTCGCACGGGTGCCGGCCGGTGCCGACATCGCCGTTCTGCTCGCCCGCCGTCAGGCGATCGAGATGGCGGCACCAGGATCGCGACGTACCTACCTGCGCTTCGCCGATGGCGATTGGTCCGGCTGCAATCTGTTCCTGCTGGCGACGCCGCAGGCCATCGCCGCAATCCAGCTCTGGCAAACGGTGGAGCGCGATCGCAAGCGCCCGTGGCGGATCGTGCGGCGGCTCGGCCCGGGCCTGCTGCTACGCTATTTGTTGGGACGCCTGTCGTTGTCTGATGCCGTTGCTGCGCTCGGGCGCCGGATCGGTGTGTCGGCGGTCGTGATCGAATGCCCGGACGGGCTGGCGGCGGTGGACGTCGACAAGCCTTCCGACCTGGATTTCGTCCGCAACCATCTGGCGGCCGCGTCCAACAGCTAACCTGTTTTCGGTCTGAGTATGCCGCCGGTTCAGCCACTTTCGTCGGCTGGAACCCCGCCCGTCAGCCGCATGTAGCGCGCCAGATGGTCGTCGGTCGTGCCGAACAAGCCCTCGATAACCGTCGCCCGCTTGAAGTAATGGCCCACCGCCAGTTCCTCCGTCATCCCCATGCCGCCGTGTAACTGCACGCCGTTCTGGCCGACAAATCGGCATGCCTCCCCAACAATCACCTTGGCGCCCGAGATCGCCATTGCGCGTTCCTCGGCAGGTGCGGAAAGCTTCATGGTGGCAAGGTAACTCGCCGACGTCGCAAGCTCGACCTTCCTGAACATGTCGACCATGCGATGCTGCAACGCCTGGAAGCTGGCGAGCGGCTGATCGAACTGGCGTCGGTCGCGGGTGTAGGCGATCGTATCGTCCAGGACGCGCCGCATTACCCCCAGCGCTTCCGCACACAGCGCCGCAATGGTGACATCCATCGCTGCATCGATCGCCTGTGATGCGCCGCCGTCGAGGCCGAGCAAGGATGCCGGATCGACCCGCACGTTCTCTAGCTGGATGTCCGCCGCCCGTCTGCCATCGATCGTGCGGTAGGCGTGCAACGTGACGCCGGCAGCGGTCGGATCGAGGGCAAACAGGGACGTACCCGCATGGGTCGCCGCACTCACCAGCAATGTCGTCGCCCAGGGCGCGCCCGTTACCATCGACTTGGCGCCGTTCAGCCGCCAACAGCCGTCTTCGCGTTGCGCGCTGGTTCTGGTCGACTTGGTACCCCACCGCGCTCCCGGCTCGGCGGCAGCAAAGACCACAATCTCGCGCCCGGCAGCTATTCGATCCAGCAGCCCTGCCGCCTTCGCCCCACCTACCGACCGTAGCAGTGCCGCTCCTGTCACCACCGTTTCAAGGAATGGCTCGCCAACCAGGGCAGCGCCGAGCTCCTGCATGACGATGAACACATCGAACGGATCCGGCGCATCCGGTCCCGCAAGGCTCAGCACCCCCAGCCGGTCGGCCAAGTCTCGCCACAAGGCGTCGTTGCGCCCGCTTACCGATCCGACCGCCGCCTGCCGGGCCTGAAAACCGTGGGTATCGCGCAGATAGCCGGAAAGCGATGCACGTAATTGCTCCTGCTCGGGCGTGAAGCTGAAATCCATCTACATCCCTCTCCTGGCGCGGACCGACAGCGGTCAGATGATCCGGTCCTCACGCACCCAGAACAGCGGCGAGTTCGCCAGATCGATGAAATGACGCTCGTCTTCCAACAAGCGGCGCCCGGCATCGCGCGCGTCCGCACTCGCATTCACGACAAGCAGGTCCTCAATACTGTCCCAGTACAGCTCCGCGACCCCGTCGAAGGGCGGCACCGTGGCCCCGCGCGCCTCCACCGGGCCGATGAGCCGCGGATCGTCAAACCCGTGGCTCTGGACGTAGCGGCGGATGCGCAGCACCGGTGCAACCTCCGCCACCAACGGGCCGTGCTTGTCGCGCCAATACGCCTGGAACGCCTCGCGGGTCAGCTCGGCCCGGCGACGCAGGCAGAAGATCATTTTGATCATGGCTTTCCTCTCATCAGGAGTGCGCCGCGTTGGCGCGCTCCAGCGCGCGCCAGACGATCGTCTTCTGGATCTCCGTGGCGCCGCCATAGATCGTCTGCGCGCGCTCAAAGAGGTAGGAGGCGGTACGCGGCACGGCAAAGGAGGCGGTTTCGGGAACGGCCGCGTGCCAATCCGCCCTTGTCCGATCCACCATCGCCGCTCGATCCCGCCCGGCCAGTTCCACCCACAATTCCGTGATCTCCTGCGCCAGTTCGGTGCACTCGATCTTCAGCGCGGATACCGCTGCGGGCGCCGATTCACCGCACAGCACGCGCAGCACCGACACCTCGGTCGCGGCGAGCCGCATCTCGGCCAACGCAACGCGACGGGCGAACAAGGGCTCTGCCATCATCGTCGGCGCGAAGGAGCCGGGCATGGTTGCCGCCACGCGTCGTAATTCGGCAAGATCAGCGCGCTTGCGGCCGATATGCGCATAGGAAACGCGCTCCGCGGCCAGCAGCACATTGGCGTAATGCCATCCCTTGCCCGCCTCGCCGATCATGTTGGCCGCGGGCACGCGCACATTGTCGAACTCGACCCGGTTCAGCTCGTGCGATCCGTCGATCGAGATGATGGGGTGGACGGTGATGCCCGGCATGCGCATGTCGGCGCAGATCATGGAAATGCCATCCTGTTTGCGCTCGCATTTCTCCGTGCGCACCAGACAGAAGATCCAGTCCGCCCAGTGCGCACCGGAGGTCCAGATCTTCGTGCCGTTCAGGATATAATCCTCGCCATCACGCACCGCGTTCATGCGAAGCGAGGCGAGATCGGATCCGGACTCCGGCTCTGAATAGCCCTGCGCCCACATCGCCCGCGATTCGAGGATATCCGGCAACCAGCGTTCCTGCTGCTCGGGCGTGCCGAAGGCACAGATGATCGGACCGATATAGATCACCGCCATCGGAATGATCGACGGCGCACCGGCCAGTTCCAGCTCCTGCTCGAACAGGTATCGTTCGACCGGGCTCCAGCCGGTACCACCATGCTCCGTGGGCCAACCGACGCCCAGCCAGCCTTTCTCGTTCAGCGCCTGCTGCGCACGCACCTGATCATCTCGCGTCAGTTTGCGCCCGTCGCTGAGTTGCTGGAGGATGTCTTTGGGATAGTCCTCGGCAAAAAACCGGCGAATGCCGGCAGCGAAGGCCTGTTCGGCGGGCGAGAGTGTCAGGTCCATGGTACAACATGCCCTCGAAATGAAGATGAGCCGGCCTAAGCGGCGGCGGATATGCTGAGCGCCGCCTGCTGAGGCCCTGCCGAAGTTCCGCCCGCCGCTCCGCTATAGCAGATCCCCGCCGCACGCCGCGGCCGTGGTGCCGTCGCGCTCGAACGCCTTGATGACGTTGCGACCCACCGTCCAGCGATGCACCTCGTCCGGCCCGTCGACCAATCGCTGCGAGCGGATATGCGTGTACCAGGCGGCAAGCGGGGTATCGAGGCTGAAGCCGAGCGCGCCGTGCAGCTGGATCGCAGTGTCCACCACCTGATGTACCATGTTGGCGAGAAAGATCTTGGCGATCGAATTCTCCTGCCGGATGTCCGCGCCCTTTTCCGCCTTGTAGGCGATGTGCAGCAGCATCAGCCGCGCCTTGTAGATCTCCGCCGCGCAATCGGCGAGCATCCACTGCACGCCCTGCCGCTCCTTCAGGAGCTTGCCGAACGTCTCACGCTTGACGACATGCGCGGTGGCCAGATCAAGCGCTCGTTGCGCCCTCGAAACGTTATGCATGCCGTGGCGCAGGCGGCCATAGGCGAGCCGGTGCTGGCCCATGTTGAAGCCGTTGCCCTCGCCGCCGAGCAGATCCTCCGCCGGCACGACCAGGTCCTTGATCTCGACTTCCGAATGCCCGCCGCCCAGCACCTCGGAGAGCGGCCCGTGCACCGCCATGGTCTCGATGTCGCGGATGATGCGGTAGCCAGGGTTGGGAAGTTCGACGATGAAGGTCGAATAGCGCTGATGCCGCGGCGCATCGGGATCGGTCATCGCCATGACGAGCGCAATGTCCGCGACGCTGGCGGCGGAGGAGAACCATTTCTCGCCGTTGAGGACGTAATTCTCGTTGCCGTCCTTGACCGCGCGGGTCTGCATGCCGGTCGCGTCGGCGCCGGCCGCCTTCTCAGTCATCGAATAGCAGATGCGCTTCTCGCCGTTGAGCAATGGCTTGAGATACTTTTCCTTCTGATGCTCGGTGCCATGCGCCAGCAGCGTCATCATCGTCGCATCGTCGGGGCCCTGCGTGTTCATCGACAGCGCGCCGAGATGGCTTTCTCCCAGCTCCATCTGCACCAAGGCATTAGCCAGCGGCCCCAGCCCCATGCCGCCATATTCCTTGGGAATGAACGGGCACCACAGCCCCTGCGCGCGCGCCTTGGTGCGCAGCTCGTTCAGGACGGTCTTGTAATCCTCGCCGGCGATCAGCCGCTGTTCGGCGGGCTTGCACTCGTCCTGCACCCATTGGCGGACCTTGGCGCGGATCGCCTTGGCGTCTTCCGGAATCTCGAAATCGATCGACATGATTGCGGTCCTCTCCGTTCGCGAGCTTCGCTCTGTTCTTCGTCACCCCGGGCTTGGGTTCCCATCAAAGTACTACTTTGATGGGTGCCCTTGACCCGGGGTCCCGCTGCCTTGCCCGCGGTCAGCAGAAGAAGCGGGACCCCGGCTCAAGGCCGGGTGACGTGTCCCTGTCAGTTCTTCAGCGCTGCGGCGGCCTTGTTGAGATCGGGCGCATTGGGCGATCGCATCGCGACGCCGCCTTCCTGTCCCGCCTTGAGCGCCGCCGCCGCGCCCTCGTGCGACATGATCTTGGACAGCACCGCCTGGCCGGCGCGCTCAAACGACTCGCGATGGTCGATCACATACTGGCGCGAGGTGCGATATCCTTCGAGCAGGCCGTGGATCTCAGGGATCACATAGCGGGCGACGAGGTCCCAGCTCTTGAGCGTATTGTCGCGATTGGCCCAGTCATGCGCGAAGCCCAGCACCGTGCCGAAGCCACCCGCCGAGGCATGCAGCTTGCGGATTGCCGCGACCAGATCGTCGGGCGTGCCGATCACCGCCGCCGCGCCATCGACGAATGCCGTCTGGTCCACGGCATGGTCGGGCGAGGTGAACTCCTTCGCGCCCGGGCGCATCAGCGTGCCGACGGTATATTCGTTATGCCATTTCATCAGCCCCGCGCCCGCCTCGGCACGCGCCTGTTCGCGGCTTTCGGCGATGTGCCAGCTCATCAACACGCGCCAATTATCGCGGCTGACGCTCTGGCCGGACTTCTTCGCGGCCTCCTCGGCGAAGCCCCATTGCGTCGGCAGCGCGGCGAGCCCGGCCTCGGAGTTCGACCCGATCGACAGGGCGCCGATGCCGTACTTCCCTGCCAACACCATACCCGACGGACTGATCGAGGAGGCGACGACGAAGGGCATGTCCTCCTGCAGCGGGAACAGCTGCAGCCGCGCGTCCTTCAGCGTGAACCAGTCGCTTTCGTGGGTGACGCGCTCGCCCGCGAACAGCCGGCGGATCACGCCGATCGCCTCGTCCTGGCGGTCGCGCTGAGTCATCGGGTCGATGCCGAGCATGTACGCGTCGGACGGCAGCGCCCCCGGCCCGGTCCCGAAGATCACCCGCCCGCGCGTCATGTGATCGAGCTGGACAATGCGCTGCGCGACGTTGAACGGGTGGTGGTACGGCAGCGAAACGACGCCGGTGCCCAGCTTGATGCGCTGCGTCCGCTCGCCCACCGCGGCGAGGAACAATTCGGGCGAGGCGATCACTTCCCACCCCGTCGAATGATGCTCGCCGACCCAGAATTCGTCGAAGCCCAACTCGTCGAGGTGCTGCGCCAACCGAATGTCGCTGCGCATCTGGAGCATCGGGTGCTCGCCGATCGGATGGTGTGGCGCGATGAATGCGCCGAATTTCAGTCGAGCCATGGCCAGCCTTTCGAACCTGTTCGCCCACGGCGACCCGATCGTCGCCCGGACCGGAGCCCAACAAACGATCCTGTCACCCTCTCCCCCGTGAGCGACCCGATGGCGCCCGCGAATTAAGTCTGTTCGCTTAATTGATGACGTGATCCGTGCTGCACGGCCCCATGTCAAGGGATCGCGATAGCAATGGCTCGAAACGTCGCATCAACATCGCGCGCTTCCACGCCTGCAATCGTGAGCTGCTAGCGGTCCGTTAATGAGTGGCACCCCCGTCAGCCCGGTTGGCTGCCAACATTGGCCACATATAGACACGATCCAGCAATCTTCCGATCGGAACGGAACGCATGCGGTCCTGCGCCATTGAACAGCTAGGGCCACTGTGGGGAACAAGCGCGTATGGCACGATCGACCTCGAAATCGCCCATGGCCTGGCCTGCTTTGATCCTCGGCATCGTGATCGCAGTGATCGGCGCCGTGCTCACCGCGGGAGGTGTTTGGCTCGCGGCGCTCGGCGGCTCGCTATACTATCTCCTCGCCGGGGTGGGGATGCTGGTATCCGGCATCTTGCTCGCGCGGGGTCGCCCGATCGGCGGATGGATCTACGTCGCGATCTTTGCGGTGACCGTGATCTGGGCACTTGCGGAGGTCGGGGCCAACAATTGGGCGCTGGTGCCGCGGATCATCGCACCGCTTGTCCTCCTGGTCGCCGTGCTTCTGGTCCTTGCGACGTTGTCAACCGCCGGTAGGCGCTGGACATTCGGGATCGGGGTTAGCGTGGCGGTGGTGCTGGTGACCGCGATCACTGCGTTCATCTTCGCTCGGGTGAACGCACCGCACCCCCTGTCGGACCTGCCGGCGGCGCCCTTCGAGATGTCCGATCCGGCGGAACTCCAGGCAGGAGGCGACTGGCCGGCCTAAGGCGGATCGTACAGCGCGCGCCGCTTCTCTCCGCTGGCTCAGATCACCCCGGAAAACGTCGGAGAGCTGAAGCGCGCCTGGCTGTTCCATACGGGCGATCTTCCCTCTGAGCAGGCGCGCGGGACGTACGGTGGTGAGAACACGCCGCTGAAGATCGGCGACATGCTGTATGTGTGCACGCCCAAGAATATCGTCATCGCGCTTGATCCCGCGACCGGTCGCCAGCGCTGGCGGTTTGACCCGCATGTGCCGGACGACGCCATTCCCTATACCGCCGCCTGCCGCGGGGTGAGCTATTATCCCGTCCCCGGTGCCGCTGCAGGCACGGCATGCGCCACGCGCATCATCTTCGGCACGCTGGACGCGCGGCTGTTTGCTCTGGACGCGCGTACCGGCGCACGCTGCACCGATTTCGGCACCAACGGAGAGACCGACACGAAGATCGGGATGGGACGTACACGGCCCGGCTATGTGTCGATCAACTCCCCGCCTACGATCGTGCGCGGCGTGGTGGTGACCGGCCATCAGGTGCTCGACGGGCAGGATCGCTGGTCCCCCTCCGGCGTGATCCGCGGCTATGATGCGGTCACCGGCCGGCTGCGCTGGGCGTGGGACATGATGCACCCGGAATGGAGCGGCTATCCACCGCAAGGCCAGGTCTGGGCCCGCGGCACGCCCAACATGTGGACCATCGCCAGTGGCGATGAGGCGCTGGGCCTTGTCTATCTGCCGATGGGCAATGCCGCCGCCGATTATTATTCCAGCCTGCGCCGGCCGCAGGAAAATGCCTTTGCCACCTCCCTCGTCGCGCTGGACGTCACGACTGGCAAGCCGCGCTGGCGCTTTCAGGCGGTGCGCCGCGACGTCTGGGATTACGACTTCGGCGCACAGGCGACGCTCGTCGACTATCGCGGCACCCCGGCGCTGGTGCTGCCGTCCAAGCAGGGCGACATCTATGTGCTCGATCGTCGCACCGGCCGTCCGCTGACCCCCGTCGGGGAGATCCGCGCGCCTGGCGGCGGTGTCGAACCGGGGCAGCGCAGCCCTACCCAGCCGGTGTCGCTGTGGCACACGTTGCGCAAGCGTGACCTCACCGAACGCGACATGTGGGGCATGTCGCCGATCGACCAGATGATCTGCCGCATCCAGTTCCGCAAGGCGAGCTACAAGGGATTCTACACGCCCCCGACCAGCGAGCAGCGCTCGATTGAATATCCGGGCTACAATGGCGGCACCGATTGGGGTGGCATCGCCGTTGACCCGCGGCGCGGCGTGATCGTGGCGAATTACAACGACATGCCCAACTACAATCGCCTGGTGCCGCGCGCTGAAGCCAATCGTCGCGGCTGGGCGCCGCGCGACCAGGCACGCGGTGAGATCGGTGGCGCGGAAGGTGCCGGTGACCCGCAGGCGCACACCCCCTACGCCATCGATGTCAATGCCGGCTGGCGCCTGCCGTTCACCGGCATGCTCTGCAAGCAGCCACCCTATGGTGGCATCCGCGCGATCGACATGGCGACCGGCAAGACGATCTGGGATCGCCCCTTCGGCCAGGCACGGACCAACGGCCCGTTCGGCATCCCGTCGATGCTTCCCTTCGACATCGGCACGCCCAATAACGGCGGCGCGGTCGTAACGGCGAGCGGCCTGATCTTCATCGCCGCCGCTACCGACAATCTGATCCGGGCAATCGACCTGAAGACCGGCAAGATGCTGTGGAGCGACGTCCTTCCGGCCGGCGGCCAGGCCACCCCGATGACCTATTCCGTCGGCGGCAAGCAGTATCTGGTGATCGCTCCCGGCGGTCATCACTTCATGGAGACACCGATCGGCGATCAGGTGATCGCCTACGCCCTGCCATGACCGGGACGCGCCCGGCGGTCGACAGAGGTGAGATCGGTGTGACGGTCCCTTGCCGCCGGCGGCCCCAGTGCCCGCGCGTGCAAGGCGGCACATGAGGACCTTTGCGCTCAGGACCATGAACCAGTTGCGCGAAAGCTACTGGTTCATTCCGGCGATCATGGCGAGCGGCGCGCTGCTCGCGGCGCTGCTGATGGTCTATGTGGACAGCCATTTCGGCTCCACGTGGATGGATCGCCTGCCGTGGCTCTATGCGGCCCGACCGAGCGGGGCACGAAACCTGCTGTCGGCGGTCGGCGGCTCGATGATCGGCGTCGCCGGCACCACATTCTCGGTCACGATCGCGGCGGTTGTCTATGCATCGGGGCAATATGGCCCCCGCTTGCTGTCGAACTTCATGGCGGATCGCGGCAATCAGGTGACGCTCGGCACCTTTATCGCCACCTTCCTCTATTCGATGGTGGTCCTTCGGACGATCCGCTCGCCGGGGGAGAATGGCAGCGGGGCCGGCGCCTTCGTGCCGCAGCTTGCGCTGATCGTCGCGTTCCTGCTCGTCCTCGCCTCCGTCGGGGTGCTGATCTACTTCATCCATCACGTACCCCAGCGCATCCACATCAACAGCGTCATCGAGGAAGTCGGCGATCGCCTGCTGCGCGAGATCGACAACCGTTTCCCGGCCTTCATCGGGGATCCGGTCGAGGAGGAGGACGACCGGTCGATCATCCCCGCAGCCTTGCGCCAGGAACCGGGTGAGGCCCCCGGCCGAACCGTTGCGGTCGAGGCGAAGGACACCGGCTATATCCAGGTCATCGACGACGATGCGCTGATAGACATAGCGCGGGAACATGACCTCATTCTGCGGTTGCGATGCCGGCCGGGCGATTTCGCACGCCGAGGCAGCGTGCTGATCCAGGCCTGGCCGTCCGAGGAATGCGACGAGGATACACAGGCAAGGCTGCGGCGCGTCTTCGCGTTCGGCTCGCGGCGCACGCCGCTGCAGGACCTGCGTTTTCTGATCGACGAACTGGTGGAGATCGCCGCGCGTGCCCTATCACCCGGGGTCAACGATCCGTTCACGGCCAATTCGTGCCTCGATTGGCTCGGCGCCGCGCTTGCGGAGCTTGCGCGGCGCAGTCTTCCCTCGGATCTGCGCAAGGACGAAGCCGAGGCATTGCGGGTAATCGCGCCGCCGCTCACGTTCGCCCTCCTGACCGATCGCGCGCTTGGCGCCCTTGCGCAATACGCCAGCGCGGACCGGATCGCGGGCGAGGGCTTTCTCGACACGATCGAAAGCGTCGCAGCGGCGTGCCGCCGGCGTGATCGGCTCGCGGTCCTGCACAAGGTGGCGGCGGACTTCCGGGGGCTTGCCGAGCATAACCTGGCCGGCGCCAGTCGCCATCTGGTATGCGCGCGGGCTGATGAGCTGCTGGCCACGTTGCACCCGAAGGCGAGCGCATGATCGAGCTGAGAGAAGATGCGACGCGGCGATCGGATCGCCGCTCAGCCACCGACGGGAACGGAGCGAGCCATTAACGACATCGGCCTTCCCGAACTGGGTACGCTGCTCATCGTGGCATCGCTCGTGGCAATGGTGTCGCGGCGCATCGGCCTGCCCTACACGGCGGGGCTGGTGCTGGCGGGGATCGCGCTCGCCTTTCTGCCGATCGGGGCTGACCTGCCGCTGTCGCGCGAACTGATCTTCAATGTCTTTCTGCCGCCACTGATCTTCGAGGCCGCCTTGCAACTGCCCTGGCGACGCTTCCGCCAGCAGATGCCGCTGACCGTCGTGCTGGCGTTTCTCGGCGTCATCATTTCGGCGGGGGTGGTCACCGCGGGAATGCATGTGCTGCTCGGATGGAGCTGGCTGGGCGCCGCCTTCTTCGGCGTGCTGATCGCGGCGACTGACCCCGTGTCGGTGATTGCCGCGTTCAAGGAAATGCGCGCCGAGCGGCGCCTCAGCATGGTCGTCGAATCCGAAAGCCTCCTCAACGATGGGGTCGCGGCGGTCGGCTTTGCCATTCTGATCGCGCTGGCCGAGGGCCAATCCCTTTCGCTCGGCGGCACGGCGTCACTGTTGCTGTGGACCGTTTTGGGTGGCGTGGCGATCGGCGGGGCAACCGCGTTTATCGTTCTGACCGTGGCAGGGCGCACGAGCGATCACCTGGTCGAAGTCACGCTGACCACCGTCATCGCCTGGGGCAGCTTCCTGCTCGCCGAGCATGTTCACGCCTCCGGCGTATTTGCCTCGCTCGCGGCCGGCATCCTCGTCGGCGCCATTGCCCCGCGGGGATCGATCTCGGCGGCGGGGCAGCAGCATGTACAGGATTTCTGGGAATATGCGGCCTTTCTCGCCAATTCGTGCCTGTTCCTGCTGATCGGCAGCCATGAGGCGCACCAGCCGATCGCGCTGGTCAGCGGTGCGCTCGCGGCGGGCATCGCGCTGACGCTGCTCGGCCGGGCGGCTGCAGTGTACCCGTTGGCCGCCCTGTTCACCCGATCATCCCTGCGGCTGCCGGCCACCTATCAGCACGTCCTGGTGTGGGGCGGCCTGCGCGGCGCGGTGGGGCTGGCGCTCGCATTGGCCGTGCCGGCGAGTGTGGCCGAGCGCGCCCAGATTGTCGTGGTGACGTTCGGGGTGGTTGCGTTCTCGATCTTCGCCCAGGGGCTCACCATCCCGCCGCTGCTCCGGCACTGGAAGCTGACCGGATCGACAGGGGCGCAAGAATGACCGGCGCACCGGCGCATCCCCGAAATCAGATTGAGCCGAAGACAAGCTCGATCAGCCGGCTTGCCATTGCGCGTGCGGGCCCATGCTGTAACACCAAGGCGCCGGAGGGGGCGCCACGACGGAGAAGATCGTGATGCCGCAAGATGACGAGACGGTAGAATATCATGGACCCTCGGGCGGCTTCGGGTCTCTCCGGGGGGTGGCGCGGATCTTCGGCAAGGAATGGGCAACGCCCATGGCGCTGGAGACGCTGCGACGCCAGAACAAGCCCGGTGGCTTCATGTGTGTATCGTGCGCATGGACCAAGTCGGAGCACCCACATCCCGCCGAGTTCTGCGAAAACGGCGCCAAGGCGACCCTGTGGGAACTGACGACGCGTACCTGCACACCGGCCTTCTTCGCCAAACATACTGTAACCGAGTTACGCGGCTGGAAGGATTACGATCTGGAGCAGAGCGGCCGGCTGACGCACCCGATGCGTTATGATCGCTCCACCGACACCTATGTGCCCGTTGCTTGGGAAGAGGCATTTGCCGCCATCGCCGCGGAACTGAAGGCGCTCGATCCCAAATCCACGGTATTCTATGCCTCCGGCCGCGCGAGCCTGGAAACATCCTATCTCTTCGCGCTCTTCGCCCGCCTGTACGGGCACAACAACCTGCCCGACAGCTCGAACATGTGCCACGAGACCACCTCGGTGGGGCTGAAGAAGGTGACGGGCTCGCCGGTCGGCACGTGCGTGCTGAGCGATTTCGACAAGTGCGACGCGATTTTCTTCTTCGGCCAGAACACCGGGACCAACAGCCCGCGCTTCCTCCACACGCTGAAGTCAGCCGTCGAACGCGGATGCCGGATCGTCACGTTCAACCCGGTTCGGGAGAAGGGATTGATCGAATTCGTCGATCCGCAAAACCCGATCCAGATGCTGACGCAGGATGCGACGCAGATCTCGTGCCTCTACTATCAGGTGAGGCCGGGCGGCGACATCGCCGCGATCATGGGCATGATCAAGCATGTGCTGGCGGTGGAGGAGCGGCAATGGGCGGAGCGGGAGCACCATCTTCTCGACGTCGACTTCATCGATCAGCACACGCACGGCTTCGACGAATTCGTCGCTAAGGTGAAGGCGACCTCCTGGGAGGCGATCGAGCAGGAATCCGGGCTCAGCCGCTCTGATCTGGAAACAGCCGCTGACGTCTATTGCAACGCCGACAAGGTGATCGGCATCTATGGAATGGGCCTGACGCAACAGGTCCACGGCTCCCAGACCATCGGCATGCTGGTCAACCTGCTCCTGCTCCGCGGCAATATCGGCGTGGAGGGAGCCGGCATTTCCCCCGTTCGCGGCCATTCGAACGTGCAGGGGCAGCGCACGGTGGGCATCTCCGAGAAACCGGAGCTGGTGCCATATGACTATCTGAAGAAGATCTTCGACTTCGACCCGCCGACCGAAAAGGGGGTCAATACGGTGGAGGCTTGCGAAGGCCTTCTGGATGGCAGCATCAAGGCATTCATCGGACTGGGCGGCAATTTCGTGCGCGCCATTCCCGAGCGCGAGAAGATGGAGGCAGCATGGACCGGCATGCGCCTCACCGTGCAGATTGCTACCAAGCTGAACCGCAGCCACCTTATCAACGGCGAAGTCGCTTATCTGCTGCCCTGCCTCGGCCGTTCCGAAGAGGATATCCAGGAAAGCGGCCCGCAGACCGTGACGATGGAGGATTCCCTATCGATGATCCACGGCTCGGTAGGAAAGCGCAAGCCGGCGAGCGAACACCTGATGTCCGAACTTGCGATCGTTTCGGCCATCGCAAAAGCGACGCTTGCCCCCAAGCCGACCGTTAAGTGGGACGAATGGGTCGGTGACTATGGCAAGGTACGGGATCTGATCGAGGCGACCTATCCTGACAAGTTCAAGGATTTCAACGCGCGGATGTTCACTCCCGGCGGCTTCTTCAAGGGGAATCAGGCCCGCGAGCGGATCTGGAAAACGGAGAGCGGCAAGGCGGAATTCACCACGCCGACGACGTTGAGCGCCATGGGCGTCCCCGACCAGCCCGGTCGTTATCGCCTGATAACCATGCGCTCCAATGACCAGTTTAACACCACCATCTATGGATATTCCGACCGTCTGCGCGGCATCGAGGGGACCCGCGACGTGCTCCTGATGAGCCCAAGGGAAATAGCGGCCGCAGGGCTGCGCCCGGGACAGGTCGTCAGTCTCGCCAGCGACGCTGACGACGGGGTACATCGCCAGGTCGACGGACTGACGGTGACGCCATTCGACCTGCCCGACGGCTGCTTGGGCGCCTATTATCCCGAGATGAACCCGCTGATCCCGCTGTGGTATCACGACAAGCTGTCGAAGACGCCCGCGGCCAAGGGCGTTCCGGTGCGGATCGTCGCCTGAGGTGATCCGCGCCGTCGGCCTTACATTCCACTGTTTCCCGTGAATGGCAGGCACTCGCCTCACGTCGGGGCGAGTGCCGGCCTCCGGCGGATCCTACACTTTGGCCGCGCCCGAACCGTGCTCGGCATAGAGCGTCGCATAGCGACGCGTCACCAGCGGCAGCTTCTCGTCGATCCATTGCGCCATCGCCTGCTCCTCGCCGAGCGACTCCTTCAGCAAGGGGGCAGCACTGGCGAAGCCGCCGTCCTCGGCGAGCACCAGCAACGACTTGTACGCCGCGATCTCGAAATGCTCGAACGCGTAATTGGCGAAGCTGTTCTTGATGATCTCATCACCGGCCAGACTATGCGTCAAAGCCGCCATGCTGCCGGATAGCTCGAGGCCCATGTCCTTCAGCGTCGATCCGCTGGTGTCGAAATCGGCGAGGATTTCATCCAGACGCGCGATCTGCCGGTTCGTTTCCTCGATGTGCAGCTGCAGCCTGTCGGCCACTTCGGGGTAGTTCGCGATCCGCTTCACCTGCGGGGTCATGATCGACAGCGCCTGCTTCTCCACCGCATGGGCGTTCACCAGACCCGTAACGAACAACTCCCGCCAGACATCCTGATTGACCATGATGCTTCGTTCCTTCTCTCGCTTGCTTGCCACCTGCGGGCGATGTTCTGCGATCGTATTGGTGCCGCCCGCACGGCAGTTGGATCGGTCAGCCGATCTGCTTGTCCTGCGCGCCGCTGTCCGGCCGCGCCGGGCCGAGCACCGGTTCCTCGCCAAGCGGCTGGTTCTGGAAGACGGTGAACTCACTCCTTCCGTCGATCGTCGGCCCACTTGTCCAGCGCCCCTCGGGCACCGATCCGTCCGCAGCGGTGGCGTAGAAGTTATAGTTGTTTTCCTGATCCTCCATCTCCTGCGGGAAGGAATTGGGGATCGGCAGATTGGCAGCCGGCCCGCCAAGCTCCTCCAACACCGCCAGCCATTGTTGCTGATGCATCGTGTCGCGTGCGATCATGTAATGGAGCATCTTCTTCATGCCCTCGTCCTCCGCCGCGTTGAACAGACGGACTGCCAGCACGCGCCCGGTGCTTTCTGCGGCAACGTTGCAATACATGTCGGCGGCGACATTGCCGCTGGCATAGATGTGGCTCATGTTGAACGGTACACCGTCCGAGTCCATCGGCATTGCAGCAAGTCCGCCCGACAGCAGGTTCTTGTGAATCATTCCCTCGATCGAAGCCCTGGCACTTCCGCCGCCCACTACCGCACCGACGATACTGTCAGCAGCGCCTTCTTCCTGCGCAGTCGCGGGCGCCGTCTCCAGGTTTAGCGCGACGGCCGTGGCCAGCATTTCGATATGACCGATCTCCTCCGTTGCGGTGTGGAGAAGCATGTCGCGGTACTTGGTCGTTGGCGCTCGATTGCCCCACGCCTGGAAGAAATACTGCATGCAGACCCGGATCTCACCTTCAACACCGCCGATCGCCTGTTGCAGCATGCGCGCGAATTGCGGGTTGGGCTTGTCGACGACGACAGGATATTGGAGGCGTCGGTCATGATAGTACATGATTGATCTCCATCAATTCTCAATGCGGTCAGACCAGACACTCGGTCTTCACCCTCAACACATGAGCCGATGGATAGTCGCCTTCCTCCCGTATCAATCGGGTGTGTTTCTTCATGATATGAGTTAAGCTTTGTAGATATTCCTACGCCAGGCGAAGAGCCTTTTATTCCTTGTGCCGCCCGCCGCAGGCGCACTGCCCGATAGCGCTCACTTCTTCTTCAGCGCGTCCGGCTTGTGAACCGCTTCCTTGCCTGACTTGTCGCTCTTCACGCGATACTGCGGATCGTCCTTGGTCGCTTTCGCAATATGCCCGCCGACCTTGGTCGTGCTGGTCTCCTTTTTCACCACCTTGCCGCTGGTTTCGCCCTGTGACGTCTCCCACGTCACGTGGTCGCCGGCTTTCAGATTCTTGGTCATCGCTGCTCAATCCTTGCGCTTGTGCTCCGGCTTTCCCTTGCGCTTGGTATGCGCCATTTCCTCGAGCTGCTTCTCGCTCATGGATTCTTCCATGCTCTTGGAGGCCCCCTTCAGCTTCGATTTGGGCGTGTCACCGCGCTTGGCGCTGAGCGCTGCGCCGGCGGCCTTCTGCTGGGCGGCGGACTTGGCGGGCATGTCGCTTCTCCTATCAGATCAGGGAGAACGCGCCGAAACGGCCAAGGTGCCCCGCTGCCCGCCGGAAGCGCGGACGCGGGGCGTAGGACGGGCAACTCGCCCCCGCTATCAACAAGGCGGCAGACGACCGCCGGTGGCGCTCAGATGAAGCCGAACGATCGTGCCCAAGCCAGGAACAGGTCAGGCCAGACCGCTGCGGGCTTGCCCATCGCACGTCGCAGGCCGAAGCCGTGGCCGCCGTGGGTAAACAGATGCGTCTCGACCGGCACGCCGGCTGAAGTCAGTGCGGCGCGGAACTCGAGCGTGTTGCCGACCGGCACCACCGCGTCATCCTCGGCATGGACCAGAAAACAAGGCGGGGTCCGCTTGGTGACGTTGGTGGCAGGGCTGTGCGCGCGCTCTGTGGCTGAGGAGGGATCGCGGCCGAGCAGCAGGGCGCGTGAGCCGGGATGCGCGAGCGGCGGCGTCATCGACTGGACCGCATAGATCGGGGCGGCGAGATCAGGGCGGGCCGACAGGCGATCGGCGTCATCGACGGGTTTATAGGTTGCGGCGTCGAAGCGCGTGGCGAGGTCCGCGCACACGTGCCCCCCGGCGGAAAATCCCATGGCTGCGACGCGGTCAGGCATTACGCCCCATTCCCGTGCCCGGTGGCGGATGATCCGCATGGCGCGCTGCGCGTCGGACAGCGCCACGTCAGGCCCCGCGGCCCAGCCCTCCCCTGGCAGGCGATAGAACAGCACGAATACGGTAAAGCCGCGGGCAGAGAGCCAACGCGCGATTTCATACCCTTCCTTGTCGATCACCACCCAACGATAACCGCCGCCCGGCGTGACCAGCACGGCAGCACCGTTCGGCACAGCCGGCCGGAAGACGACCATGCGCGGCCGCGAGATGCCGTGCACTGCGCGGTCGGTAAGGTCGGCATCCTTGCTCCGTTCGTCGACCACCTCCACCCGCAGCGTGCGCGGCGCGCCCGGAGCACCGCGCGGCCACAGGTCGATCGTCTCCCCGGGTTCGCCCAGCCCGCCGACCCTTTTGCCGTCGGTGCGCGGCGGCGGTGTCTGTGCGGCTGCCGTCGTGCCGACGGCAGCCAGTCCGAGGAGAAGACCACGCCGGTCAATCATCGTCAGAGCTTCACCCGCGCGCCGATAAAGAAAGTGCGCCCGAAGTGATTATACTCATAGTTCCGGTTGGCATCGAAATCGGTGTAGCGATCGCGATATTCGTCGGTCAGGTTCGTGCCCTCCACCGAAATTTCGAGATTGTCGGTGACGCGGTAACGAACCGAGGCGTCGACGTTGATCGTCGAATTATACCCTTCGAAAATATTACCGGTGGCGCTGTTCTGATCCACATAGGGGCCACGATAGCTGATCGACGCGCGCGCCGAGAACTTCTTGTCCTCATAGTATAGCGTCCCATTGTACTGGCGCTTGGACAGGCCGAACAGCGTGCTGGTTCGCGTCGTCGAGACATTCGGCCCGAAACCGCAGGCTGCGGTCGGGGTTGAACCGGGAACGCAGGCATTCACCGACGGCCCCTGCACCAGATAGGTTGCGCTGGAGTCGATGAAGGTCGCGTTGGCGATCGCCCCGAAGTTCTTGAGGAAGCCCGGAAGGAAGCGGAACGTCGTCTGCAGCGCGACTTCCAGGCCCTTGAGCGAGGCGCCGGTCCCGTTGACGGGCGACGTGATCGTATAGAGCACGTCCGCATTCTGCGGCAGCGCGGCGGGGCTCGACGGGGGGATGACCGAGCGCGGCAGCCCGGTCGAGTCAAAGGTACCGGTCGTCGCCTGCGACACGGGGAAACTTTCGACATCCTTCTTGAATACCGCGACCGAGAAGATCGATTGCGGCGCGAAATACCATTCGGCCGCGAGGTCGAAGGCCGTCGCACGGAATGGGTCGAGCTGCGGATTGCCGAAGGTGATGCGATAGTTGAAGCCGTCGACCGAGCCGCCGGGCGTGAGATTCCCCAGCGTCGGGCGCGTCAGCACCTTGGCAACGGCGCCGCGCAAGATCACCTCGTCGGTCGGGAACAACGCGACGTTGAGCGCCGGCAGCCAATCACTGTAGTTGCGCGCGATCGTTACCGCGACGCCGTTGTTGAGGCCGGTCGAAACCTGGTGCGTGTGAACGTAGCGAATGCCGGCGTTGGCCGCGAAGTTCAGCCCGAACAGTTCGCCCTTCACGTCGACCTGCCCGTAACCGCCACCAACTTCCTCGCTGACGCTGCGGTTCTGACCGACGTCGAGCGCAAGCGGCCGACTGTACAGGCCGGTGAAGTCCGCCGACGCATCGAGGTTTGGGATGTAGAAGGTGTTGGTATTTCCGCCGGGCTGACCTGCACGGCCGATGTTGAAAGTTTCGCCAAGACCCGCCGCGGAGAAGCCATAGACCGCCCCGGCCCCGAAGACGGACGGCGCCGTACAGGTGATGGTGCCGAGTACGACATCGCGGCCAGCCGCAGGACAGACAACCGTGTCGCGCGTGAACGCTTCCGACTCGAACGAGAACTTGCGGTAGAGGCCGCCGACCTTCAGCTGGAAGCCTTCGGCCAGATCATATTCGGTGCGAAGCTGCGCGGTACGGAACTTGTTCACCGTCGAGGACGGTCGATCACGAATCTCGGCGAGCTGGAAATTGGCCGGATCAGTGACGCTGGTCCCGAAGGTCAGGAGCGGGCTGCGGGAGTTCGTGTAGTCGTAGCTATAGCCTTGTGCGTCGCGGTCGTCGAACACGAACGTCGTTTCGATGGGGATCGTCGCATCGGACTGCGACACACCGCCGAGCAGCGTGAAGCGGAAACGATCGCTGACATCCTGGTCCCAGCTGGCACCGACCTGGTAGAACTCGGTCTGGGACCGGCGGAAATAATGCTCGGTGCGGACCCATGCGTCGTTCAGCGTGGCGGCGATCATGTTGTTGTTGTCGTCGTACACGGGATTGACGACGTTGATCGACCGCTCGTTGGAGCGGAGCAGGACCTCGCCATACTTCTCTTCGCGGTCTTCCTTGAAGCGGGAGTAAAGTGCGTCGATCGAGAGCTTGGTCCGATCGCTCGGCTCCCATTGCACGCTGCCCGTCAGGCCCAGGCGTTCACGATCATGGAGGATATAGCCATAGCGCGGGATGCGCGGGTGGAACGACAGGGCCGCCTGATCGCACGCCGCGCTCGGACGGTAGAAGCCGCCGGAATTTGCCACCGGCGTCGTACCGGTGTTGGAATTATAGAAGCAGGGCGTCCCGTTGACGGAATCAAATCGGGCCTGTGCCCAACGAACCGTGTTGTTGCCGAGTTCGAGATTGTCGGTCTTCTGGTACGCGGCGGAGATCGAGGCGCCGAATGTGCCGTCCGGCGACTTCCAGGACAGCAGCCCGGCAAGGCGCGGACGAACGTTTTCGCTCAGATCGTTATAGGCCGCGACCGCCGAACCGACGAGCGTGAAACCGGTCTTGCCGCCCAGCGGGTTGCCCGTGTTCAGGTCAACAACGGCGCCAAGCGAGCCTTCGTCAAGCGACGCCTCGGCGGTCTTGTGAACCACGATCGAATTGAACAGCTCTGAGGCGAAAACGTTGAAGTCAAAGGCGCGGTCGCGGTTGGCCGATGCGCCGTCGGTGGAGGTCGCGACCGTCTCCAGTCCGTTGACGCGGACGCGGGTGAACTGCGCGCCCAGGCCGCGCACGGTGATTGCCCGCCCTTCGCCCGCATCACGCTGGATCGAGATGCCCGGGATGCGTTGCAGCGACTCGGCCAGGTTCTGGTCGGGGAACTTGGCGATATCCTCCGCCACGATCGCATCGACCGCCGCGACGGAGT
>JBELMF010000042.1:0-21231 GCA_042096015.1 Sphingomonas sp.
GTCTCGACGAGGTAATTGTCGCCGACCGACTGGAGGCCCGCGGTGTTGGGGAAGCTCGCCACCTGGATCTGGCCGAGGTTGGACGCCTCCGCCTGGCCCGGGATCGTCGCCGAGACGGTGCCGTCCATGCCGATGGTGATCGCGGTGGCATTCTCGGGCACGTTGATGCCCGGCATCACCTGATAGCCTTCGCTGGTGATCAGCAGGCCTTCAGGGGAGCGCGAGAAATTGCCCGCGCGGGTGTAGCCGAGCTGCCCGCCGGGCAGCTGCACCTGGAAGTATCCGTCACCGTCCAGCGCCATGTCGAGGCTGTTGCCGGTGGTGTTGAGCGAGCCCTGCGTGTCGATCCGCGCGGTGCTCTGGACGCGCACGCCGGTGCCCAGGTTCAGGCCGGTCGCGTACTTCGTCTCCTGCGTCGACTGCGCGCCCGGTGCGGTGATCACCTGATAGCTCAGCGTCTCGAACGACGCGCGATCGCGCTTGTACCCCGTGGTGTTCACGTTCGCGAGGTTGTTCGAGATCACCCGCATGCGCGTATCCTGGGCGTCGAGCCCGGTGCGCGCGATGTGCATGGCGGCGGTGGTCATGTCCTAATTCCTTCTAGTCGCGCGCGGGGATCAGCCGGGCATCCGCATGACGGAGGCGGCGCCTTCGTCCATGGTCTTGGCTTCTTTCAGCAGGTTCGCCTGAACCTCGTAGCTGCGCTGGTTCTCGATCATGTCGACCAGCACCTGCGTCATGTTGACGTTGCTCTGCTCGAGCGAGCCGGACGCGATCTTGGCGTCCATATTCTCGGGCAGCACCCCGCCGCCGCGCACGTGCATGAGGTTGTCGAGCCCCTTCACCGTGGTGGAGCCCCGGTCCGAGACGAGCTTGAGCTTGTCGACGACCGTGGCGTCGGTCGCGGCGCCGCCCTGCGGGACGATCGAGATCGACCCGTCCGATCCGATCGACAGCGACGTGTACGGCGGGATGGTGATGGGGCCCCCCGACCCCATCACCAGATAGCCGTCACCCGTCTGGAGCGTGCCGGACGCGGTGACGGTCAGGTCGCCGCGGCGCGTGTACGCCTCGGTCCCGTCGGGTGCCTGCACCGTCAGCCACGTGTCGCTGTCGGTCAGCGCCACGTCGAGGTTGCGGCCGGTCTGGATGATCGCGCCGACGCTGCGATCGGCATCGGTCACTTCCTGCGATGCCGGCGCGCGCGCCTCGTAACGGCTGCCGCCGCCCTTCAGCTCGATCCGGTCGAAGACGACGCGATCGGCGCGAAAGCCGGTGGTCGAGGCGTTCGCCATGTTGTTGGCGATCGCGGCCTGCGCCGCCATGTGCGCCTTGAGGCCCGTCGCCGCCGTGTAGACCAGCTTGTCCATGTACCGATCGATCCAAGTAAGTGCCGTCCGCCCCGCTGGGCGAACGGCACGCAGCAAGAGTCAGGCCAGAATCACGAGCGAATGTTGAAGATCGTCTGCGAGATCTGGCTGGCGGTATCGAGCGCCTTTGCGTTTGCCTGGAAGTTGCGCTGCGCCGCGATCAGTTCGACCAGTTCCTCGGTCACGTCGACGTTGGAGCCCTCGATCGTGCCCGACATCAGCGCGCCGAAGCCGTTCTCGTTGGCGCTGCCCAAGGTGGCGGTGCCGGAAAGGCCGGTGGCACTCCAATATTGCCCGCCGTTCTGGCGCAGGCCGGTGGGGTTGACGAAGTTCGCCAGCGCCACCTTGCCCAGCTTCACCGCATCGCCGTTCGAATAGCTGGCGGTGATGATGCCGGCGCTGTCGACGGTGATCCCCGCGAATTCGCCGAGCGCCTGGCCGTCCTGCGTGCGCGACGCGATCGAGAAGGGCTGCTTTGCCGCGGTCGAGCCGGTGAGATCGAGCGTGATCTCGCGCGGCTCGCCGGCGCCCACGGCCGGGAAGGTCAGCGTCCCGGTGCCGCCGCTGATCAGATTGCCGTCGCTGTCGAACGACACCGGCACCCCGGCGCCTTCGTTCGCCTCGGCGTCGCCGATGAAGCTGTAGACGATCCATTCGCTGGACGCGGGCACTTCCCCGTTCGCGTCCTTCTCGGCCGGCTTGCGGACGAAATAGTTGGTCAGCGTCTGCGCATTGCCCTGGTCGTCATAAACGGTGGTGCTGGTCGAGCTGGTATAGGTCGACGGATCGGAGCGCTTGAATTCCGCATCGGTTCCCTCGGCTCCGGCGTTGAGGTTTGCCTTCAGCGTGACGCCGCCGGTCGCCTTGGCCACGCCGCTGGTCTCGGGCACGCGCACGTCGATCAGCGTGCCGGCGCCCGGCACCGTGCCGTCGGTCTCCACTGCATAGGCCTGCAGCCGGCTGCCCTGTGCGTCGGTGATGTAGCGGTTGGGATCGACGCCGAAGCTGCCGTTGCGGGTATAGGCGATCGTCGCGCCGCCCGCCGCGGCGGTCTTCACCGGGAAGAAGCCGTCACCGGCCACCGCCAGGTCGAGCGACGAGCCGGTGGTGACGAGGCTGCCCGCGCCGAACATCTGCTTGTTCTGCGCAAGTGCCGCGCCCGAGCCGGTGAGGCGGCGCGGATCGCTGGTGAAGTTCGACGCCATGATGTCGGTGAATTCGCTGCGGCTCTTCTTGAAGCCGTTGGTCGAGACGTTGGCGAGGTTGTGCGAGATGGTCGACATGTCGGTCTGCGCCGCCTGGAGACCGGAAAGCGAAGTATAGAAGGACATCGGGGTAACTCCTGGAGAAGAGGGGATCAGCCGATCTGGCGAACGGCGCTGGCAGGAACCTCGCCGATGCCCGGCAAGGTGAGGACGGGGGATCCGCTGGTGGTGGAGACGGAGGTGACCGGCGCCCAGACGAGCCCGGTGGCCGCGACCGCCTGCGTGCCGTCGTTGGCGGTGACCGACACGCTGAACGGTCCCGAACCGGCGTCTTCGCCCGCGGCGGTCTTGCCGTCCCAGTCGTAGCTGATCGTGCCGGCCTGCTGCGCGCCGAGATCGGCGGTGTGCAGCAGCTGGCCGTTCGCGTCGGAGATCGAGACGGTGACGTTGCTGGCGTCCGCGCCCAGCTCGATCGCCCCGGCGATGCCGCCTGTTGAGCGGCCATAGGCGACGGTGCCTTCGGTCAGCACGGTGCGCCCGACGTAGCTCACCGCATCCTGCATGCTGGTCGCGCCCAGTTTGTCGGCAATCGCCTTCAGCGTCGACGACATCTCGGTGATGCCGGCAAGCGAGGAGAATTGCGCCATCTGCGCAACCATCTGCGTGTTGTCGACCGGATCGAACGGATCCTGGTTCTTCATTTGCGCGGTCATCAGCTTCAGGAAATCTGCCTGGCCAAGCGACGACGAGTTGCTGGTCGCCGAGTTGGCGGTGGTGTTCGCCGTGCTGGTGAGCCCAAGGTTCGCGATCGTGCTGTCGAACGAGGCCATCTATCAGCGCCCCATCTTCAGCGTATCCATGATCAACGACTTGGCGGTGTTCATCACCTCGACGTTGTTCTGGTAGGAACGCGCGGTCTCCATCATGTCGACCAGCTCGCGCGTTTCGTCGACGGCGGACTGATAGACATAGCCGTCCTTGTCGGCGAGCGGGTTGTTCTCGTCGCGGATCCGGGTCGGCTCCTCGCCCGCGGTGACGACGCGCTCGACATCGACGGTGGCCATGCCGCTCGCCTGGTCGAACTGGGTGCGGAACACCGGCTTCATCGTGCGATAGGCGGTCTCGGCCGACCCCGTCACCGCGCCGGCATTAGCGAGGTTCGACGCCGTCGTGTTCATCCGCACCAGCTGCGCGGACATCGCCCGGCCGGCGACCTGGAAGATCGAAAGGGGCTGGTTGGCCATGGCTTATTCGCCCCGCAGCGCGCGCGTGAGCTGGTTGATGCGCCCGTTGAGGAACGAGAGCGTGGTCTGATACTGGACGGCATTCTCGGCGAAGGCGGTCTGCTCCTTGCTGAGCTCGACCGTGTTGCCGTCCATCGACGGCGAGTCGGGCACGCGGTACAGCATCGCCTGCTCGATCCCGCCCTGCCGCTCGACGGATGCGAGCGCCTGGGTGAAGTCGATGTCCTTCGCCTTGAAGTTCGGCGTCGAGGCATTGGCGATGTTGGAGGCGAGCAGGTTCATCCGCTGCGCCCGCACCTCGAGCGCCGCGCCGTGAACCCCGAACAGATTGCCGTTGGCCATGTGAACTCCTGCACGTCTTGTGCGCGGGACGATCAGCAAGGGATGTGCCAAGTGATGTTGCCGGCACGCGCTGCCGAGGACGGCAGGGCAGGGCGGCAAGCCCTTGCCGGGCGGCCGGCAAGCGTTGCCGGGGAGAGGGGCGCGATAGGGGTGGCAACCACCACACCGTCATGCCGGCCCTGTGCCGGCATCCACCGTGCCGCACATCCGCGGCCGGCGAGTAAGCGGCCCGGTGGATGCCGGGACAAGCCCGGCATGACGGAGGGTGGGACGTTGCCCCAAAAGCCAACGTCATCCCGGCTTTGCGCCGGTATCCATGGCCCCGCGAACGCCGACTGCGGTAATTGCCGGCAGCGCTAGCGGCCGGTTGGATCCCGGCGCAAGGCCGGGATGACGGAATAGGGGAATGCACGGGCAACCCACTCCCAAATCCGCCCGTCCCGAGCGAAGTCGAGGGACGCCGCCCAAAAAACTGGCCCACCCCTTGCAGATAAGCCGCGCATGACCCCCGGCACCTTCCTCGATCCGATCGCGCTCGCCATCGTCGGCGGCGGCACGATCGCATCGGCGATCCTGCGCACCCCTGCAGGCGACCTCGCGCGCGCGATCGCCGCGCTGCGCACGTTGCCGCGCCGTCGCTTCTCCGCCGATCCGCTGATCGAGCAGGTCGCCGCCTTCGGCCGCATCGCGCGCCGCCATGGCGCGATCGCGCTCGACCGCTCGGTGATCGCCGACGAGGATCTCGCCGCTGCGGTCGCCGATATCGTCGACGGCCACGGCCCCGAGCCAGTCGCCGCGCGCCTCCAGCACCTGCGTCGCGCACGCATCGAGCGGCACGTCGCCGCCGCGGACGCCTGGGCCGGCATGGCCGAGGCCGCCCCCGCGATGGGCATGGTCGGCACGCTTGTGGGCCTCGTCGCGATGTTCGTGCAGATGACCGATCCGCAGGCGATCGGCGGCGCGATGGCGGTGGCGCTGCTGGCGACGCTGTACGGTGCGCTGATCGGCAACCTGGTCGCGATGCCGATCGCCAACCGCCTGCGCGCCGCCGCCCGGGTCGAGGCATTCGAGCGCGCGCGGCTGGAGGCGCCGCTCGTCGCGCTCGCCGAGCGCGAGCAGCCGCGCCCGCTCCACTTCGTGGCGCGATCCAGCGAGGCGGCATGACGCTCACCGACGACTTCCCCGTCACCACGCCGGGCCGTCCGCTCTGGCTGATCACGCTCGCCGATCTCGCGCTGCTGCTGGTCGGCTTCTTCGTGCTGCTCCAGGCGAACCAGCATCTCGACCGCAAGGCGCTCGCGAGCGGCTTTCGCGCCGGCTTCGGCGCCTCTGCCGAGAAAGCTGCGCCTGATCCGCTGCCCGTCGCCGCAGCCGGTATGTTCGGCTTCGCGCCCGGTTCCGCCACCTTGCCGGCCTTGCCCGACAGCCTCGTCGCCTGGGCGCGCGAGGCGGCGCGCGATCCGCGCGTGTCGCTGCGCGTCACCGCTTCGGTCGACGGCACGTCCGCCGACGTCGATCCCGCCACCGGCAGCGCGGCCGTCCTCGCCGCCGATCGCGCGCGCGCCGTCGCCGCGGCGCTGGCGCCGGTCGTCGGCAACCGCCTCGTCATCCATACCGCCGACAGGCCCTCGCGCCGTCAGGTGGTCGTCACTCTTGCCTTTACCGGAGAGAAGCCGTGATCGCGCTCGCTTTGGCCTTAGCTGCCGTCGCCCATCAGGATACATCTGCGCTCGACAAGGCGGTTTCCGCCTTCACCGGGCGGCCGATCGGCGAGGACGGCGGTGCGCGTGCGGCGATCGATTCGCGCCTGCGGCTGAAACAGTGCCCCACCGTTGCCCTGTCGTGGCGCACCGAGGCGCATGACGCGGTGGTGGTGTCCTGTCCCGGGCCGGAATGGCGGCTGTTCGTCCCGATCCGCATGCCGGCGGGCGCCGGCGCAAAAGCGCCTGCCGCCGCCGCAGCGTCCGCACCGGTTGCGGAAAAGATCATCAAGCGCGGCGACCCGCTGGTCATCGAGGCCGGGTCCGACGGCTTCTCGATCACGCGCGCGGGCGTGGCGATGGGCGATGCCGCGGAAGGGCAGCGGCTGATGGTCCGCGTCGACAGCGGCAAGATGCCGGTGCAGGCGGTCGCCGTGGCGCCCGGCCGCGCCACGCTGCCGGGCTGGATCGAATGAAAAAAGTCCTAAAGTCCGGCGCGCACCTGCCGTTTAAGGCGGTGGGATCGAGGCGCAGCAGGTATTCTTATGGTGGACTCAATCGGGCCCAAGCCCCTGGATCGGAAGGTGCTTCCCATCGCGCGGGTGGCGAAGACCACCGCGACGGTGAGCGTTGCGACGCAGCCGGAGGCGACCAGGGCACCGACCGTGGCGGCGCAGCTCGGCGCATCCCCGCCGGTCGACAAGGCCCGCGTAGAGCAGATCAAACAGGCGGTGGCGAACGGCAGCTTTCCGCTTTCCCCCGCAACGATCGCGGACGCGCTGATCGCTGCCCGTTACGAATGGATGTCGCATGACGAGGCGTGATGCCCTGATCCGCGTGATCGATACGCTGCACGGCGAAATCGCGGCGCTGAAATCGAATGACGTCGCCGGCCTGGAGAAGGCGACCTCGGCCAAGCTGGTGGCGATCGAAGCGCTGCGCGGGCTGGGCGATGGTCCGGCCGGGCCGGAACTGCGCGAGCTCGCCGACGAAGCGGATCGGCTGAACGACACCTGCCGCATCTACGTGAACCTGATGGCGGCAAATGTTCGCCGCCGCCTGCAGCTTCTGACCGGCGAGGGAGGCAATGCCTATCGCCGCGGATCGGTGGCCTACGCCTGATATCCTCCTCGTGCCGGGGAGGAGGGATAACTGGCACACCTCTTGCTGGTGCAGCCCTGAACACAGGGAAGTGCGCACAGCAACGATGACCATCAACGCCGTCTATACCGTCGCCGGGCGCGTGCAGTCTGCCATCAAGCAGGCCGCCGCCCGTACCGGCATCGACTTCGATTACCTGATGGGCCAGGCGAAGGTGGAGAGCGGCTTCAACGCCGCCGCGCGCGCCGGCACCTCGTCCGCCAGCGGCCTCTACCAGTTCATCGAGCAAAGCTGGCTCGCCGTGGTGAAGGACCATGGCGCCGAGCATGGCATGGGCTGGGCCGCCAACAGCATCCAGCGCAGTTCGTCCGGGCGCCTGACGGTCAGCGATCCCGCCATGCGCCGCGCGATCCTTGACCTGCGCAACAATCCCGAGGCCGCCTCTTTGATGGCGGCCGAGCATGCCAGCGACAACAAGGATGCGCTGGAGGCGAGCCTGGGGCGCGAGGCGACCGGCACCGATCTTTACATGGCGCATTTCCTGGGTCTGGGCGGCGCCAAGCAGTTCCTGAAGGCGATGCAGGTGTCCCCCGGCCGCACCGCCGCCAGCATGTTCCCCGCCGCAGCGGGCGCCAACCGCAACGTGTTCTTCGAACGCGACGGCTCGGCCCGTTCGCTCGCCGAGGTCTATGAGCGCTTCGGCGCGAAGCTGGGTGACGGGGCGGGTGCTGCCGGCAGCACCGGCAACACCGGCAATCCCTTGCCGCGCCTGCAATTCGCCGCGCAGATGCTCGACATGGAGGGCGCGACGGTCATCACCGGCGCCAACCAGACCGCGAGCGACGCGATGAACTGGGCCACCGCCGCCATGGGCCGCAACGCGCCCGAGGGGCGCGTCCAGACCGCCAATCTGCTGCGCCCGTCGCCCGACAATGCGCGGCTGGCGTACATGATGCTCGCGAGCATGGGGGGCTGATCGGGTGAAGCTCCTCGCCAACTCACGCCAGGCGGCGCTGCCCGCCGCGATCCTGCTGCTCGTGCTCGTCATGGTCGTGCCGATCCCGGCCTTCCTGCTCGACATCTTCTTCGTCGCCAACATCGCGATCAGCCTCGCGGTGCTGATGGTGGCCCTGAACGCGCAGAAGCCGCTCGACTTCTCCGCCTTCCCGACCGTCCTTCTCTTCGCCACGCTGTTCCGCCTCGGCCTCAACGTCGCCTCAACCCGCGTCGTGCTGGTCCACGGCCATGAGGGCGAAGCGGCGGCCGGCCATGTCATCGAGGCGTTCGGCAGCTTCCTGATCGGCGGCGACTATGTCGTCGGCATCTTCGTTTTCGCGATCCTGATGATCATTAACCTGATCGTCGTCACCAAGGGCGCCGGCCGCGTCTCCGAAGTCTCCGCGCGCTTCACCCTCGACGCGCTGCCCGGCAAGCAGATGGCGATCGACGCCGACTTGAACGCCGGCCTGATGACGCCCGAGGAAGCCAAGAAGCGCCGCGTCGAAGTGGCCACCGAGGCCGACTTCTACGGCTCGATGGACGGTTCGTCGAAGTTCGTGAAGGGTGACGCGATCGCCGCGATCCTGATCCTCGCAGCGAACATCGTCGGCGGCCTGATCCTCGGCCCGGTCAGCCACGGCATGTCGATCGCCGACGCCGCCAAGGGCTATACCCTGCTCGCGATCGGCGACGCGCTCGTCGCGCAGTTGCCCGCGCTGATGCTCTCGATTGCCGCTGCCGCGATCGTCACGCGTGTGTCTTCCGAGAAGGATCTCGCCGGCCAGATCGGCAGCCAGTTCGGCAGCCCCCGCACCTGGACGCCGGTCGCCGGTATCCTCGGCTTGCTCGGCGTGCTGCCCGGCATGCCGCACCTCATCCTGCTCCCCGCGGCAGGGATCGCCGGCTTCACCGCCTGGAAGCTGCACAAGATCGCGCAGCGCCCCGCCCCGGTCGAGGCCGCGCCAGCGCCCGAACCGATCGACCAGTCGCGCATCGGCTGGGACGAGGTCACCGACGGCATGATGATCAACCTCGACATCGGCTATGGCCTCGTGCCGCTCGCCGACGAGCGCAAGGGCGCGCCGCTGATGGGCCGTATCACCGGCGTGCGGCGCCAGCTGTCGAAGGAGCTCGGCTTCGTCGTGCCGCAGGTAAAGGTGCGCGACGACATCAATCTCGCGCCCTACACCTATCGCCTCCTCGTCGGCGGCGTGGTGGTCGGCGAGGATCAGGTGTCGCCTGACGAGATGCTGGCGCTCGACACCGGCACCGGCTTCGGCGAGCTGAAGGGCAAGAAGGCCAAGGATCCCACCTTCGGCCATGACGCCACCTGGATCGCGCCGGGCGATGCCGATGCAGCCACCGGCGCCGGCTTCCTCGTGGTCGACAGCGGCACCGTGATCGCGACGCACCTCAACCATGCGCTCGGCGCCAACGCCGCCGACATGCTGGGGGCGGACGAGGTGCAGGCGCTGCTCGACGGTCTTAAGGAATGCAACCCGCAGCTCGTCGCCTCGCTCTGCCCGTCGCCGCTGTCGCTGACCACGTTGACCAGCGTGCTCAAGGCGTTGCTCAACGAAGGCATCACGCTGAAGGAATTCCGTCGCATCGCCGCCGCTGTCGCGGTGATCGCACAGCGCACGCAGGACGCCGAGGAAATCGTCGAGCTGATCCGCCCCGAACTCGGCCCGCTGATCATTCAGAAATTGTGCGGCGTGCGCGAGCCGCTGCGCGTGATGACGCTGGAAGGCGGCCTCGAAGGCCTGCTCGGCCAGGCGATGCGCGCCGATCCGTCGCGCCGCCACGTCATCGAGCCCGATCTCGGCCGCCGCATCGTCGAGGCGCTGCAGCGCGCCGCGCAGCCCATGATCGCGGAGGCCAAGCCCTTCGCGCTCGTCGTCCAGCCCGCGATCCGTGTCGCCGTGCGCAAACTGGTCAAGACCTGCCTGCCGGATACCCCCGTCATGAGCTTCTTCGAAGTCCCCGAGGACAAGGCCGTCGAGGTCGTCGCCGTGATCGGCGCCAACGACACGCATCCCGTTGTGGGGAACCACCAGCCGCAGGCGCTGGCGGCATGAGCGCGCTGCCCCATCCTTCTCAATTTGGGCGGTCCGCGTTCGAGAATGCGATGCCGCTCACCTACGCGCCGCGCACGCGGGCACGCGACGAGGGCGCGCTGGTCCGCGAGCATTTGCCCCTCGTCCGTCGGCTCGCCTGGCACATCCATGGCAGCGTTTCGACTGCGGTCGAGGTGGAGGATCTGGTGCAGACCGGATTGGTGGCGCTGGTCGAGGCCGCGGGGTCGTTCGAGGACCGCGGGCAGGTCACCTTCAAGCAATATCTCTCGACCCGCCTTCGCGGCGCGATGATCGACGAACTCCGCCGCCACGCCGCGATGACGCGCGGCGCGATCAAGCGTCGGCGCGAGTACAACCATGCGATAAAGGCGCTCACCGGCGAATTGCGCCGCGCGCCGGTGGAGAGCGAGATCGCCACTCGCATCGGCATCAGCGTCGAGAAGCTGCGCGCCGATTATGCGACAGCCGACGCCGTGAAGTTCGACTCGATCGACGAAGTCTATGCCGACGACCAGCCCTGGTTCGCCAGCGACGAGCCCAGCGCCTTCGACCAGCTCGCGGAGGGCCAGCAGCGCGACCGCCTCATCGCCGCGATCACCGCGTTGCCCGAGCGTGAGCAGATGGTGATCCAGCTCTACCACGTCGAGGAACTGAACCTCGAGGAGATCGGCGAAGTGCTGGGCGTCGGCGCCGCGCGCGTGTGCCAGATCAAGAGTGCCGCGCATGCGAAGCTGAAGAAGGCATTGCTGCGCACCTAAACCTCGTCACCCCGGACTTGATCCGGGGTCCCGATGCCTTGCTCCGCCGCTGGCAGAACAGCGGGACCCCGGGTCAAGCCCGGGGTGACGAGACGTACAGGGCAGGGTAAGATGGGTGTTCCTAACCTACATCAGCCCGAATCTCGGGAACACCGCGCATCCCCCGCGCGTACTCCCGGCCCATGCCTCAGCCACAGACACCATTGTTCCCCTGGCGCCACGAGGACCAGGACCATTTCGAGCGCCTGCTCCAGGAACATGTCCAGGACCGGCTGTTCCCCTGCGTCGGCGCCAAGGCAGCGCTCGCCAAGGGCACGCTGAACGTCCTTGCGTGCAATCGTATCGATAGCGGCTGGGACGATCTGCGCATCCACGATGGCCTGATGCGTTTCGCTGAGGCATATCGCGAAGACCCCGCATTGTACCGGAGCTTCGCCGTCGTCTTCAACGGCCCGACCGAGCTCAGCGAAGCCGAGTTCGAACAATCACTATGGAAGCGCATCCAGTCGCTCTCCGACAAGGACGTGTGGCGCGGCCAGGAATATGACGCGCGGGTCAGCCCCGATCCTGACGACGTGCATTTCTCGCTGAGCTTCGGCGGCGAGGCGTTCTTCGTCGTCGGCCTGCATCCCAATTCGAGCCGCCCGGCGCGCCGCTTTGCCAAGCCGGCGCTGGTTTTCAACCTGCACGACCAATTCGAGAAATTGCGTGCCGATGGGCTGTACGAGAGCATGCGCGAGAAGATCCTGGTTCGCGACGAGGCATTGGCCGGCACACGCAACCCGATGCTCGCGCGGCATGGCGAAGCGAGCGAGGCCCGGCAATATAGCGGCCGGGTGGTCGACGAGGCGTGGCGCTGCCCGTTCCACTATCAGGGCCAGAATGACTGACCCGATCCGCATCCCCGAACGCAGCGGGACGGCTTTTCGACTGTCTGAAGGTGCGTTGCTGGAGGTGATCGACCCTAAGGGCGTTCAGGTGTCGGACCTGCTGGCCTTCAACGCCGATGACGTGGGGGAGGCGATCTCCTCCGGCCGCACCTTCGATTACGCCGAGACGATCTACCTGACGACCGGCCACACACTCTATTCAAACCGTTCGCGGCCGATGCTGGAGATCGTTGCCGACGACGTCGGCCGCCACGATTTCCTGCTCACGCCCTGCAGCTACGATACGTTCCGGCACTTCTATCCGGACAAGCCGCTCCACCGCGGCTGCTTCGGCAATCTCGCCGCAGCCCTCGCGCCTTATGGCATCACAGAGGACATGATTCCCTGTGCGTTCAATTGCTTCATGAACGTGCCGGTGAACGGTGAGACGGGAAAGCTCGAAGTGCTGCCGCCGATCAGCAAGCCGGGCGACAAGATCGTGTTCCGCGCCGCAATGGACCTCGTCATCGGCCTCACTGCCTGCTCGGCCTATTCGTCCAACGGCGGCAGCTTCAAGCCGATCGATTATCGTGTTTTGGAAACTGCCTGATCCATATCAGGATGGGCGCCCATAACGGAACTGCGGCACGGCGCCATTGTTCGGCAAGCAACGGATGCGGCACGGGAAGTTCTTTCCGCGCCGACATGCGTAATCCGGATGGAGGAAGCACGTGAAAGCATTATCCAATTTCGCCCTGGCCGCCGGCATCGTCATTGCCGCGCCTGCCGTCGCGCAGACCATGGCGCCTGCGGACTATGTCGCCAAGGCCGGTGCGAGTGACCTGTATGAGCGCACGTCGAGCAAGCTCATGCTGGAAAGCTCGAAGAACGAGAAGATCCGCCAGTTCGCGCAGATGATGGTTACCGATCACACGAAGAGCACGAACGACGTGAAGGCCGCGGCGAAGCAGTCCGGTCTCACCCCGCCGCCGCCGAAGCTGGAGCCGGAACAGTCGCGCATGATGGGCCAGCTGCGCCAGGCTAGCGGCGACGCACGTGATCGGCTCTACGTGACGCAGCAGAAGACCGCGCATCAGAAGGCGCTGGCGCTGCACCAGGGCTATGCCGCGAACGGCACGGCCGCTCCCTTGAAGGCGGTCGCAGCGCAGGTTGCGCCGGTCGTGCAGCATCATCTCGAGATGCTGAACGGCATGTAACGAAAAGCCCCGCCCACCATCGGGTGGTCGGGGCTTCACGCTTTTCACCTGACGTTCGTGCCGAGCAGCGTCGAGGGACATACCCCGGATGCGGCGTCGAGTGTCTCGACTTCGCTCGGCACGAACGGTGGAGGCAGGCATCAGCCTACCGCCGCCGACTTTAGCCGAGCAGCTTGAGCACGCCCTGCTGCGACTGGTTGGCCTGGCTCAGCATTGCGGTCGACGCTTGGCTGAGGATCTGCGCCTTGGCGAGGTTGGTCGATTCCGCGGAGAAGTCGGCGTCCTCGATGCGGCTGCGCGCGTCGGACAGGTTGGTGGCGTTGCTGGTCAGGTTATTAACCGCGCTCTCCAGCCGGTTCTGGGAGGCACCAAGGCCCGCACGTACCGTGGCGATCTGCTTCAGCGCATTGTCGAAGGCGGCAATCGAAGGCACCACCGGCGTGGTGGCGTCGGCGGAATCCCCGACCATGCCAAGATCGGTGTCGAAGTCGACGACCAGCGCCAGCGCGTTATCGGTGTCCGACGTCAGATTGTCGATGCTGAGCGTAACCGTGTCCGACGCATTCGCACCGGCCTGTATGGTGACTTCGCGGGCATCGCCGGCGTCGCCGGTGAACAGCTCCGTGCCGTTGAACTTGGTGTTCTGGACGACCGAGCGGATCTGGTCGGCGAGCGCATTCTGCTCGGCGTAGATGTTCTGCTTGTCGGCGGTGGAGTAGGTGCCGTTCTCCGACTGGACGCGCAGCTCACGCATGCGCTGCAGCATGTTGCTGACTTCGTCCAGCGCGCCTTCCGCAGTCTGCGCCATCGAGATGCCGTCATTGGCGTTGCGGATGCCCTGGTTCATGCCGCGGATCTGCGCGGTCATCGAACTGGCGATCGCGAGCCCCGCGGCATCGTCCTTGGCCGAGTTGATGCGCTTGCCGGTCGACAGGCGCTCCATCGCAGTCGACAGGGCGTCGTTGGCCTTGGCCGATGCGTTCGAGGCTCGCAGCGACGAGATGTTGCTTCCGATGACGGTCATGATGGTGGCTCCGAGTGATCGTGGGGGGCCGCCGCCCCCAAGCGGTTGGCCCTGCTGTCCGCACCATCAAACGACCGATTGCCGCCGGACTTTAGCGATTTCGCTCAACAGAAAAGCCCCGGCGGCCGATCGGCTGCCGGGGCTTGGTGTTCGGATCGCTTCCCTACGAACGAAGGAGGCGATTAACCGAGCAGCTTGAGCACGCCCTGCTGCGACTGATTGGCCTGGCTCAGCATTGCGGTCGACGCCTGGCTGAGGATCTGCGCCTTGGCGAGGTTGGTCGATTCCGCGGAGAAGTCGGCGTCCTCGATGCGGCTGCGCGCGTCCGACAGGTTGGTGGCGTTGCTGGTGAGGTTGTTGACCGCGCTCTCCAGCCGGTTCTGCGCCGCACCCAGGCCCGAGCGCGCCGTCGCGACCTGCGCCAGCGCATCGTCGAACTTGGTGAGGTAATCGTCGGTGCCCGCGGTGCCGGCATCGGCGACCGTCACGTCCACCGCCCGCGCGGTGGTGATCGCATCGCCGGCGGCGCCCAGCTGGCCGAACGACATGGTCACCGTGTCGCTTGCATTCGCGCCGGCCTGGATCGTGACCGAGGCATTGGCGCCGGTGAACAGCTTCTTGCCGTTGAATTCGGTGTTGGTCAGCACGCTGCCGATCTGCGCGCTCAGCGCGGTCATCTCGGACTTGATGTTGGTCTTGTCGGTGTCCGAATAGGTGCCGTTCTGCGACTGTACGGTCAGTTCGCGCATGCGCTGGAGCATGTTGGTCACTTCGTCCAGCGCGCCTTCTGCGGTCTGCGCCATCGAGATGCCGTCATTGGCGTTGCGGATACCCTGGTTCATGCCGCGGATCTGCGAGGTCATCGAGCTGGCGATGGCGAGGCCGGCGGCGTCGTCCTTGGCCGAGTTGATGCGCTTGCCGGTCGACAGGCGTTCCATGGCGGTCGAGAGGGCGTCCTGCGCCTTGGCCGATGCGTTGCTGGCGCGCAGCGACGAGATGTTGCTTCCGATGACGGTCACTGAAGGTCTCCGATTGTTGACCGTCGGTCCGCTGCCCCCAAGGCGTCGGCTCGGCCACTCATCCCATCAAACGGCCGGTGCGGGCGCTTCTTTAACGCTTTTTCCGCGTCCAGACGCGCGAAGGCCCCGCCAGCCATGTGCTGCCGGGGCCTCTCCTGTCGGCTCCAACCCCCAAGGCGCGGGGGCGGGGCCGGAGCCGCTGTGGCATTTAGCCGAGCAGCTTGAGCACGCCCTGCTGCGACTGGTTGGCCTGGCTCAGCATCGCGGTCGACGCCTGGCTCAGGATCTGCGCCTTGGCGAGATTGGTGGATTCCGCCGAGAAGTCGGCATCCTCGATCCGGCTGCGCGCGTCGCTGAGGTTCGTCGCGTTGCTGGTGAGGTTGTTCACCGCGCTCTCGAGGCGGTTCTGCGCCGCACCGAGACCCGCGCGGGTCGTCGCAACCTTGGCGATCGCCGTGTCATATTGCGTCAGCGTCGCGGCCGCGACCGATTCGCCGCCGGTGACGACCGCTGCGAGATCGGTGTCGGTCGATAGGTCGGTCATGTTCATCGTCACGGTATCGCTGGCATTGGCGCCCGCCTGGATCGAGATCGTGGCGTTCGCGCCGGTGAACAGCTTCTTGCCGTTGAATTCGGTGTTGCTGACCACGCTGGTGATCTGCGCCGCGAGCGCGTCCTGCTCGGCCTTGATGTTCGCCACGTCGGTGGTCGAATAGGTGCCGTTGTCCTTCTGGACCTCGAGCTCGCGCATGCGCTGCAGCATGTTGGTCACTTCGTCGAGCGCGCCTTCGGCGGTCTGCGCCAGGCTGATGCCGTCATTGGCGTTGCGGATGCCCTGGTTCATGCCGCGGATCTGCGAGGTCATCGAACTGGCGATGGCGAGGCCGGCGGCGTCGTCCTTGGCGGAGTTGATGCGCTTGCCGGTCGACAGGCGCTCCATGGCGGTCGAAAGGGCGTCCTGCGCCTTGGCCGATGCGTTGCTGGCGCGCAGCGACGAGATGTTGCTTCCGATAACGGTCACGTGATGTCTCCGAAGTCCGGCATCCCTGCGCCGCCCCCGTGGCGACAATCCGGATACCGCCCGTGCAAACGGCTGGAGCGGACGACGCTTTAGTGGTTTTTCGCACCGCGCCGGGCGGTTGAACGCAAAAAGCCCCGGCGGGCCGTGCGGCCGCCGGGGCTCTCCGTTCGTCCGGCAACCCCGGACGGGGACGACGGAGCCGACACCCAAAAGGGGGGCGGCGCCGGCTCCGTTCGGCGCTTAGCCGAGCAGTCGCAGCACACCCTGCTGCGACTGGTTGGCCTGGGCCAGCATCGCGGTGGAGGCCTGGTTCAGGATCTGCGCCTTGGCGAGGTTGGTCGATTCCGCGGAGAAGTCCGCATCCTCGATCCGGCTGCGCGCGTCGGACAGGTTGGTCGCGTTGCTGGTGAGGTTGTTGACCGCGCTTTCCAGCCGGTTCTGGATCGCGCCGAGGCCCGCCCGCACGCTGGCGACCTGCTTCAACGCATCGTCGAAGTTCGCGATGGTCGGGACGACCGGGGTCGCCGCGGCCGAATCGCCGGCCATGCCGTTCGGTGTGGCGCCGAGATCGACGACGACCGACAGCGCGTTGGCGGCAGCGTTGTTGTCGAGATCGTCGATGCTGATCGCGATCGTGTCGCTGGCATTGGCACCGGCCTGGATGGTGACCGACTTGGCCGCACCGGCCGTCGCGCCGCCGGTGAACAGCTCCGTCCCGTTGAACTTGGTGTTCTTCAGGACCGAGCGGATCTGGTCGGCGAGCGCGTTCTGCTCGGTGTAGATGTTCTTCTTGTCGTCGGCCGAATAGGTGCCGTTCTCCGACTGCACGCTCAGCTCGCGCATGCGCTGCAGCATGTTGCTGACCTCGTCGAGCGCGCCCTCGGCGGTCTGGGCCAGGCTGATGCCGTCATTGGCGTTGCGCACGCCCTGGTTCATGCCGCGGATCTGCGCGGTCATCGAGCTGCTGATGGCGAGGCCGGCGGCGTCGTCCTTGGCGGAGTTGATGCGCTTGCCGGTCGACAGGCGCTCCATCGCGGTCGACAGCCCGCGATTGGCACTGGTCGACGCGTTGGCGGCGCGCAATGCCGAGGTGTTGGAGGCGATAACGGTCATGAGCTTGGTCTCCGAGTGATTCGACGAAAACCGGTGCCCCCCTGGTCGGGCGTCGATCCGTCGCCGCTTCAAACGGCCGGCAACCGGCAAGATTTAGCCGGTTGTTTGCCGACGGCGGCAAGAGCTTGCCCCTCGGCCGCATGCGCGTGATCGCGCACGCACTCGTGCGCCCGCTTATGTGTGTGCACGGGGACACGCGCCCGGAAATATTCTGCCGGCAAGCTGCCGGTTCAACAGGTCGTTAACCATCTAACCGATAGGAACGAAGGCATTCCGCAGGGAGGAAGTTTTGCGCTCGATCGTTCCGTCAATGACCGTCGCCGATACCCATGTCGCTCTGGTTTCATCGCTCCGCGCGCAGGGCTTCAGCCTTGATAAGCCGGGCAATCGCCCGCAGCCCGACACGGCTTTTCTGGTCACCGAGGGGGAGGGGTCGCCGGTGCCGTCGCGCACCGTGGTGCTGGCGCGGGGGCCACGGCAAGTGGTGCCGTTTCGTGACGGTGCGCCGGCGCGGCTGACCTTCGACCACGCCGATTCCGTGGTCGGCAACGCCTTCGTCCGCGCGCTCGCCGGCGGCCCCGAGCTGCCGACCGCTGCCGATCCCGAGACGCTGGCGCTGTTTGCGCTGGCCGAGCGGGTGGCGGAAGCGGACATCACCGTGCTGATCAACGGCCCCACCGGCACCGGCAAGGAAGTGCTCGCCCGCGCGATCCACCGCAATTCGAACCGCCGCGACGGGCCATTCATCGCCATCAACTGCGCCGCGCTCCCCGAGACGATGCTCGAGGCGATGCTGTTCGGCCATGTGAAGGGCAGCTACACCGGTGCCTCCTCGGCCGGCGACGGTTTCTTCCGCGCGGCCAATGGCGGCACGATCGTGCTCGACGAGATCGCCGAGATGCCGCTGCCGCTGCAGGCGAAGCTGCTGCGCGTCCTCCAGGAGCGCGAAGTGGTGCCGATCGGCGCGACTCACCCGGTGCCGATCGACGTCCGTGTCGTCGCCTGCGCCAACCGCGATCTGCAGGAGGAGGTCGCCGCTGGCCGCTTCCGCGCCGACCTCTATTACCGCCTTTCGGTCTTCCCGCTCACCACCCGCGCTCTCGCCGAGCGCGCGCAGGACGTGCCCGCGCTCGCGGCAACGATGATCCTGCGCCACTCGGGCAACCGCCAGGTGGTACCCTGGCCCTCGCACGAGGCGATCGCCAAGCTGGCCGGCCACGACTGGCCAGGTAACGTGCGCGAACTCGAAAACGTCATCCAGCGCGCATTGCTCTTCTGCGGTGGCGACACGATCGAGGCCGACCACATAGTTTTCGACCGCGCCAGCGCGCCGCGTCCGGCCGTCTTCGCCAACGAGCCGGCTACCCTGGGCGCGGTCGTCCAGCTTTCGGAATTCGCCGCGATCCGCGAGACGCTGAAGGCCTGCGGCGGAAATCGTATCGAGACCGCCCGCCGCCTCGGCATTTCGGAACGAACCTTGCGTTACCGTCTCGCGAAGGCGCGTGAACAGGGCGAGGAGATCGCCGCGCCGCATGATCGGAGACTGACGGCATGAGCGGTGTTGGTGGTGTAGGCGGGATCGACCGGGTGATGGCGCTGCGTGCGCAGATCCTGGAACGCAATGCCGCGCTGAGCCGCGCGAACACGACCGTTGCGACGGCCCAGAGTGCGCCCACGTCCGGCGCGCAGCAGGCGGGCAGCTTCGCCGCGACGATGGAAACCGCAATCCAGTCGGTCAACGCGCAGCAGAACAAGGCGTCGGCGCTGTCCGAAGCCTATGAACGCGGCGAAACGGTGGACATCGCCAAGGTGATGCTTGCCCGCCAGGAGGCGTCGGTCGGCTTCGAGGCGACGATGCAGGTCCGCAACAAGATCCTGTCCGCGTACAAGGACATCATGAGCATGCCGGTCTGACATGGCTAACGCACTTGCCCCTTCGAACGCCGTCATCCCGGAGCGGTTCGCCAATCCGCTGAAGCAGATCCAGGGTGTCCTCGCCCAGCCGGCCGTCCGCCGTGCCGGCCCGATGGCGCTGATGGTCAGCCTGATCGGCGCCTCCGCGCTCGCCTGGTCCGCGCTGTCCGGCGCGCCCCAGAAGACGCTCTATTCGGGCCTGCCCGATGCCGACAAGGCGGCGGTCACCTCCGCCCTGACTGCGGCGAGCATCGACAGCCAGATCGAGGAGGCGACTGACTCGGTCACCGTCAACGAGGAGGATTATTCCCGCGCGCGCCTGCTGCTTGCCGGCCAGGGCCTGCCCAAGGCGGCGCCGGGTGGCTATGCGATCCTCGACCAGCTGCCGATGGGCGTCAGCCGCGCCGTCGAGGGCGAGCGGCTGCGCCAGGCGCGCGAGACCGAACTCGCCCGCTCGATCCAGGAGATCGACGTCGTCACCGAGGCGCGCGTCCATCTCGCCATGCCCGAAGCCAGCGTGTTCGTGCGCGACAATGCCCAGCCTAGCGCCTCCGTGGTGGTGAAGCTGCAGGGCGGCCGTGCGCTGAGCGAGGCGCAGGTCCAGTCGATCATCAACCTTGTCGCCTCGTCCGTTCCCGGCATGAAGCCGGAGGCGGTGACGATCGTCGATCAGATGGGCGGGCTCCTGTCCAAGCCCGGCGGCATGGGCCAGAGCGGCAGCGAGCAGCGCATCGCGCTCCAGCGCCAGGTCGAGGACAAGTACCGCCAGCAGCTGATGCAGCTGCTGACGCCTTTGGTCGGTGCCGGCAACTTCACCGCCGAGGTGCAGGCCGACGTCAACATGGACGAAACGCAGGCGACCCGCGAAAGCTACGACAAGGAAGGCGCGCTGCGCGCCGAGACCGGCCAGTGGACCGGCACGCAGGCTGGTGCGGATGGTGCGCCCGGCGGCATCCCGGGCGCGCTCAGCAACACGCCGCCGCCCGCGGCCACGCTGCAGCAGCCGCAGGCTGCGCTCGGCGCCGATGGCCGCCCGGTCCAGGCCGTTCCCGGCGGCCCCGCGCCCAACCCCAACAAGCAGTCCGACCAGTTCGCTCGATCCTATGATCTCGGCCGCGAAGTGTCCGTCACGCGTGCCGCGCCCGGGGGGGTCAAGCGGCTCTCCGTGGCCGTGCTCCTGCGCGAGCCGGAGAAGGGCAAGCGCACCGCGATGGAGATCAACCAGATCACGGAGCTGGTCCGTTCGGCGGTCGGCTACGATCAGGCGCGCAACGACCAGGTGACGGTGATCAGCCGCAAGTTTGCCGGCGAGGCGGAGGCGGGCAGCGACGGGCCGGCATGGTATGACAACAGCTGGCTGCCGGTGGTCGCCCGCAACGTCACCGCCATCGTCATCGCGCTTCTCGTCCTGCTGCTCGGCGTGCGTCCGCTCGCCAAGGCGCTGATGAAGAAAAAGGAAGACGTGGACGCCGCCGCCCGTCCGGCGTTCGGTCGCGCGATCGGCGGCGCCGATGGCGAGGGATCAAGCGAGGAAGGCGAGGGCGGCATGCCCGGCACGATCGCCGTCGCCCCGCCGGTGACGCTCGACGAGATCGAGGCAAGCCGCAATTATGACGAGCGGATCGGCAAGGTGCGCGGCTTCACCCGCGACAACCCCGCCCGCGCGGCGCTCGCCGTCCGCGACATGATGAAGGCGACCGCGCAGTGAGCGACGTGGCGCTACGCACCTTCACCGGCACTGAGCGTGCCGCGGTGCTGATGATGCTGGTCGGCGAGGACGAGGCCGCGGCGATCCTCCAGAAGCTGGAGCCTGACGAGGTCCGCGAGCTCGGCCGCGCGATGTACACCGTCGCCGACGTCAGTGAGGCGGACGTGGAGGGCGTGCTCGACGATTTCGTCGGCCGCGCCCGCGAGCGCACCGGGATCACCTTCGATCCCAAGCCCAAGATCGAGGCGGTGATGCACCGCGCGCTGGGGCAGGAGAAGGCGGAAAGCGTGCTCGCCCGGATCACCCCGCCCGAGGCGGCGTGCGAGATCGAACTGCTCGATTGGCTCGACGCGACCGATATCGCCGCGATGATCGAGAAGGAGCATCCGCAGGTTGCGGCGTTGCTGATCGCCAACCTGGATCCCGCGGTCGGTGCGCAGGTGCTCGAACTGTTGCCCGATGCGGCGCAGCCCGAGATCCTGCACCGCATCGCCAAGCTCGGCCCGATCACCCCCGAAGCCGTCGAGACGCTGAAGGCGATGATCGGTG
>JBELMF010000043.1:0-21158 GCA_042096015.1 Sphingomonas sp.
CAACCCGTCCTTCACCTCGTAATGCGCGCGCGCCTTACGCCCGCGCGAAAGATTCTGCCAACAAAGCTTTGCTTGGCGCCACTTTGCGTCCTCTACCCGTCACCCCGGCGTTGAGCCGGGGTCCCGCTGCCTTGCCCGTCGGCAGCAGAAGAAGCGGGACCCCGAATCAAGTCCGGGGTGACGAGGTGTTATTGCGCAGCCTTGTTCTTCACATGCCGGTCCAGAAACTCCAGCATCGTTGTCCACGGATGCACGTCGCGCACCGCGCCGTGCGTCTTGCCTGGATACAGCATCATCTCGAACGGCTTGTCCGCCGCCTGCATCCTGGCCGCGAACGCCGTCGTGTTGTCGAGGAACACATTGTCGTCCGCCATGCCGTGCATGATCAGCAGCGGATCGCTGATCCTGGTCGCATCGGGCAACGCGCTCGATGCGGTATAGGCAGCTGCGTCGCGCACCGGATCACCCATGTAGCGCTCGGTATAATGCGTGTCGTACAGGGCCCAATCGGTCACCGGCGCGCCCGAGATGCCGGCCGCGAAGACGCCGGGATGCTGCTCCAGCATCTTCAGCGTCATATAGCCGCCGTATGACCAGCCGTAGGTGGCGATCTTCGACGCATCGACGAAGGGCAGTGTCTTCAGATAGGCCGCCCCGGCAAGCTGGTCCTCCACCTCGACTGAGCCCATCGCGTGCCAGATCGCGTCCTCGAACGCCTTGCCGCGATTGTACGAGCCGCGATTGTCGATCTGGAAGAAGATCCAGCCCTGCTGCACCAGATACTGGCGCAGCGGCATGTTGCCGGGCCAGTCGCGCGCCACATCCTGGCTGTGCGGCCCGCCGTAATGCATGAAGAACACAGGGTAGCGCTTCCCCCTCTCCAGCACCGGCGTGATCATTTGCCAGTGGAGCGTGGTGCCGTCGGCTGCCTTGATCGTGCCGAACTGCGTCGGGCGATGGAGCGGCAGATAGGGCGCATAGGGATGATCCGCCGCGAGCGCATTTTCCGTCACCCAGGCGATGCGCTTGCCGGTCGCATCGGCAAGGTAGGTCTGCTTGGGCTGGCTGGGGTTGGAGCGGGACAGGATGAAACGCGTCCCCTGCCCGTCCGCCGCCGCGCCCGCCAGGCACCATCCCGCCTCGTCGAGCCGGGTCACTGCCTCGGGCCGGTCAAGATCCAGCGCGTAGAGATGGCGCTCCAGCACCCCGTCGCGATTGCCGGTGAAGAAGATCTTGCCGGCGGCCTCGTCCACCGCGACCAACGTGTCGACCGCCCAGTCACCCTTGGTCAGCTGGGTCCAGCTGCCCGCTTTCCAGCGGTACAGGTGGCCGAAGCCATCCCGCTCCGATCGCCAGATAAGGCTGCCGTCCTTCAGCGGCCGATAGGCATCGGTCAGGTTGATCCAGCTCTTGTCCCGCGCCGTTTCGGTGAACATCACCTTCGACGCGCCGGTCGCCGGATCGACCACCAGCATGTCGAGCGTGCGCTGGTCACGTGACTGGCGCTGCACCAGCAGCGCGGAGCCGTCCGGCGTCCAATCCACCCGCGCAAGATAGATGTCGCGGTCAGCGCCGAGATCGACCTTCACCTGCCCCGACCCGTCGGGCTTCATGATGTACAGATCGACCAGCACGTTGGGCGTTCCGGCAGCGGGATAGCGCTGCTCATAGATGCTCGTGCCGGTCGCGCCGATCGACGCGCGGGTGAAGACGCGCACCGGCGTTTCGTCGAAGCGTTCGACCGCGATCAGCTTGTCGTCCGGGGACCACCAGTAACCGGTGCGCCTTCCCATTTCCTCCTGCGCGACGAACTCGGCCTCTCCGAAGTGGACAGGCCCGGCGCCCTCCCGCGTGATCGCCGCTGCCGTGCCATCCGCCGTTCCGACCCACAGGTTCTGATCGCGCACGAAGCTGACATGCCCGCCCCTTGGCGAGATTTCCGGGTTCAACGCCCCCTTCGTGCCCGCCAGCCGGCGCACGTTGCCGTCGAGGGTGGCGACGAACAACTCGCCGTCGATCGGCACCAGTATCGATTTGCCGTCTGGCGCCCAGTCATAGTCGAGGATGCCGGTCTTGCCCGTCTTCGATCGATCACGCTCGCGCTGCATCTTCTCGGCTTCGGAAAGCTCGGCGCCGCTGCCGACCTTTTTCGAATCGACCAGCATCCGCCATGTTCCGGTTCGCGTATCCATCGCCCACAGGTCGAACCGCGTCCGCTCGTCCTCCCGCGGCCGAACGGACGTGAGCAGCGTTCCATCCGGCGACAGCCGCAACGCCTGCGGCTGGGCGCCGCCCAGGTCCGGGCTGGCGAACACCCGTTCCAGCGTCAGCTTCGCGGCCGGTGCCGCCGGCTCAGCCAAAACGCTTGCCGCACAGATCATTGCGCCCGCTCCGATCGCCGCCATCCATATCCGCATTCACTCGTCCCGGCTGATGTTAAGGAGGTGGGTTAGCCGTGTGGCGAACGAAGCGCAAAGCGCCTCGTCACGCCGGCCTCGACTTCACGCCCACCAACCCGCTACGCTTCCCCCGATGCGTCTGAACCAGGCCAAAGACCTCCACCTGCGCCGCCGCAGCGGTCTGCCCGATTGGGCGAGCCTCGCGTTGCGCGTCCTGCTTGCGCTGGCGCTGGTGGGCATCGCGCTCAGTGGGCACTGGTTCGATCGCGAGGGCCTTCGCGACAATATCGACGGGCACATCAACTTCATCGACGTGCTCTATTTCACCATGATCACCGTCACCACGGTGGGCTATGGCGACATCGTGCCGGTGACGGACAGCGCACGGCTGTTCGACACGTTCGTGGTGACGCCGATCCGCCTGTTTGTGTGGCTGATCTTTCTGGGAACCGCCTATGATTTCCTGCTCCGGCGCACCTGGCAGAGGTGGCGCATGCGCGTGATCCAGCGGCAGCTGACCGGCCATGTCGTGATCGCCGGCTACGGCACCAGCGGCACCGAGGCGTTGCGCGAGCTTATTCGTCGCAATGTCGACCCCGCGACCATCGTCGTGATCGACCGTAATCGCGATGCGCTGGACCATGCCGAGGAATGCGGCGCGGTGGTCCTCGACGGCGATGCCACGCGCGATCAGACGCTGGAGATCGCCCGGATCGAACGTGCCGCGACGCTGATGGTGTCCGCCGGCCGCGACGACACGACGATCCTCATCGTGTTGACGGCACGGCGCCTGTCTGAACGGCTTCGCATCAGCGCCGTGATCCGATCCGATGACAATGAGCCGCTGGCCCGCCAGGCCGGCGCAGACGTGGTCATCAACCCGGCAAGCTTTGCCGGCCTGTTGCTGGCCGGCTCCACCAGCGGCCCCCATGTTGCGGAATATCTGACCGACCTTGCCGCCTCGCACGGCCGTGTTGCGCTGCGCGAACGCGACGCCACCGCGGAGTACATCGGCCGGCCGCTGCGCGAACTCGCCACCGGGCTCGGCGTCCGCCTGTTCCGGCGCGGGGAATGCTTCGGCTATTTCGATGTCGAGGCCGATCGCGTCGAGGCCGGCGACCGGATCGTGGAGATCGTCCGCGCCGGACAATGATGACGCGCGCGGCGCCGGGCGACGGACATGAAGAAAGGGCGCCGGCAGCTTCCTGCCGACGCCCTTTCGAAAACACGCGATCGGCGCGCTTACTCGGCGGCTTCCGCCTTCGCTGGACGATTGTCGCGGCGCTCGGCAATACGCGCCGACTTGCCGGTACGACCACGCAGGTAGTACAGCTTCGCACGACGCACCGCGCCCTTGCGCACCACATCGATCGAATCGATGTTCGGCGAGTACAGCGGGAAGACGCGCTCGACGCCCTCACCGAACGAGATCTTGCGGACGGTGAACGACGAGCCCATGCCCTTGTTCGAACGCGCGATGCACACGCCTTCGTAGTTCTGGACGCGGGTACGCTCGCCCTCAACCACCTTCACGCCGACCTTCAGCGTATCGCCCGGGCGGAACTCGGGGATCTTCTTGTTCGCGGTCAGCTTCGCAATCTGCTCGGCCTCGAGCTGCTGGATCAGGTTCATCACTTCATTCCCACATCGTCGCCGCGCGCCAGAGGGCGACCGACCCGAGCGCCGATGTGACGCTCCCAAAGGTCCGGCCGCCGTAGCCGTGTATCTTCCTCCGCCCGGCTTTGGCGCCAGGCGGCGATCTTCGCATGATCCCCCGATCGCAGCACTTCGGGGATCGTGCGCCCTTCCCACTCTTGCGGTCGGGTATAATGCGGATATTCGAGCAGGCCGCTTTCGTGGCTTTCCTCGACTCCGCTGGAAGCGGCGCCCATTACGCCGGGAAGCAGCCGAACGCAAGCATCGAGCAGCACCAGCGCGGCCGTCTCCCCGCCGGAGAGAACATAATCACCGATCGACACTTCCTCGATGTCGCGCGCCTCGAACAACCGCTCGTCGAAGCCCTCGAACCGGCCGCACAGGATGACGGCGCCCGGCCCCGCCGCCAGTTCGCGCACCCGCGCCTGGCTGAGCGGCTTGCCGCGCGGCGTCATCGCCAGCACCGGGCGCCCGGTTCCTTGCGCATCCACCGCCGCCGCCAGGATGTCGACGCGCAGCACCATGCCGGCGCCGCCGCCCGCGGGCGTATCGTCGACGGTGCGATGCCGATCGGTAGTGAAGTCGCGGATGTTGACCGCATCGAGCGACCAGCGTCCCTCGGCCAGCGCGCGCCCGGCGATGGCATGGCCGAGCGGGCCGGGGAACATCTCGGGATAGAGCGTCAGGACAGTGGCATGGAAAGTCACGGGGCGGCGGTAAAGCTCAACACCTGAAGACTCAACGCCGGTGTCGGCGCGCGCTGCACCCGGCCGTTCACCGCGCCGTTCGCGCACGGCCAGGTGAACGTCCCTTCCATTGCGGATACCGGCACGATCGCCGCATCGGTGCGGCACGTGCCGACCTGCTTCTTTAGGTCCGCGATGTCCTTGCGCCGCCGCGCCAGATCGCGATCGAGCACGACATTATTGGCGAGCGGCGCGCGCGCCGGATCGCCGCGCTGCCACACTTGCTTCGCGATGCCATAGGCCCTTGCCAGATCGTCCGACACCGGCACCGCACGCTCCTGCGCCAGACCGGCCTGCCGCAGCGCATAGAGCGCCTGGGAAACCGGCCGCCCGGGCCCCGCATAGGTGCGGTTGGCGAAGGCGAAGACCCCCACGCCCGCATCCGGCAGCATCATCACGATCGAGCCATAGCCCGGATAGCCGCCGCTATGCGTGACGATCCGCCCCACGTCGCAATCGTTCACCACGGACCAGCCCATCGCATAGGCGGTCGCCACCCGGCACGTCCCGCCGGGGACGCGCGGACGATCGGACGTGCTGACGAAATTCGCCCCCTCGACGATCTCACGCACCGTCGCGCGCTTCACGGGCCCGGTCTCCGCATCGTCGCGCGCCGGCCAGCCGGAAAGAAGGAAGGCGATCCAACGCCAGTAGTCATTGGCGCTGGTCTGCACCCCGCCCATCGCGCCGAACGCGCCGTCGGCCATGTCCGGCTCGCGCACCCAGGCATCGTCCTGCCAGCGATAACCGAGCGCGCGCATGTCCTGCGGCCCGTTCAAGACATCATAGCCGGTCGCCGTCATGCCCAGCGGCGCCATGATCTCCCGCCCGATATACGCCTGGTACGGCATGCCAGATACGTTGCTGACGATCCGCCCGAGCGTCGCATAGCCTAGGTTGGAATATTCCATCCGCAGCCCCGGCGCCTGCGCGAAGGGCACGCCCGCCTTGAGCATCGCGGTGAACCCGGCTTCCGACAGCGGCTGCTGCCGGTCCCCCCAGGGGTTGTCCTCGACATAGCCGGCATTGTGGTGGAGCAGATCCGCCACCCGCACCCGGCGGCTGTCCGCCGTGGGATATTTCCAGCCGCGCATCTCGGGCACGTAGCGTTCGGCCGGCGCATCGAGCGACAGGCGATCCGCGTCGCGCAGCTTCAGGATCGCCATGGCGGTGAACGCCTTGGACATGGAGGCGATGCGGAAACGGCTGTCCGCCGTGACGGGCTTTTTCGTGGCAATGTCCTGCACGCCCAGCCCGCGCACCAGCACCAGCCTGCCGTCCTTCACCACGCCATAGACGAGGCCGGGGACATGCGCCTGTTTCATCCAGGCGTCGAAATAGCCGGTAAGCTGCGGCTCGATGGCTTCGACCGAGGCGGCAGGCTGCACCGCAGGCGCCGCCTGCGCCAGCACGGCGCCAGGCGTGGCGAGCAGCAAGGCAGCGGTCAACGCGCGGATCATGGTCTTTCCCCTTTGACGGCGAGGGTTACCGGTTAAGCAGCAACCGTCAACACACCCACTCCGTCACCCCAGGGTGAGAAAGGCCGGGAACCACACTCCCCCCGAAACGTCCCGCCCCTCATGCACGATTGCGTCATCATCGGCGGCGGCCCGGCCGGGCTTACCGCAGCCATCTATCTCGCCCGCTTCCACCTCGACATCGCGCTGTTCGACAGCGGCGCGAGCCGCGCAGCGCTGATCCCCTGCACGCACAATCATGCCGGCTTCCCGGGCGGGATCAGCGGAAAGGAGCTGCTCGCCCGGATGCGCGAACAGGCCATCTCGTTCGGCGTCCGCTCGCACGACGCAACCGTCACCGCGATCGAGCCGCACGACGATGCCTTCACCGTCCGCACCGACACCCTCGTGCTGGAGGCGCGCACGGTCCTGCTCGCCACCGGCGTGGTGAACAACCGCCCCACAATGGACGACGCGCTCCATGCCGAGGCGCTCGCGGCCGGGCGGCTGCGCTACTGCCCGATCTGCGACGGCTATGAGGTGACCGACCGTCGCGTCGGCGTGATCGGCACCGGCACACACGGGATGCGCGAAGCCTTGTTTCTACGCGGCTATACCCGCGACGTGACGCTGATCGCGCCCGATGCCGAGCATATGCTGGATGAGGAATGCGCCGCGGCCCTCGACGCCGCCGGCGTCGTGCGGGTCGACGGCCCGTGCGGCCGCTATGCGATCGAAGGCGATCGGCTGGCCTTCGATACGGCCGGAGGGCGGCTCGCATTCGACAGCGTCTATCCCGCGCTCGGCTCCGAGATCCGCTCCGAGCTGGCGCTCGCCGCCGGTGCGCGCGGCACCGATGACGGCTGCATCGTCACCGACGAACACCAACGCACGACGCTGCCGGGCCTCTATGCGGCCGGCGACGTGGTGAGGGGGCTCGACCAGATCAGCCACGCCATGGGACAAGCCGGCGTGGCCGCGACGACGATCCGCAACGAACTGAGCGAACGGCATCCGCTGCGGCGCTGAGACTCTACAGGCAGCGCATCCGCACACCCAACGTCATTCCCGACTTGATCCGGAATCCATCTGTCTGTGGGCCCTGTCGCTCGCTATTTTTTCGGAAGCAGTCGGAGGACCATGGATTCCGATCAAGTCGGAAATGGCGGCAGGGTAAACGCAACGCCACTGCAAGAGCCGAAACGGCTGCTATTCTTCGGCAAACGCCGCCGCCACCACCAGCCGCTCGGCGCTCCACTCCGGCACCGCCTGCGCCGACATCGGCACCATGAAGCGTTTGCCGGTCGGCCGCTCGATCTCGATCACGTCGCCCGCGCCGAAATTCTCGACCGCGACGACCTGCCCCAGCGCCTCGCCGGCATCCGACACCGCCGGTAGCCCGAGCAGGTCGGCATGATAATATTCGCCCTCGCCCAGCGGCGGCAGCGCCGAACGCGGTACCGTAAGCTCCGTCCCCCGCAACACCTCGGCCGCGGTGCGATCCGCGACCTCGGCGAAGCGTGCGATCACGCCGCGGACGGACTTCAGCGTCAGCGCGCCATCGTTGAACGAACGATAGGAAGAGACATCGTCGGCGAAGAGCTTCAGCTTCACCTCGCCGGCGATGCCATGCGCGCCGGTGATCACCGCCAGGACGACGCGCGGCTCGCCCGAAGGCTCAGCCCTCGGCGGAATTCTTGCCGCCGGGGGGGACGTCGTCGGCGCCTTCCGCCGGCTCTGGCGCGGAGACGCCTTCGTTGCTGACGGGCTCTTCGACGTCATCGGCAGCTGTCCGGGGATCGGGATCGTGAGTCATGGCAAGCTCCTTTCAAGGGAAAGCAACGCGCCATGACCCGATCGGTGCCGCTTACTCGGTCGCCGCCTCGACCTCGGCCGCCATGACCGACTCGGTCTCGGCCTGCGACGCTTCCTCGGCGGCCTTCAGCTTCTCGGCCCGCTCCTCGGCGCGCTCCTTGGCCTTCTCGCCCGGCTCGGCCTTCTTCGGGTTGTTGCGCGCGGCGCGCTCACGCACGCCGGCAACGTCGAGGAAGCGCGCGACGCGATCGGTCGGCTGCGCGCCGTTGCTCAGCCAGTGCTTCGCACGCTCGGCGTTGAGCACCACGCGCTTCTCGTCGTCCTTGGCGAGCAGCGGGTTGTAGTTGCCGATCTTCTCGATGAACTTGCCGTCGCGCGGGCTGCGCGCGTCCGCCACGACGATGCGGTAATAGGGACGCTTCTTGGAGCCGCCACGCGACAGACGAATGCTCAGTGCCATTGGTAGTTCTTCCTTCTAGATATCAGAAACGTTACTTCTTGAACTTCGGAAATCCCGGTGGCAGCGCGCCGCCGCCACCCAGACCGCCAAGGCCTCCGGGCAGGCCCGGCAGCCCGCTGCCGCCCGCCTTGCCCAGCATGTCACCCAGTTCCGGCCCGCCCAGCGCATTGCCGAGGCCCGCCATGCCGCCGCCCGGACCGCCCTTGCCCAGCATGGACAGCATCCCCTTGATGCCGCCCATCTTGCGAATCTTCTTCATCGCGGTGGACATTTCCTGGTGCATCTTCAGCAGCTTGTTCACGTCCTGCACGGTCGTGCCGCTGCCCTTCGCGATGCGGATCTTGCGCTTGGCGTTGATCAGCTCGGGCTTGCTCCGCTCCTTCTGCGTCATGGACGTGATCATCGCGTCCATGCGCAGCAGGATGCGCTCGTCGACGGCACCATTGGCCATCGCCGCCTGCGCCTTCTTCATCCCCGGGATCATGCCCGCGAGCGCGCCCAGCCCGCCCATGCGGCGCATCTGCGCCAGCTGCCCGCGCAAATCGTCCATGTCGAACTGGCCCTTGGCCAGCTTCGCCGCCATGCGCTCGGCGTCTTCCTGCTGGATCGACTCCGCCGCCTTCTCGACGAGGCTGACGACGTCGCCCATGCCGAGGATGCGGCCGGCCACGCGCTCGGCATGGAACGCCTCCAGCGCGTCCATCTTCTCGCCGACGCCGGCGAACTTGATCGGCTTGCCGGTGACGGCACGCATCGACAGCGCCGCACCGCCGCGCGCATCGCCGTCCATGCGGGTCAGCACCACGCCGGTCAGCGGCACCTGTTCGGAGAAGCTCTGCGCGACGTTGACCGCGTCCTGGCCGGTCAACGAGTCGACGACGAGCAGGATTTCCTGCGGCGTGGCGATCTCCGCCACCGCCTTCATCTCGTCCATCAGCGCCTGGTCGACGTGGAGGCGCCCCGCCGTGTCGAGCATCAGCACGTCGAAGCCCTGCAGCTTCGCCGCCTGCAACGCGCGCCGCGCGATCTCAACCGGCTGTTGCCCGGCGACGATCGGCAGCGTCTGCACCTCGACCTGCTTGCCCAGCGTCGCGAGCTGTTCCTGCGCCGCCGGGCGATTGACGTCGAGCGACGCCATCAGCACCTTCTTGCGATCCTTGCCCAGCTGCCCGCCCGACAGCCGCTTGGCGATCTTTGCGGTCGTGGTCGTCTTGCCCGAGCCCTGCAGGCCGACCATCATCACCACCGCCGGCGGCGTGACGCCGAGGTTCAGCTCGGCGGCAGGATCGTCCCCGCCGAGCATCGCGACCAGCGCGTCGTGAACGATCTTGACGACCTGCTGCCCCGGCGTGACCGAGCGCAGCACGTTCTGGCCGATCGCCTTCTCGGTCGCATCGTCCACGAACTGGCGCGCGACGGGGAGCGCGACGTCCGCTTCGAGCAGCGCGATGCGTACTTCACGCATCGCCTGCCGCACGTCAGCCTCGGTCAGCGCGCCGCGACCGCGCAGGCGGTCGAACACGCCGCCAAGACGATCGCTGAGACTGTCGAACATCGCGTCGAAACTCCTTTCTACCGCCCAAACGCAAAAGCGCCGGCGGGCGAAACCTCGCCGGCCAGCGTGCACCACATGGGCGCTTGTCTTCAGCGTTCAACACGGAACGTGGGCGGGCCCCTAACGCAAAAGACGCACAGGAGCAAGCGCACGCCCATTAACACCTTTTACATGTAATCGGCGCAAAATGGGGCGACATGGACGATCACACGCCCCCCAATGCAGCGGCCCCTGCCCGCCGCGACAGGCGCCTGACGCCCGCGGGGATCGTAACCGGCATCGCCGTCTTGTTGTTCCTCGCGATCGCGGGCGCGGTTGCCAGCAGCCTCCTGCGGCAAGCGTTCGGTACCGCCGAGCAACTCAACCGCACGATGATCATCGCACTGCTGCTCAACATCGCGCTGATCCTGATGGGCTGGCGGCGGCATCGCGAACTGCGGCAGGCGCTCGATCACCATATCGGTCAGACCCAGCGGGCGCGGACGATCGCGGGATGCGATCCGCTGACCGGCTTCCTCAATCGGCGCAGCCTGGTCGAGGAAGGATCCGCGATGCTGCACGAGGCCGCGCGTCGCCGGCGCGCTATGGTCATGCTGATGATCGACCTCGATCGCTTCAAGACGGTGAACGACCTGCACGGGCACGCGGTCGGCGATGCGCTGCTCGCCCGCGTGGCGAGCGAGATCAGCGCGGAACTGCCGCCGGTGTCGCTCGCCGCCAGGCTGGGCGGCGACGAGTTCGCCTGCGCCTTCATGTTCGATCCGGGTGACCCCGATGTGGTGCAGCGGATCGTCGAACGCCTGCTCAGCCGCCTTGCACAGCCGCTGCAGCTCGGCGGCACGACGGTCCACACCTCGGCATCGATCGGCATCGCCCGATCGGATCTCGAACGCGGCTCGATCGATTCGCTCATGCGCGCCGCGGACATTGCCATGTATGCCGCGAAGGACGCCGGGCGGAACGGCAGCTGCTGGTTCGATCCGGCGATGGCCCGTGCGCTCCACGCGCGCAACGAGCTGGAAAACGGCCTGCGCGCCGCTATCCCGGCGGGGCAGATCGTGCCGTATTTCGAGCCGCAGATCGATCTCGTATCGGGCCAGCTCTTCGGCTTCGAGGTCCTGGCCCGGTGGGAGCATCCCGTCCACGGCTGGATCAGCCCGGACCGTTTCATCCCGATCGCCGAACAGACCGGCATGATCGCCGATCTGTCCCTATCGCTGATGCGCCAGGCGTTTCTTGCGGCGCGTGATTGGGACGCGGCCTTGAGCCTGTCGATCAACATTTCGCCCGTGCAGCTGCGCGATGCCTGGCTGCCGCAGAAGATCATCAAGCTGCTGCTTGAAACCGGTTTCCCCGCGCACCGGCTGGAGATCGAGATCACCGAGAGCGCCCTGTTCGAGAACCTGTCGCTGGCGCAATCGATCGTCGGCAGCCTCAAGAACCAGGGCATCTGCATCGCGCTTGATGATTTCGGCACCGGCTATTCCAGCCTCGCCCATCTGCGCGCGCTGCCGTTCGATCGGATCAAGATCGACCGCGGCTTCGTCCAGTCGGTGGTCGACAGTCCGGACAGCGCCGCGATCGTCGGCGCGATCATCGGGCTGGGCGCCAGTCTCAACCTGCCCGTCACGGCGGAGGGCATCGAGGATCAGGAGATCGAGGCGCGGCTGCGCACCCTCGGATGCACACGCGGCCAGGGCTATCTTTACGGACGTCCGATGAGCGAGGCGAACACGCGCCGGCTGCTGGCGGAACGGCGGCTGCTGGCAGTGCCCGGCAACCCCGCGACGCCGCCCGAGCAGCGGCAGGCGAGCTGACGCCCGCGCGCGCTGCCACCGCGATCACCTCAGCTACGCGGCGGCGCCCGGCGGTAACTGAGCGCCTCGGCGACGTGGATCCGGCCCACCGCCTCGCTTGCGCTCATGTCCGCGATCGTGCGCGCGACCCTGAGGATGCGGGTATAGCCCCGCGCGGTCATGCGCATCGCCTCCGCGGCCTGCGCCAGCAGGGTGCGCCCCGCCGCATCCGGCGTCGCCACCTGGTCCAGCAGCGCACCGTCCGCCTCGGCGTTGGTCCGGATGGCTGCGTCGCGATAGCGTTCGGCCTGGATCGCGCGCGCCGCCGCCACCCGCGCCGCAACCTCCGCGGACCCTTCCGCCGGTGCGGCCAGCATCAGATCCGCAGCGCTTACCGCCGGCACCTCGACGTGCAGATCGATCCGGTCGAGCAGCGGACCCGATACCTTCGCCTGATAATCGGCCGCACATTTCGGCGCCCGCGCACAAGCCAGCCCCGCATCGCCCAGATACCCGCATCGGCACGGGTTCATCGCCGCCACCAGCTGAACGCGGGCCGGAAAGGTCACTTGGGCATTGGCCCGCGCCACGCTGACCGAGCCCGATTCCAGCGGCTGGCGCAGCGAATCGAGCACGGCGCGCTGGAACTCGGGCAGCTCGTCGAGGAACAGCACGCCGAGATGCGCCATGCTGACCTCGCCCGGGCGCACCTTCAGCCCGCCGCCGGTCAGCGCCGCCATGGAGGCCGAATGATGCGGCGCCCGGAACGGACGGGTGCGGGTCAGGCGCCCGCCCTCCAGCGTTCCCGCGACCGACTGGACCATCGACACTTCCAACGCCTCGGCCGCATCAAGCGGCGGCAGGATGCCGGGCAGGCACGACGCCATCAGCGACTTGCCCGATCCCGGCGGGCCGACAAACAGCAGGTTGTGATTGCCCGATGCGGCGATCTCCAAAGCGCGTTTGGCCGTCTCCTGTCCGCGTACCTGTCGCAGATCCGGGCCGGCGCCCGGTGGGGCCACGTCGCCCGGCTCGGGCGCGGCGAGCAGCCCGTGTCCCTTGAGATGATTGATCAGGGACAGGAGATCGGGCGCTGCCAGCACCTCGATCGATCCGCTCCAGGCCGCCTCCGCGCCCTGCGCCTGCGGACAGATCAGCCCTTTTCCGATTTCCGCCGCATGCAGGGCGGCCAGCAGCACTCCCGGCGAGGGCGCAATCCGGCCATCGAGCGTCAACTCGCCGACGATGACGTAATCGGCAAGCGCCTCGGCATCCACGATCCCCATCGCCGCCAGCAGACCGAGCGCTACCGGCAGGTCGAAATGCGATCCCTCCTTGGGGAGGTCGGCCGGCGACAGGTTCACCGCAATGCGCTTGGGCGGCAGCGCCAGCCCCATCGCCGCAATCGCGCCGCGGACGCGCTCCCGGCTTTCGCCCACGGCCTTGTCGGCCAGCCCGACCACATTGAACGCCGGCAGGCCGGGAATTAGCTGCACCTGCACCTCGACGGCGCGCGCCTCCAGCCCGAGATACGCCACCGTCGCGACGATCGCTGCCATCCATCCCCCCTGTTCCCCGCGATGGTTCTTACCTGCTTTGGGGGCGGTGGGAAGCGGTACGTTCATGGGGATGACGATCTGACCCCACAAAGCTCGTCAACCCGGGGGTGACCCGGGTGACGAGAGAACACCAGCCGTCTTGCACCCGCAACACACCAGCGCCACATGCGCGCCCATGCGAAGCCGCCACCCCGCCCTGCGAATCCTCCAGCTGGTCCTTGGCGTCCTGCTGCTGGTCGGCGCGGCGGTGATGGGTCCGCTGCCCGGCCCCGGTGGCATTTTCCTATTCGCGGGCGGCATGGTCCTGATCCTGCGCAATTCGCGGCTCGCACAGGTGCGCTGGGCGCGCCTCAAGCGCCGCTGGCCGCGCACCGGCAACCTAGTCGATCGTGCCATGCGTCGCCGCAGCGCGCTCCGACGCCGCGCGCGAGACCGCGTGATGGGCCAGCGTTGACTAAAGCGGCACCTTCACCTATGCGGCACCCCGTTCGGGCCGTCCCACGTGGCGGCCTTTATTATTTAGATTCGGGAATGAACAATGAAGCGGACCTTTCAGCCGAGCAACCTGGTGCGCGCACGCCGTCACGGCTTCCGTGCGCGGATGGCGACGGTCGGCGGCCGCGCGGTGATCCGGGCGCGTCGTGCGCGCGGTCGCAAGAAGCTGTCGGCGTAATCGAGACCCTCAACCGCCGCCGGGATTTCCTGGCGGCGAATGCGGGGCGGCGCGCGCCGATGCCGGGCTTCGTGCTGCTGGTGCGCCCCCGCGACGATGGCGATGCGACGATGCGCATCGGCTACACCGTTACCAAGAAGATCGGCAACGCCGTGGTGCGTAATCGGATGAAACGCCGGTTGCGCGCCTTGGCGCGTGAGCTGTTGCCCGAGCAGGGCGTGCGCGGCGCCGATCACGTGCTGATCGGCCGCATGGGCGGGATCGAGCGTGATTTCGCGCAGCTCCGCACCGAGCTCGGGAAGGCGCTGCGGAAAGTGGTGAAATGATCGCCCGGCTGCTCATCCTCGTCGCGCGCGGATGGCAGCTCGGGCCGTCGCTGATCCTGCCACCCACCTGCCGCTACCAGCCAAGCTGTTCCGCCTATGCAATCGAGGCGCTTCGCCGCTATGGGGCAGCGCGGGGTTCCTGGCTCGCCGCGAAGCGCATCGCGCGCTGCGGGCCATGGGGCGGGCACGGCTATGATCCGGTGCCATAAGGGAATTGGGCGCTCGTGAATAAAGAAAACCAGAACTTCGTGCTCTTCGCGGTGCTCGCGGCGCTGATCCTGTTCGGCTGGCCCTTGCTGCAGAACAAGTTCTTTCCGACCGCCAATCCCCCGGTGACGAAGATCGAGGACGGCAAGACCAAGGTCCTGCCCAAGCCCGAGGCTGATCCCACCGCCGATTCGCCCGCCGCCGTCCGCGATCGCGCCGCCGTGCTGCGCGAGGCGCCGCGCGTGCAGATCGACACGCCGACGATGCACGGCTCGATCAACCTCAAGGGCGCGCGCATCGATGACCTCGTCCTGAAGAACTACAAGGAAACGGTGGCGAAGGATTCGCCCCCCGTGCGCCTGCTCTCGCCGGCCGGCGCGGAAGGCGCTTATTTCGCCGGCTTCGGCTGGCGCGACGACGGCCTGTCTCCACCTTCTGGCGATACCGTATGGACCGCCTCGTCGCAGCTGCTCGCCCCGGGCAAGCCCGTCACGCTGACCGCCGCTAATGCGCAGGGCCAGCGCTTCGCGATCGAGCTGTCTGTCGACGACGGCTATATGTTCAACATCAAGCAGACGGTGGCGAACGGCGGTCGCGGCGCGGTGCCTGTTGCCGCCTACGGCCTCGTCAACCGCGCCGGCGTGTCCAAGGATCCGGACAGCTGGACGATCCACGTCGGCCCGATGTCGGTCCACAACGACAAGGCCGATTACGACGTCGATTACGACGACGTCGACGAAGGCACCAAGTCTTTCTCCACCACCGGCGGCTGGCTCGGCTTCGTCGACAAATACTGGCTCACCGCGCTGATCCCCGATCAGTCGCGCCCGTTCGACGGCCAGTTCCGCGCCGGCGCCAACAAGGCGTATCAGGGCGATTACACTTCCAACGCCCAGCTGCTCCAGCCGGGCCGCCAGATCAGCCAGACGACCCGCTTCTTCGCCGGCGCGAAGGAAGTGCGCCTGCTCGACAAATACACCGACAGCGGCATCGCCCCGCGCCTCGATTATGCGCTCGACTGGGGCTGGTTCCGCCTGATCGAAAAGCCGATCTTCTATTATCTCGATTGGCTGTTCACCCATCTGGGCAATTTCGGCGTGGCGATCATCCTGCTCACGCTCACGATCCGCCTGCTGATGTTCCCGATCGCGCAGCGCCAGTTCAAGTCGATGGCCAACATGCGCGCCGTTCAACCCAAGATGAAGGCCATTCAGGAGCGCTACAAGGACGACAAGGCGCGGATGCAGCAGGAGATCATGGCGCTGTACAAGACGGAGAAGGTGAACCCCCTCGCCGGCTGCGCCCCTACCCTGCTCCAGATCCCGATCTTCTACGCGCTCTATAAGATGCTGATGCTGACGATCGAGATGCGCCACCAGCCGTTCGTCGGCTGGATCAAGGATCTGTCGGCGCCCGATCCGCTGACGCCGGTCAACCTGTTCGGCCTGCTCGCCTTTACGCCGCCCTCGTTCCTGGCGATCGGCGTGATCCCGATCCTGCTCGGCATCTCGATGTACTTCCAGTTCAAGCTGAACCCGGCGCCGATGGACGATGCGCAAAAGCAGATCTTCGCGCTGATGCCTTGGGTGCTGATGTTCGTGATGGCGCCCTTCGCGGTCGGCCTGCAGATCTACTGGATCACGTCCAACGTGCTGACGATCCTGCAGCAGAAGCTGCTCTACGCCCGCCACCCAGGCCTCAAGGAAGCCCCCGCGAAATGACGAATAGTCCTCCCCAAGCTCCGCTTGGGGAGGGGGACCGTTCGGCGCAGCCGACCGGTGGAGGGGAGTCGCCGCAAGCGACCCCGTCTGTTGAACCCTCCTCCCCTGATGATACCGCCCGCTCGGCAGAGGAGTTGGAAGCCGCCCGCAAGCTCTTCGCCGGCCGAATCGAATTCCTCAAATCCGCCCCCGCGCTGGAGCACCTCCCCGCTCCCATCGTGCCGGAAGTGGCCTTCGCCGGCCGCTCCAACGTCGGCAAATCGTCACTGATCAACGCGCTCACCAACCGCAAGACGCTGGCGCGCACCTCCGTCACGCCCGGCCGCACGCAGGAACTGAACTTCTTCGACGTCGGCGATCCGCTGACGTTCCGCCTCGTCGACATGCCCGGCTACGGCTTCGCCAAGGCGCCCAAGGACATGGTCCGCAAGTGGCGCTACCTGGTGAACGATTTCCTGCGCGGGCGTCAGGTGCTGAAGCGCGCCCTCGTCCTCATCGACGCGCGCCACGGCATCAAGGACGTCGACCGCGAGATCCTCGAGATGCTCGACAAGGCCGCCGTCGGCTACCGCATCGTCCTGACCAAGGCGGACAAGATCAAGGCGTCCGAACTCGCGGACGTCACCGAGCGCACGATCGCCGAAGCGCGCAAGCGCCCCGCCGCGCATCCCGAGATCATCGCCACCTCGTCGGAAAAAGGCATGGGCATCCCCGAGCTCCGCGCCGCGGTGCTCGAAGCGATCGGCTGAGGCGAACCCATTCCTCCCCCGGAGGGGGAGGAATGCAGCCGATCACCCCGCCGCCGCGATCTGGTACAGGAAGTCCGCGAACGCCACCGTCGCCGCGTCATAGCCCAGCACCTTGGGATTGCTGCTTTCGATCAGCAGATATTCGTCCGGTGCGTGCGCCCCGCTGCCGTGTCCCAGGCCGAATTGCCCGGCGGGCAGCGACACCGGCGCGCCGGTGAAGATATAGCCCGGCCAGCTTCCTGCCAGGCGCGGATAGACCGAGGTCTTCACCCCGGCGCGCTCGCACGTGGCCCGTTCGGCCTTGATCAGCGGCGACTCCTCGGCCGTCTCGGTCGGGTCATAGCCGCCGCCGACCTTGACGATGATGTCGCCGAACCCGCGCTTCGCCAGATGCGCCTTCACCTTGGCGACGCAATCCTCATAGGTCTGGTTCGGCACCAGCCGAAAATCGAGCTTCGCCGTCGCCTTGGCGGGCAGGATCGTCTTGCCGCCCGGCCCGGTATAGCCCGCGACGAGGCCTTCGATATTGACCGTCGGCATCGCCGCCAGCCGCTCCAGCGTCGCCTGCCAGCTTTCGTCACCGATCCACTTCTTCACGCCCGCCTGCCGCAGCGCGTCCGCCGAATCCCGTGTCCGCGCGCTTTCCGCGATCAACGCTTTCTCCCGCGCGGTGAGCGGGCGGACCTTCTCGAACCAGCCGTCGATCGTCGGCGTATTTCCGTCCTCGGATACCAACGTGTCGAGCGCCTTCACCAGCCGCCAGGCGGGCGCATCGATGATCGCCTTCTGGCTCGAATGGATGTCGCGCGTCGGCCCGCGATCCCAGTTCTCGGCGGAGGCGATCAGTTCGAGTTCGACGATCCCCTTGGCGCCCAGGTTGATCGTGAAATCGCCCGTCGTGGGATCCTGCCACATCGCGGGGATGATCACGCCGCTGCACTTCTTGAGCGCGGCCAGCACCTCCGGCCGCTGTACGACCTGCGTGAAATGCGGGGAGCCGATCTCCTCCTCGCCCTCCGCCACCAGCACGAGGTTCACCGGCAATTTGACGCCGGCACGCTTGAAGGCGTGGAGGGCGGCGAGCAGCGCGCTTTCCGGTCCCTTCTGGTTGATTGCGCCGCGTCCCACCAGCACCTTGCCGAGCCCGGGCTTGTCGACGATCCGCCCTTCCAGCGGGGGCGAGGTCCATTCCGCTGGGTCGAACTGCTTCACGTCGTACATGAAATAGAGGCCCAGCGTCTTGGCCGCGCCATTGTCCATCGTCGCGAACACGCCAGGCGCGCCGTCGGTCGGCACGATCGTCGCCTGCTGGAACCCCGCGTCGCGCGCCATCTGCGCCATCAGTGCCGCGCCCTTGTCCATGTCGCGATTCTCGGCAGCGATCGACGGAAGCGCGATCCAGGCGCGCAGCCGGGCGATCGCTTCCTCATGCCCGGCTTCGACCGCGCGGCGGATCTTGGCCATGTCGCCGGTCTGCGCCGCCCCCGCACCCGGCGCCAGCATCGCCGCTCCTGCCACGGCGCCGCCCAGCAATCCCCGACGGTTCGTCTCCATCACGATCTCCCCCTTTTGCGTTTCCCGGCGAGAATGTTGCACGCCGCCGCGCCGCGCTCTACCCCCCTCGTCCATGAAACTGATCATCGGCAACAAGGCCTATTCCTCCTGGTCGCTGCGCGGCTGGCTCGCGTGCCGACAGTCGGGCCTGCCGTTCGAGGAAGTGGTCGTGCCCCTCTACGATCAGGATTGGGACAAGCGTCGCGAGGGTGCTGAATTCGCCCCCTCCTCGGGCAAGGTGCCGATCCTGTGGGACGGCGAGGCGGTGGTGTGGGACAGCCTCGCCATCGTCGATTATCTTGCCGACAAGGTTGGCCGCGACCGTTTTTGGCCCGAGGACGAGGCCGCGCGCGCCATGGCCCGCTCGATGGCTGCCGAAATGCACTCCAGCTTCGTCGCGCTGCGCCGCGAGCACAGCATGAACATCCGTCAGATCTACCCGGCCCAGCCCCCGTCGGAGGCCGTCGCGGCGGACCTCACCCGCATCATGGAGCTATGGGCGCAGGCCCGCGCGCGCTGGGGCGGCGACGGCCAGTTCTTGTTCGGTGAATTCGGCGCGGCGGATATCATGTTCGCGCCCGTCTGCACCCGCATCATCACTTACTCGCTGCCCGTCGCGCGCTTCGCCGGCGCGTACATCAGCGCCGTCCTCACTCACCCCTTCATGCAGGACTGGATCGCCGGCGCGCAGGAGGAGGATTGGGTGATCGAGCAATTCGAGCAGCCCGCCCGCCAATGACCGACGTCCTCGCGCTGGCGACGGCGCTGCTCGCCTGCGAAAGCGTGACGCCGGCACGCGGCCCGGTGTTCGAGGTGCTGGAGGCCGCGCTGGTCCCGCTCGGCTTCGCCGTCGACCGCTTCGTCGCCGGCGAGGCGCCCGACGGGCCGGTCGAGAACCTCCTCGCCGTCCGCGGCACCGGCGGCCCCCACATTGCCTTCGCCGGCCATGTCGACGTCGTCCCTCCAGGGGAGGGCTGGACCAGTGCGCCCTTCGCCCCCGAGGTGCGCGGCGAGCTGCTCTACGGCCGCGGCGCGGTGGACATGAAAGGCGCCATCGCCGCCTTCGTCGCCGCAGCCGCGCGCGTCGACGGTCCCGGCACCACCAGCCTCATCATCACCGGCGACGAGGAAGGCCCCGCCACCTACGGCACCGTGGCGCTGATCGAGCGCATGGCGCAACGCGGCCTCACCCCCGACGCCTGCCTCGTCGGCGAACCCACCTCCGCCACCCGCCTCGGCGACACGATCAAGATCGGCCGCCGAGGCTCGGTCAACATCTGGATCGACGTGCCCGGCAAGCAGGGCCACGTCGCCTACCCCCACCTTGCCGACAACCCGATCCCGCGCCTCATCGCCGCCCTGGCCGAGATCGACGGCATCGTGCTGGACGAGGGCAACGCCTGGTTCCAGCCGTCCAACATCGAGGTGACCGACATCACCGTCGGCAATCCCTCGACCAACGTCATCCCGGCCAGGGCAAGCGCGCGCCTGTCGATCCGCTTCAACGACCAGCACCGGGGTGACGCATTGGCCGAGCGCATCGCCAACATCGTCCACCGCCGCGCGGCCGAGGCAGTGGTCACCCCCAAGGTCTCGGGCGAGGCGTTCCTCACCCAGCCCGGCCCGCTCTCCGCCACGCTCTCCGCGGCGATCGAGGCGCAAACCGGCCTCGTCCCTGAGCTCTCGACCACCGGCGGCACCAGCGACGCCCGCTTCCTCTCCGCGATCTGCCCTGTCGTCGAGTTCGGCCTCCTCAACGCGACGATGCACAAGCTGGACGAAGCGGTCGCGGTCGCGGACCTCCACCTCCTCACCGATATCTACGCCGACTTCCTGAGCCGCAGCTTCTCGGCCTGATCCGCCCCTCACCGTTCGTCCCGAGCGCAGTCGAGGGACAAGCCACGGGCGATACCGCAAGCGGCCAGTGCCCCGACTGCGCTCGGCACGAACGGCAAAGGGAGCGAGCCTGCTCCCACCTCGTCATCCCGGCCTTGAGCCGGGATCCCGCTTCGTCTTCTCAACCGCCGAACAGGCAGCGGGACCCCGGATCAAGTCCGGGGTGACGGGACCAGGACAAAGAAAAAGCGCGCCCGCTCCAAAGCGACCGCGCTCCCTCACTCACCAACGAGGCGAGACGATCAGCCGGCGTGTTCCGCCAGCACCGTCAGCCCCTTGGCATTCACCTCGGCGAAACCACCGCGGATCGCGATCGTCTCCGGCGCGGCACCGGCGCTACGCTGCACCAGCAGGTCGCCGTCGCGGATCGTCGACATCAGCGGCGCATGGCCTTCCAGCACGCCGAAGTCGCCCTCGGTGCCGGGCACGGTGACCATATACACGTCCTCGCTGCGGACGAGGCGCTCAGGCGTGACGAGTTCAAAATGGAGCATGTTTCTTACCTTCTCCCTCTCCCCGCCTGCGGGGAGAGGGTCGGGGAGAGGGGCAGTCAGGAGCCGTGGCGCACCGCCCCTCTCCCGACCTCGCT
>JBELMF010000044.1:0-20697 GCA_042096015.1 Sphingomonas sp.
GAGCCCGAACGCCAGCAGTGTCGGTCTGACATCAGCGTGCATCGCGACGGCTCCATGGGCGTTCATGATCGGTGCCGTCGCCGAGCAGCGCGGCGACGCTGCAAAAGGTGGCGAGCAGCGTCAGGGCGAGGACGAGCGGCCATGCGGCATCGGCGACCAGGCGGCCGCGCAGGAGGAGTAGCGACTGGGTGAGCAACAATCCGTGGGCGCCGACCAGCAGGCGTATCGCGCCCTGCCCGGGACGGGCGGAAAGAATGCCGCTCATGGCCGCCACCATGCGCGGATGCGGGCACGGACATGGCCTGGGAAGACGGAAGCCGGTCCCCTGACCAGCGCCGAACTGCCTGCGGCGAGCCCGGCGGTAACGCCGATGACGATCGCACCTGGAACGGTGTTGTCGAGCCCGATCGCCGCCGAAGTCGCCGAGGTGAATGCGAAGAGCATCGCGGCAGCGATGGTCGTGTGCAATCGGGCCCGTGCGGCGCGCTGCTGCGCGTCGACGATGCCGGCAATCTCGCGGCCGAGCGCGGCGATGCCATAGACGTCGGCTTCCATCGCGGCGAGATCGTCGGCCAGTCGCCCGAGGGAGTCGTCGAGGGTGTGCCCGCTCATCGCGCCCTCCACCGGCGAAAGCGCGCGATCAGCAGGCTGCAGCCCGCCGACAATGCGATCAGCAGCAGCCCGCTGCCGAGGCACGCCCCGCCGACGAAGAGTGCCGCACGCAACACTCTGGCGACGGGCTGGCTGCTGGCGAAGCCGGTCGCGATTACGAGCGCCCCCATCATCACCGTCTCGATGCAGATGAGCCGGACGCGCCAGCGGATCGCCTCGCGCTCGGCACGGATCGCGACCCGCGCCGCGATGATGCGCTCCATCTGCGCGTCCTTGCTCCACTCGAACGGCAGTTGGTCGGGATGGGGTTTGCGGAACATCAGCGCGCCTCCATGGGATGAACGGTCGCGTGGCCGGACCGGCCAAGGATCTCCGCCGGATCGACCCCGGCGAGTTCGCACACCGCCTCGAGCGGCGATCGCCCGGCGCGGGTGAGCGCCTCGAAGGCGGCGACCTCGTCGGGGGCGGAGGTGTTGATCCAGTAGCTGAACGGATCGACCACCAGCCGCGCGACGCCCAGCCCGAGCGGGCTGTCGATGAACACCTCGCTGTAATGCGGCTTGTGGTTGCGGACCGACTTCAGCAGGTCGAGGACGAACCCCGAATAGTCGATGACCTTGTTCTCGACCGCCTTGTCGTAGGTCGAGCCCTGCAGGAGGAAGCGCGTCGCGGCGTTCTCAAGGATGACCTGGCCGGTGCCGCCGAACAGCATCAGGTCGTTCAATGACTGGAGGACGACCCCGAAGCTGCCCTGATATTTGCGCGCGCGGCGATAGCCTTGGCCGAACGCCTCGGCGAGCCGGCTGAGGTCCTGCCCGTCGCTGCGCGTCATGAACTGCGCCGCCTCGTCGCACAGCACGAAGCGCGGCCGGTCGCGCGCCGACAGATAGAGTTCCTGGGTGACCGCGTTCACCACTACCATGACGATGACGTTGAACAGGTCGGGCATCGACTTCAGCCGCTCGAGTTCGAGCACGACGAACTCGTCGGCGGAGATGTCGAAGGTCGAGGGGCCGTTGAAGAAGTGGCCATAGGCGCCGTCCGAGCCGAAATCGCGCAGGTTGAAGGCGAGCTCGCGCGCGACCGGCACGAGATGATCGACCCGGTCGAGCTCGGAGCCCGCGAATTCGGGGTATGCGCCGAGCCACGCGCGCACCGCGTCGATACCCTCCTCGGCATGGCCGCCGTCGATCGTCCACTGCACCGCCGATTTCAGCAGGTTCCACTCCGAGGTGGAGACGCCCTTGCGGGTCGCGGCGTTGGCCATCTCGGCGACGATCGCGACCGCCATCGCGATCGCCGACTGGCGATCGTCGCCGTCGAGTGCGAAGCCCATGTCGAACGGATTGAGGACGAGGCGTTCCTCGCCGATGTCGATGTAGCGGCCCGAGCAGAGCGTGCAGAGCTTGCGGTACGAGCCGCCGATATCGATGATCCGGACGAGCGCGCCTTGCGCATAATATTGCTGGCACAGATTGTTGAGCAGGAAGCTCTTGCCCGCGCCGCTTTCGGCCGAGACGATGAAATTGTAGTTGTTGATCCGCGGATCGAACAAGTCGAGCGTGACGAGCTGGCCCTTGCGGCCCGCGTAAAGCAGGGCCGGTCGCCCGCCGCCGCGAAAGTCGGCCTGCACCGGCGCCATCAGAACCGCGGCCTTCGCCGGCATCTTCAGGTCGCGCTCCAGCAGGCGCAGCGTGCGCTTCTCGGGATAGAGCCCGAACGGCAGGCTCATCGGCAGCAGCACCGGATTGAGGTAACTTTCCTCCTGCATCATCCACGGCAGCGGCTCGGATTCCCACAGCCGCTTGGCGCGCGCCGCCATCTCGCGCGCCTCGGCACGGGTGCGGCCAAACACCCACATCGTCGGAATGACCGAGACGAACCGGCTGTTGCTCGCCTCGTCGAGCACCCAGCCGATCTCCTCGATCTGCTTGCCGACCTCGACCGCGAAGCTGCCCGCCGCCTTCTGTGCGGACAGGATCTGCGCGCGCTTGTGGATCTCGAACTGCGAATGGTCGAACATGAGGTTGAGCGTCAGCAGGAACGGGCCGCCGATCTGGTCGCTGTCCTCCGACGAACCGCGCATCCCGCCCATCAGCCGGTTGGCGCGCTCGGCGGTGATCCGCCGCGCCGGTGCGCGCGGCGTCAGGCAACGCGCGACCTGGTTGCCGAGGAACACCTCTGGCCCATCGAAGCGCAGGTCGGGACCGGCATCGATGATCTGCTTGCGGATCGGCCGCGCGCCGCGCCCATCGCCATCGGAGGCCGCGGCGAACACGCCCGGTGCGGAGGTGAAGACGCCGTTGAAGATGCGCCGGTAGAAGGCGACCAGCGCGTCGGGCGCCATGCGGCGGATGCCGAGGCGGGCGAGCTGCTCCTCGATCTGGCGGCGCAGGTCGGCGCCGAGCGGCTCGCGGGTCTTGACCGACAGGAACAGGCGGAAGTTGCGGATCGGGATATGGTTGAGCGCGGGGAGGCCCGCCGTGCCCGCGCGCAGATAGTCGGCGGTCCGCTTGGCCGAGGCCTGGATCAGCGGGTCCGGCCTCGTCTTGAGGTCGAGAAAGGCGTCGAGCGCATCGTCGATCAGCGGATCGGCGAAGGCGTGGAGCTGCACCACCGTGCCGGGGCCGAAGGCGACGTTGAACAGGCCGACCAGTGCCTGATGGACGTGCGCGAACATATAGGCGGACGGGGTCAGTTCCCAGACGTGGCCCCAGCCGTCGTCGATGCACAGGAAGGCTTCCGTGTCCGGCTCCCACGCGACGAGCGGCAGGAAGTCCGAGTAGCGATCGCGCGCGACCGAGCGCCGGAGGCTGGTGAGGGTCAGCCCGCCGCCGGTACGGGTGCCGGGCGCCTTCACTTGTCGTCCCCGGCGTGCGGCGCGACCGGGGCGGGCGCGGCATCGTCACCCGGCGTCTCGCGGACCTGGCCGAGCACCGGGCCGCGCGCGGCGGGACCGACCGGATTGACCAGATAGTCGCCGACCACCCATTGCGGCGCATCGAGCACCGAATAGACGTAGCGCGGCATGTAGAGCCGGTCGGGCCGCTCGCGGTCGGCATAGGGCAGGATCAGCGTGCGGACGGTGCGGCCGGGGCGCAGCATCGGCGTCACCGGGCGGTCGACCAGCCCCTGCAACTCGCGATAGATGCTGTCGCGATAGCCCTGATATGCGGTCGCCGGCGTCATTGCCCCATCCTTTCGCGCGGTTTTTCGGGCGGGTTCGATCTGCGCATCGCCGAGCAGCGCCTTGTCGCGTGTGACCGCGCGATCGGAGCGCGGGGCGCGGCCGGCGACGGCATCGGCATAGGCCTTGTCGGGGGCGATGCACTGGCCGTGATCGCTGTTCTTGCACGAGAAGTTCTCGGCATAGGGCGAGAGCGTATGGCCGAGCGACGCACATCCCGAAAGCAGGATGAGGCCGGTGAGCGAGGCGAGGCGCGCGGGGCGCCCATGGGAGCGATGGATCATGGTCGGTTCCCTGTTGGTGAAAGGCGCGCGCATCAGAACTTCACCCCCGCGCCGGGCTTGATCTCGAGGGTCACGCCCTCCTGGATGACGACCACCACGTCCTTGGCGGCGCCGACCTCGACGATGGGGCCGGCCTGGCGCGCGAGGTCGAGGTAGAAGTCGGCGAGCTTGTCGGAGGATTTGCCCAGACCGCCGGCGATGCCGCTCCTTGCGGCGTCGCCGGGATCGAGCGTGCGGACATTGCCGAGCGCCGAGGTGGCGGTGCTGCCGAACGTGCCTTCGATCGACTGGCTGATCCCGCTGATCGTACCCGCGATGAAGGTGCGTGCGAGCGCGGCGCCGGCCCGCGTCACCACCTTGCCCGACAGGCCCTTCTTGCCGTCGGTGTCGACGAAGAAACCCTTGATGGGCTGGTCGACCACCGAGCGTTCGTCGAAGTCGACGCAGGAGAGGGAGACGAGCTGGACCTCGACGCGCTCCTTGGCGAGACTGCCGGTGGCGTTGCCGACGACGAAGCAGCCGGCGAGATTGGCCTTCACGTCATTGGGGAGGACGGCGGGCGCCTGGACGCGCGCGATCAGCGGCTCGGGGTTCGAGGTCGCGTCGCGGCTGGCGAGCGCGTCGATCCCGGTGAGCAGCCGCGCCTTCATGAAACCAGGCGGCAAATAGATCGTCCGGCTCTTTTTTTTGGCGTCGGGACCGGCGGCTCCGCCGCCCGCAGCGGCAAGCGGACCGGTCGCGCTGCCGATCCCGCCCACCGTCTTCTCGACCGGCGGCGGCGGCGGTGCCGCAGGCGCGAGCGTACCCGACGGCGGGGGCGGCAGTGTGTCCCCCTGCGGCTCGACCGCCGAAGTATCGGGCGCTGGCGGAAAGGCGGGTGCCGCGCCCGGCAGCGCCGGCGGCAGGTCGCCATTCGCCGCGTCGTCCGCCAAGCCGGGCGGCAACCCGGTCAGCCCCGGCTTGCTGCCGGGCACGACGCGGCCTTCCTCGATCGCGGTGATCCGCTCGCCGAGCATCGACTGGCCGTCGAGCACTTTCTTGAGGTCGCCGCGCAGTTTCAGCTCGAGGCTGTCGCCACGCAGGCCCGCGCCCATGTCCATCTTCGAGGCGGTCGGCGCATCGACGGGCTTGCCGTCCGAACCGTTCGACGCGGTATACAGGCCGTAGCCGAGCACCGCGACCGAGGCGGCGACGCCGAACTGTTTGGCGCGCAGCCGCGCCTTCGCATCCATCGCCGTCCAGTGGGCCTGGAGGTCGAGCAGCGGCGCGCCGCGCTCCGCGGGTGCCGTCGCGGTGGCCGGCGCTTCGGCCGGGACGCTGTCCTCGACGCCGTTCACCGGATGTCTCCACGGCGCACGACGATGACCCGCGCGATCTCGCCGGGGTGGAGCGTCAGCCGGTCGGCGCTGACCGCGAAGATGCGCGCGCCCAGCCGGCGGTCGAGCAGCACCCGCTCGTCGAGGTCGGTCGCAGCGGTCGCGGCCATGATATATTCGGACGCCGACAGCCCGGCGCCGTCGATCTCGACGCGGCGTCGCTCGCGCAAGGTCGCGGCCGGCAGGCCGGCAAGCCGGATATCGGCCGCTTCCGGCGCCACCGCGGTGAAGCTCGCCGGCACCCGGTCCTGCAGCATCGCCAGCGTCACCGAGACCGCGCGCTCCTCCTCGACCAGCGGCCCGAGCAGATCCTGGTTGGCCCGCGCCCGCTGCGTCGCGCCCGGGACCAGCGTCACCGTCTGCGCGGGGATATCGGCGGGTTCGGCGTAGAGCGGGTAGATCGCGCCGTTGCACGAGACGAAGAATTCCGACGGCGCGGTCACATAGGTGCGGGTGACATGGCCTGCATCGTCGGTCTCGCGGACGAGGAACTTGATCCAGGCGTCCGATCCGGCCTTCTCGACCGCGAGGCCCTTCTCGGCGGAGAACTTCACGTCCTCGATCTCGCCGCCCTGGCATATGACATGGTTGATGTCGCGGTTGGACAGCCGGATCGTGCTGCGCTGGTCGGGCAGCGCGGTGATCGATTGCGCCGGCGCGGGTGCGGCGGCGAACAGCAGGCTCAGTCCTGCGGCGGACATGGCGGCGCGACTACCGAAGCTCGGCATCGAAATTCTCCTCGGTGAGACCGGTCAGCCAGAAGCGGCCATTGTCGATCGTGAAGCGGATCCGCAGGCTTCCGCGGAACTTGCGCACCACCCCGCCGATCACGCGCACCTTCTCGACCGGCACGACGATGTCGTGGGGCGAGACGGTGACGGGCTGGTCGGGGCGGATATAGGTCGCGATCGAGAGCGTCGGGTTCTCGCCCAGCTCGTCGAGGATCGCGTTGAAACTGTCGCGTAAGGAATTGAAGGCGGACGGGTGCGCGATCCCGAGCAGCGCCTGGAACTGGGTGTCGGCGCTATAGGCCGAATAGGTGCCCGCGAGCGCGACGATGTTGCGCGTCATCGCCTTCAGGTAATCGGCCGACGGCGTCGAGCCGGTGACGTAGAGATCGCCGCCGCTCGCGAACGGCACGACGACGGTGCGGCGGTTCTGGTCGGCGCTGTAGACGACCGCGCCCAGCACCGCGGTGATCCCGAACAGGCCGGCAATCGCGAATTTCAGCAGCCGGTTCTCCTCGAACAGGTTCGAGGATCCCTGCAGGTAGCGGTGAATGCCGAAGCTGGCGGGCTTGCCCGTCAGCGGATCGGTGTCCGCGGTCTTGGGTTGGAAAATCGACATCGGCCGCTCACTCATGGAAGCGGGTCTGGGTCGGACCCGGATAATGGGGAAAGGAGACGAGGCCCCAGCGCCAGGCGAGGTGGGGCAGGAAGCCGCGCGCCTTGCTGCGCTTCCAGGGGATGAAAAGGAGAAGGGCGAGGATCAGCGCCCAGCCGATCAGGCCACCGACGATGACCGCGACGAAGATCGTCGAGACCACCACGAGGAATTCGTCGGCCCCGAACCACAGGATCTGGACCGGCCGGTGGAGGTATTGCGGCAGGCGTTCGTCCATCGCCCTTCTCCCCTGCTTCATCACCCCGTGCGCGGGGCGGTTTCCCGAAGCCGACCATCGGCCCCGAGCTTTGCGGGCAGGGCACCGGCCGGCGCCCTGCCGATGCGGATCAGACCACCATCCCGAAGGTCTGGAGGATGGTGTCGGACTTGATGAGGCAGACCGCCGCGACGATGGTCGGGATGCCGACCATGATGTTCGAGAACAGGCGGCTGACCCCGAACAGGAAGGCAGCGACCCCGGCGACGAAGCCGAGCGGGCCCTTGACGCCCTTGTTCACGACGATGTCGTAGATGTCGTAGCCGAGGTCACCCGCCGCGGGTGCGGTGAAGGCGTGCGCGGCGCCGACGCTGAGCGCGAGGCCGAGCGCCACGGGGACGCCGACATCGGCGTAGCTGACGAGGCGCGTGCCGATCTTTCGGATCATGATCTTGTACTCCCTGGAAACGGAGCCGCCCGGATGTGCCTGCCGACAGCGAGGAAGCTCGATGGGGGCGGGTTGGCGCGTCGGGCGGCTCCGAAAGCCCGCGCCCCCCGGCATTCCGTCCCGGCGGGCATGCGCCCGCCGGCCGCCACGAAAGGGTGAAAGGTCAGCGGGCACCGGCCGCTGCCTTCGCCAGGAAGGCGTCCAGTTCGTCCTGGCGGAAACCCGAGACGATGTGTCCGTCGACGATGATCGTCGGGGTGCCGCCGATGCCGACGCCTGCGACGAGCGCGGTATGCGCGGCGAGCTTGGCCTTGCCTGCCGCACAGGTGGTGAGCACCTTCGGTGCGGCACCGGCATAGACTCGCTCGAACGCCGCAGCCGGATCGGGCGAGCACAGGATATGCTCCGCCTTGGCCGCCGCCTGCGGGTGGATGCCGGTGACGAAGAACACGAGCCGCCGGACCGGCTTGCCCTCTGCGGCCTTCGTCGCCCAGAAGCGATCGAGCGCGCGGCAATAGGGGCAGTCGGGGTCGGTGAATTCGATCACGGTCGGTGCAGTCGCGGGACCGATCGCCAACGCCTGCGATGGATCGATCCGCTTCAGCCGCTTCGTGGCAGCGGTTTCCTGCGCGAGCGCGGTGAGGTTGACGCCGTTCTTGTCGTACACCGCGGCGAACAGGAGATGCTCGCTCTTCGGCGCATAATAGACGATGCGGCCGCCGGCATTGGCCTGGTAGATCGGTCCCTCGACCGGCGACGGGCCGAAATCCTCGAACGTCAGGTTGATGAAGGTCTGCCTGATCTGGCGCTGCGCGGCCTCTGCCTGCGCGGCGATCTCCGTCGACGCGGGCGGTGCGGGCGTGGATTGGGCGTTCAGCGGTACGGTGAGGCCGATGGCGGCGATCGCGGGCAGGGATGCTGCCAGCCGGCGGATGGCGCGGCGACTCATCGTGCTGCTCCCGGCGTGCGCAGCGCGCTGGCCGCCAGCAGGGTCGGATCGATGCGAACGGTGCGGCCGAGCTTCAGGCTTGCGGGTCTGATCGGCGCGGGAACGGGCACAATTGCCGGCTTCGCCTCTTCCTCCGACACGATGACGAAGACGTCGTCACGCTGAACGACGGCAGCTTCGAAGCACGGTGAAGCGGGCGGCATCGTCGCCGATCCGCACAGCGCGGCGGCTTGTGCGAGCAGGATGGTGAAGGCGCCGGACAAGGCGAGCGGCATCGGGCAATACTCCTCCTGGCCGGAAAAGCGGCACGACGGCGCGCTTCCGGTGGCTGGTTTGGTCAGGTCTGGTGCGGGAGCAGCGGCGTCTGTCGCCGGCTACGGACCCGTCATCGGAACGAGGCCGGGATGGCCGATCCGGCCGCGTTGATGCAATGGCGAGGGCATTGACGTTCCGGAACCGGAACATCGATGCCGAGACCGGAACGTCAGTTCCGGTTTTGCGGATGAATCCCCGGCCGGCGGGTCACATCGGGATGATGACCGGCGTGCAAGGCCATGCGAAAAGAGCGAATCGGAGGGTGCGATGGCAGGTCGGGCTTCCAGGACCTACAAGCTTCAACTATCCGACGAAGGCATCGGTTACTTTATCGACTGTCACCGTCGTTTGGCCCGCGCAGTACGGGACCTGATCCCCTACGGTATGACACTTTACGTCGCGATGGCCCTGTTTGCGCGGCTCGATGCCAGCGAGCAGAGTGCTGATCTCGGTTCGCCCCAATGCGCCAGGCTGGCGGGACGCACGGTTCATTTCGTGGGGTTTTCCTACGAATTGCGGTCGCTCATCACTCGCATCCTGTCGGAGCTGGCCAGATCGGGTCAGGTTCCGGAACCTCCCAAGGTAAGCAGATTGTATGTCGCCGGAATGATGGCACTGGCCGGAGCGGAGGAACCCGAGTTGCTCAGGGCATATCGGCAAGCCTGCATTGTCTTGGCCACGCCAGAAATCAGGTGATCGGGCACGTCCCCGATTGGCAAACTCCCTTTCAGAATGGAGGCGATATACCTTGCTCGGCGTTGTCTGATACAACCACCTGTTTACTCCCGGAACATCATGACAGGAGCCTGGAAATGTCAGGAAGGTCCTGCGCATGCCGTTTCGAACCAGTATTCGTATCGGGAGTTCCGAAAACCTAGCCGAGATCAAAGCCATCTCCGGATGGGCTATCGAACGGCAGCGCATCCGGATTCGATTGAAGCAGGAGGATCTCGCATCGCGGACCAGCATCACGAGCAGGTGGATCCGTGAAATCGAGGGCGGAAACCCGAAATCCACGTTGGACGACCATCTGCGATGCGCTGCTGCGCTCGATCTTTCGATCGGATATCTGGCATTTCCGATGCTCTATGCCGAGCGTGGTGCTTCATTTCCGCGAGAACTTTTGATGAGCGATCTCAGGGCTATCGAGGATCACTGCATGGATGCTGTAGCTCAGTCGTTGCTTGGCAAGTTACGCAAAGATCTGGATAGGAGCGATGGGAATTTGTAACTGGCGGACACAGGGGGGCTGACACTAAAATCATATAAAGCATGTGGTAGGTTCCCGCCTCCCACATGCTTGGCACTATCAGAATGGAGGTTTTTCGAAGTGGGCTGCTTGCTAGCGCAAATGGTGATTCGTAAAGTAAAGCATATGAGAATTACTCTCATTTTGGGAGCTTATAAGCTTGGGGGTTCATGTGACAAGGCGTAACCTTCGTTCGCGGGTATCCGTAGGGGATCCTGCGATATGGAGGTCATCATGGATCATGTGAACGAGGCTGTCGTCGAAGAGATCGTCGATCTCGGCGACGCGCGCACCGAAACCAAAGGTGCGATCGGTGCCGGCAACGACTTCGTCGGCCTGCAACGGCAGCCCGGTTTGTCGGACGACTGACTGCGACCGAGCCGGTCGGGAAGCCGGCCGGCTCACCAAGAGAATCCTGCCAATGGGATATAAGCTTCGAAAAGGGGTGTCGTTCTGTCTCACGGATGACCACCTCATCTTTCTCGATCTGAAAACGGGCAGGTATTCAACGCTTTCACAGCGCGTAGCACATGCCTTCAAGTCGGCTCAGATCGGGAATTATACTGCTGAGATTAAAGCGACACTCAACAGACTGGCGGTTGCGGGATTGATCGAGCACGGAGAGACTGAGGGCCTGCTTGCACCGACAAGCCGGACGCCTGTGAGCAATAGCGTCCTGGACGCCCATTGGTGTATCGTTACACCGACGTCCCCGATTGTCTTACTTGCAATTATAAAAGGCGTGTTTCAGTGCAAAACGCAAAATCTGTCGGCCGTGTTGGGGCGCTTGAAAATACTGCGCTGTCATCTTGGTCGAACTGCGAATGTCACTGAAGAGACAGAGCAGTTGGCCCTGCAATTCGTCTCGGCCCGTGCTTTTTTACCGCTTCGAGATCGATGCCTCGCTGAGTCCACTGCTTTGGTAGCTTGTCTTGCCCACCGGCAGATCCATGCCAGCATTGTATTCGGTGTATCGGGTAGACCCTTTGCTGCCCATTGCTGGGTCGAGATCAATGGAACGGTCCTCAACGACTCTCTGGAGCACGTTAACTCATTTCAACCCATCTTGTACGCATGAGCCAGAACGGCTTCTTTATTGTTGCACTCAAACAAGATTATCTCGCAGCGTCCGGCATCGCCTTGGACTATGTGCATCGCGCGAGAGCACTCGGATATCATCTATCGTACCGTTCGCGTCGTGTCTTCTGTCTATCGAAACCGGAGATGGCTGTCACGGAGGCAGCGCCATTCGGTGCGACCATTGGAACCGTCTTTGGCAACCGGCACTCGCGTTATGGGGAAGCTCCGCCTGATTTGACCACGAAGCGGTCGACCGATGATTTTTTTCATGCGCTCAGAGAGGTGTGGGGTAGCTATGTTGCGATTTGGGATGACCCCAGAGATGAAGGTGCGTCGCTGTTCCGGGATCCGTCTGGATCACTTCCCTGTTATTATTATCATGCGAGTGATGGAACGACGCTCATATCGTCCAGGGCCGACCACATCCGCGATGTCTCGGCCATCAAACCTGATATCCGGTGGCACGTCATCCGCCGGATGGCCAGAAATCCTCACCTTCGGACGCATCAGACGGCGCTGGAAGGCGTCGAGGAATTACTCCCGGGCTATTCCTTGAAAATTGGCGCAAACAACGTCCGCGAAATTTGGTCGCCATGGCATTTTGCCGAACCGGCTTTGCGCATTCAGCGTGTGGAAGAAGCCACCACTCTGGTGCGCGAAACGATAGATCGCATCATGCAATGCTGGGCGTCACGGCTTGATCAGACGATAATCGGTTTGTCAGGCGGGTTGGACTCGTCGATTGTGGCGGCGTCGGCCGCCAAGACCTCGTTGCAAGCGATCTGCCTGACGATCACGTCAGGAACGGCGTCAGGAGACGAACGGTACTACGCCCGCGCTGCGGCCGCCGACCGCTTTCCGCTGATCGAGGAGGCATTGAGGATCGAGGACGTTAATATCCGGAGGAGTGGCGCGTCCCACTGCCCGCGACCACTTGGTCGATCTCTTGTTCAGGCCATCGACGCGGTCAATTTGCGTGTTGCGGCGCAAACCGGGGCGACCGCTTTCCTACACGGTGGAGGCGGCGACAATGTTTTTTGTCATCTCCAGTCGGTAGCTCCTATTATCGATCGTTTATACTGCGACGGCATTGGTCGGCCGCTTACGGCCACTCTTTTTGACACGTGTCGCGCTGGCGACACCGATATATGGACAGCTATCGGTCTCTGCGCCCGGCGTCTGATAGCTCGACGGCGCGAGTATCGTTGGCCCGACGATCTGCGCTTTCTCGATGATGGCGTGAGGCGGGAAGATGTGCCCGTTGTTGATCATTCCTGGCTGCGCTCACCGCGGCACGCGCTTCCAGGATCGGCGTCTCATATCGCCTACATCTTGGCCATTCAAACCTATATCGAGGGCTCAGATCGGGAACTTGTCGCCCCGGTGGTTGCACCATTGCTGGCGCAGCCTCTCGTCGAATTGTGTCTGCGAATCCCGAGTTGGATGTGGGTCAGCGGAGGGATCAACAGATCAGTCGCGAGAAGAGCCTTTGAAAAGGACCTTCCTGCTACGATCATCCGTCGTCGATCGAAAGGGGTGCCCGACGGATTTGCCATTCAGATTTTCGAGGCCAATAAATCGACCATCCGAGAAATGCTTTGTGAGGGTGAATTGTGGAGGCATGGAATCATAGATCGCAACGCCGTTCTTGATGCCTTCTTGGATCGCGGACCCGTGCGCAATGCCGACTATATCCGATTGCTAGCTCTTTGCGATATGGAAGCCTGGCTAGACTCATGGAACTGATACCATCTGCTGAGTAAATTTCGTGAAAAGGTGGAGATTATGATCTTAAATGCGATAAGAACCATGTGATATTGCGTCGATATATAGCTAGTCTGTGAGATGGTTGAGCGATATAGTGATGTTCGTCGGGAAAAATATACAGATGGGTCCGTCCATGGGTCATGTCGAGTGCTTCAAATGACTCAATTGCCAGAGTGAATTCGTCACTTGGAACCTGAATAAGCATCGGAACGGAAACAGAGGATGCGTTCATTGCTAGTGATATGGGTTGCCAAAAAGAAGGAGAGTGCCCGGCGATCGGTGGATATCCGTATTGTAGGAATTGCCGGGAAAGGGCGGGACCACCCAGTAAGAGAAATGACTTCGGATCGATACAGCACGATCCGATCGAGGCGGCGGCGAACCTCGAATTGTTATTGAGCGCGAACCAGGCGCTGACTGCGCCCTCGCTCGTCCCGGAAATGCCAACCTTCGATGGGTCCGCAACACCGAGCGAGACGACCTTTTCAACCCCGGTCAGGATCGTCGAAAGGACGTTGCGGCGGTCTATCCAGTCCTTCGTATTGTCGCGCTCGAATTCGTCCGAGGAGCGCCGGTCACCGGGACCGGCTTTCCATTCGGCGAATCCTGGTGGCCGCTCGACGCTCAGTACCGCGAACCCGGATGCCGCGAAGCTCTGGATTGGATAAAGGTCGCCAACCGCTCCTCGCAGGAAACCCTTGGTCCGGTACTGAACGACGATCAGCGGATGCCGCTGTCCCGACCGATGGTCAGGTGGCAACACAAGGTCGCCAAAACTCTCCACGCCGTTGGCGTTTCGCCACTGTAACCGCCGAACGCTACCGAGCTTCAGCCGAGCAAATTCGGGGTTCGGATCGAAGATCGTCCGGAAATTTCCTGATACGGGATCGAGAAGCACTATGCGGCGCGGTTGCAACGAGGCATCCCGATCGCAGACGAGATATGTCCGCCACTCTTTACAGTTGGAATAAACATCCTCCGTGACGAAGGCACGGCGCGGCGTCTTCTCTCCAGGCCGCCAGCGGTAAAGGGCGAACTGGCTCTTCCCCCATCCCTCACGACGGAAGTATCGTATCTCCCCGCCGTTGGGTGACCACCAAACGCCGGTGAGCGATCCGCGGCATCGCGCGTCGTTACAGCGCAGAACCTCCGTACCGCTTTCCATGAAAATGCCGCTTTCCGAGAGATAGCGTCCAAGCTCGACCGGAGCGATCCATGCCCGCCGACCTGCAAGGCTCGCCGCGACAAAGCTTGCGTTTCGAGGCCGATCAGTTGCTCGTGGGGTCGGGACCGGCGAGACGGAGCCAGAGATCAGATCGACCTGGAAATACTCCCGCGGTATCGATCCGGGCGGAAACGGCCGGTAGCCGGCAGCCGGCATAAAACGACGATCATAGCGATAGCCGCTCAGACCTTCCCGCTCGATATCTGCGTTTGCCCGAGCAAGCGCGGGACGTGAGACGACGATCAGCGCGGCGCCATCCGGAGTCCAGTCCACCTCCTCGATATCGATCGCAGACTGTGTGGCTTGTCGCGGATGCCCATTCGCTATCGGCACGACCCATGCCTGGGTGATGCCGGCGAGCCGCTTCAGATAGGCTACCGTGCGCCCATCGGGCGACCATTTGGGAGTGTTGATTGCCGGGATGCCAGATGGGAATGTCATGCCGCGTAGATTGTCGATCACGTAGCTGATGAACTCGCCGCCCCCATCGATCTGACGTGGATGCGAGGTGGGACGAATGTCGGTGACATACAGCCCATGACAGTAGTTGTTCGCTACCGGATCCGCCCGTCGCAATACGAAGGCGATCCGTTTTCCATCAGGCGAGATCGAGAACGGCGCCTTATCGGGCAGGGAGTCGTCGGGCATCCCGAGATCGCGCAGCCGTACAAGGTCGTCCGGCGTGACCGTTCGAGCGGAAGCGTTCCCAACGACGGCTTCGGAAGGCAGCAGGGGTGTGCAGTCCTTCGCGACCGGCCCAGCATCGGCACGCGCGCCTATCACCGATACCGACAGGACAACTGCGCCGACAATCAGCCCCGGCAGTTTCGTCATCACCATCTGCTCACCAGCGCTTGCTGATAGAGGCGCTGACGAAGCGGCCGACGGGCGAGTAGTTCGTGGAATCGTAGGGTGTCAGGTAGGATGCCGATGTACGAATGATGTCGGGCTTGTCGTTGAAGACGTTCTGGATCGACAACAGCAGTTCGAACCCGCTCAGGGAGTTGGTGACCCTCGCCAGGTCGAGCCGCCCTGCAAGATCGAGAGTCGTCATCGATGCCACGTGCGTGCGCGTCGCTCCCCGGTCGTCCGTTACCGATCCGATCCGATTGACGAACGTCGTGAGCGAATTGCCATCGTCGCTCCAACCAAGGCCCGCCCGCCCGCGGAAACGCGGCGGATTGAAGATGATGCCCGAAAGCCGGACATCAGGCTGACCGGTGGACAGCGCCTGCGAACTGTCGAGATAGGTGGCGTTCACGCTCGCGGTCATCGAACCCACACCGGTCACGACGGCTGAGTAGCTGACCAAGGCGTCGGCACCGCGCACCGTCTGGCGGCTCACGTTGCGGTAGCGGTTGTCGACGATCGATACGACATTGCCTGCGCTGAAGGGGGCATCCGTATAGTTGAAGAAGATGAAAGGATTATCGATGACGCTGCCGATCTGCGACGCTGTGGGACTGGTGTCGACGAGCGAGGCGTAGGCCGGATTGGCCATGCTTGCCGCCAGCGAGGGTATCGGTGTGGCGACCCGATTGCGGTAATCTATATCGAAATAGCCGATCTCGGCGCGCAGGCCGGTGATCGCCGGTGGCTCTATGACCGCCGTCATCGACCATGTCGTGGCTCGCTCGGCTTTCAGATCGGGGTTGGCGCCTTCGAGCAGGATGGCCGTCGACGCGGGACCGGTGCCGGCACCGCCCAGCACGGTGACGGGATAGAGCGAGGCGTATCGTTCGGAAAATTGCTGATAAAGCGTGGGTGCCTTGAACGATTTCCCCCACGACGCCTTGATCTCGAGTCCGGGCAGCGGCGAGTAGATCGCGCCGAGCTTCGGCGTGGCGAGCCGATCGATGTCTGCATAATCTTCGTAGCGGATCGCGGCATTGAACGTCAGGCGATCCACACCCGCGATGTGCTGGGAGGGACCGAAGATCGGTAGATTGAGTTCCGCGAAACCGTAATAGACCCGTTGCCGGGCCTTGATATCCTGCGGGCTGCCGACAGTCCGGAATGCATGAAGCCGGTTCGCGCGATACCCACCGCCCAAGGCAAGGCGGGCGCTTCCTCCCGGGAGGGTTACAACCGGACCTTCTCCGCTCAACTCCACGCTGTCGAAGCTGTTGCAGTAACAGCCTCGCGTCGGAGACACGATCGTGCCGGACACATAGAAGTCCGAGCCGTAGCGCGTCCGGTCCTGACTGTAGACGCCTGCCAATGTGGCGTTCCAGTCGGACGGGAGGGCTACCCTCATCGATGGCGCTACTGAAAAGGTCGTCGTGTCCGACGTGCCGTAGATGCCAATGCTTCGGTAGTCCGCCGTCGAAGAAACCGGCAGGTTATAATTCGTCCAACGCTTGTTGAAGACGGCATCGACGGCGAATGTGACGTCGGGGGCGATTTCCTGATGGGCCGAGATCAGCCCGTCATGGTGTTTTTGAAAGCGCAGGAGGGTGGCGTCAGGGAATAGCGCGCTTGCATAGGACCTTTGCCGAGCCACGATCGGCGTATCGCGTTCGAAATCGTAAGTCGCGATGACGCCGCCGGTCGACCAGCGGTGGCCACCCACTGCAGTATATTGTTGCTGTCGATTGCCGCCATCTGTTGATCCTCCGTACCGCGCGCTGGTCCAAAAGCCCTCGAAATCCCGCTTGAGAATGATGTTGGCGACGCCTCCGACCGCATCGGACCCGTAGAGTGCCGAAGCGCCATCGGCGACGATCTCGATACGATCGATCGCCATGAGCGGAATCGCGGAAGCATCGACGCCTTGCGAGGCGACGTTGTAGGCAACGCGGTGCCCGTTCAGCAGGGTAAGCGTGGCATCCTGGCCGAGCCCCCGAAGATTGATCGTCGACCCCGACCCGACATTCTCGTTCGCCGGCGAGCCCCCGGCACCGATGCCTACACCGGGGTTCTGCCCACCATTGAAGCTCTGCGGCAGGCTCCGGATAGCATCTCCGAGACTGTTCTGGCCCGCCTCTCTGATCTGATCGGATCGCAGTGTAAGCGTCGTCGAGGACGTATTTGCGCCCTTAATGCGTGTTCCGGTTACAAGGATATCCCCGTCGTTTACGTCCAAGCGGGGCTGAAAGCCTGTTGCGCCTTCTCGGAGGTCCGTCGACCGCTTTATGACGACGATCTCGGGTCTGAATTCTGCTATCAGTTCGGTGTTGGCAAGAAGCATCGCAATCGCCTGATCCGCCGTTCCTCTTACGGACACGGCTCGGGCCTTTATGCCCTGCACAATAGTGGCGGGATAGATAATCTGACGGCCCGACAGACGTGCCACCGTGCGCAACGCCGAATCCATACGTTGTTCGGGTAGATGGAATTCATGGGTGACAGGCGTCTGGGCACTTGCCGGCGAGCAGGCGCAGGCGAGCGTCAGCGCGCCGGAAGCGCCCGATAGATGCCGGATCGAAAAAAGTCCCATTCGCTGCCCCCCGCCGCACCGCAACGGTGCCTTCGGGAGCAATGATGCGGATCAGGGTCGCATCACGGGGGCAGTTGATCGAATTTTATTCCGGTGCGGATTATCAACGGCGAAGGACGATTCGATCCCGCATGGAACGATCTATCCTCATTCCGAACATGGTACCGAGCCATTCGGCCAGGGTGGCGGGATCGCGGAGCTTGAACGTTCCGCCGATGTCCGATCGCAGAACGTCGTCGTCTTCCACGACGAGACGAGGTTCCGTGGGGTAGGCGGCATTGGCTTTCGCGACCAGTTCGCCGACCGTGAGCGCACGATCGGCTTCGTTCTCAATTGCGGCGATCTCCGACCGTGCATGGTTTTCATCGGATCGAGCCGCGGCCTGCTGATAAAAAGTCACGCGTTCCCCCGGGCGCAGTCGGCGAACATCCCTAATTCCATGCGGTTCGCGGCCTTCCATTGGCAACATGACATCGACGGCACCCCTGACGAGATCGACCTCGACTTTCCGGTTGTCCCGGTAGCGAACCGCGAAGATCGTGCCGCGGGCAGTTACGGTGCCGCCGCCCGCAGACACGGTGAAGGGCCTTTTCTCATGCGCCACCTCGAACCGCGCGCTGCCGCGCGTCAGGGTGAGCATTCGCTGCCGCGCGTCGAAGGCGACGGTCAGTTCGCTCGCTGCCGCGAGCATGACCACGGACCCGTCGTCGAGGGCGATCTGCTCCGGTCGCGTGTCCGCCGTTCTGAAGGTTCGATCCTGCGACCTCGCGTCAGGTGCTGCGACGTCCTTCGCAGGAGATCCAACCGGCCAGGGCATGCGATCGACGCCCAGAATGAGAAGTCCTGCGACGGCACCTGCAAGCGCAACGCCGAACGTCCGTTTATTGCGGCTACCGCCGTGCGGAGCAGGCTTCGCTGCTTCGGAAGCATCTGTTCGGCGTCGTGCCACCGCGCCTGCGATAAGATAGACCTCCTCGACCTGATTATAGGCTTCGAGGTTGCGCGGATCGGACTTGAGCCATTCGTCGAACTCGGCGCGCAGTGAGGTCGCCTCGTCGCCATGCATACGGGCGCACCATCGGGCTGCCTCGCGCTCACGCCGGTCGCGCTCGTGGTGAGTGGATTCCTGTGTCATTCCTCGTCTATTATACGGCGAATGCGGAAAAGCGCTTCGGCGATATGCCATTCAACCGTTCGCACGCCGATCCCGAGACGTGCGGCGATCTGCTTGTAACTGAGTTCGTCGCGGCGATGAAGCAGGAAGACTTCCCGCGTTCGTGGTGGAAGCTGCGCGAGAGCGTTGTCATAGGCATCCATCATCTCCGCCGCCTCGATCTCTCGCTCCTGCGAGGGCGGGACGGATATTTCGAAGTCCGGCGGCAGCGGGCATTCCCGCGCTCCACCGTTCGCCTTGCGCCTGCGCGCACGTTCGAACAGAAGGTTCCTTGCGATGCGATGCAGATAGCCGGCCGGATTGCCCGGAAGGCCATGGCGAGATCGACCGAGGAAGCGCAGGAAGGCTTCCTGGACCAGATCGAGGGGATCGTCGGTGCCGCTGATTTTGTGCCGGAAATAACGTGCCAGCCGGGGAGCTTCCGTACGGAACATCGTGTCGATGCAGGGCGATGTGTGGGGCGCCGGCGAGCCGGTTTGTGAAATCTCGTCATGGAGGCGATCATCGGTCATTGTTCCGACTTCGCCGCAGGGAAGGGAGCGTGGGTGTGGCGTGATCCGGGCAAGCAGGGTTTCGCTCCACGCGCCTGCCTCAGCGCTTTCCTGGCATGGACGCGGGCGCTCTCAATATTCGAGGCAGTCTGGTTTCGGCCCTCCCCGATCCGGTCGAAAATCGCGAGAGCGGCGTCGAGATGCAGGATCGCCTGCATCCATGCACGGTGCTTTTCGCGGTCAAGGCAGACACCGACTGACCGGACACGGGTATGCAGGCCGGCGTCGCTTGCGCTTGGTGGATCTGATGGCATCGCTCCAGGCATCTCCGCGTCCCGCATATGATCGAGAGAGACGGGCCGGGAAGATAGCGCCGATACTCCCGCGCTCGTCGCGCGGGAGCCGGGGCTGGTAACATGCGAACACACATGCGCCTGCGCTTTTAGCCGCAAGCGACCTGGACATATGCACAGGCACCCCGGCGGATCGCTCCACCGAGTGCTGTGTGTTCGCGGGATTACCAGTCCCGGCGCCGCGCACGTCGCAACGCTTGATCAGGCTAGCATGGGACATGTCCATCGCCAAGCCGAGGCGCGGATAACGACGACGTCGCGAGGGCAGGCGATACGCTGCAGGTGACGCCAGGTGCGGTGTTGACATTTCGCGAGAGATCACGACATGTGTCGTCATGGAAATGACAGATGGCGCGGCAATGGATAATGGCGAAGCTGCGGTTCTGCGTGCAGCGGATCTTCTGGGTGGACGCACCACGTTCAAGCGATCGCTTGCCACGGCGCTCGATGCGCATGAGGTGATCCTGTCGGGTTTTCCCGGCAATGCGCTCGTGCATCTCGCATCGAACGTCGCCTTCATCCGCCGCCCTGAATCATTCGAGAAGGCGACCGGGATCAGCCTGCGAACCTTTCAGCGCCGCAAGAAGGAAACCGTACCGAAGCGACTCAGCCAGGAGCAGAGCGGGCGGGCATGGAAGTTCGCCGAGATCGTCGGCATGGCGACCGACATTCTGGGGTCGCAGGAGGAAGCCGAACGCTTCCTCGAAAGCCCGGCGATCGGTCTCGATCAGCGTCGGCCTATCGATCTTCTCTCGACCCCCGCAGGCGTGGAACTGGTCGAGGAGCATCTCGAGCGGATCAGGTACGGCGTCTACGCGTGAATCCACTGCCGCCACCGCTCGGCGAGGGGGGAATCCTTGCCTGGCGTCTCGACCATCGTGACTTCGCCCCCACCTGGGACAGCGGGGAGGGGGCTTTCCGCGTCGGCGGTCGCTGGAACGGCAAGGGCGTTCGCGCGGTATATTGCGCGCTGGACCCCGCGACCGCGATCCTCGAAGTGGCCGTCCACAAGACGTTCCGGGTGCTCGATACGACGCCGCATGTCCTGACCTCGCTGGAAGTGCTTGCACCGGACACGATACATGTCGTCCAGCCGGAAGACGTGCCCAACCCCGCGTGGCTTCGGCCCGGCATTCCGGGCGCCGGGC
>JBELMF010000045.1:0-14910 GCA_042096015.1 Sphingomonas sp.
TGCCCATTTTCCCTGCAACCATCGGCGCTTGACCAACAAAAGGGAGAGCGGGATGTCCGGGATGTGGCGTTTAATGGCGACGGCTGCGGTGACGGCGGCCTCGATACCTACCGCAGCCCCGGCGCAGCAACGCCCCGACCAGCAGACTTTCTTCAATCTCTACAAGGAGTTGATCGAGACCAATACGGTCGTTGATCAGGGCAGCTGCACGCGCGCCGCACAACAGATCGCCACGCGCCTGAAGGCCGCGGGCTATTCCGGTGAGCAGGTCACCGTCTTCTCGACGCCGGAGCACCCCAATGACGGCGGCGTGGTGGCGTCATTGCCCGGCACCGATGCAAACGCCGGCGCGATGCTGCTCCTCGGCCATCTCGACGTCGTCGCAGCCAAGCGCGAGGATTGGCAGCGCGGCCCCTTCAAGCTCGTCGAGGAGGGCGGCTTCTACTACGCACGCGGCGCGGTGGACGACAAGGCGATGTCGGCGATCTGGGCGGACGCGATGATCCGCTTCAAGGAGCAGGGCTTTCGGCCCAAGCGCACGATCAAGCTGGCCCTCACCTGCGGGGAGGAAACCACCTATGCCTTCAACGGCGCCGAATGGCTGGCGAACAATCGTCCGGAACTGGTCCGCGCCGATTTCGTGCTGAACGAGGGCGGCGGCGGGCGTCTCAACGCGAACGGCAAACGCCAGGTCCTCGCCATCCAGGTCGGCGAGAAGGCGGCGCAGAACTTCACGTTCGTGGCCACCAATCCCGGTGGACACAGCTCGGCGCCGACCCCGGACAATGCGATCTATGATCTTGCCGACGCGATCAAGCGCGTGCAGGCCTATGAATTCCCGGTGAAGTTCACCGATACCACCCGCGCCTTCTTCACCGCCAGTGCACAGGCCCTGCCGCCGCCGACGGGGCCCGCCATCACCCGATTGCTTGCCAATCCCAACGATGCCGAGGCGGATGCCATCGTCAGCCGGGACAAGGTGATGCACTCCACCCTGCGCACCACCTGCGTCGCGACGCTGGTCGATGCCGGCCATGCTGAGAATGCCCTGCCGCAACGCGCGACGGCGAACGTCAATTGCCGGATCTTCCCAGGTGAGACGGTGGACGAAACGCTGGCGAAGCTGAAGGAACTCGCCGGCACTCGGGTAACCGTCACGGCCAACCAGCCCGTCCGTCCGATCGCGGTTCCACCGCCGCTCGATCCCCGGATCATGGGCGCGGTGAAGACGCTCGCCGCCAAGCACTTCCCGGGCGTGCCGGTGATCCCGATGATGTCGACGGGCGCCACCGACGGCGTGTTCTTCGGCACGCTCAACATGCCGGTCTATGGCGTGCCGGGCCTGTTCATGGAGCCGGACCTCAACGGGACCCACGGGCTGAACGAACGCATCCGGGTAACCTCCCTGTACGAAGGTCGCGATTACCTGTTCGATCTGGCCAAGGTGCTGGCGGAATAGCGCGCCCTTGTTCGATCTCTGCCTAACCGAACGTTCCCCTTCCGATCACGGAAGGGGAATGACTTACCGCCCGACCCAGTCGGCGACTTCGCCCGCCACCTGATTCGCCGCCTGATTGAGCGCGACGCCGACGGGGCCGGTCTCAATGGCGCTCACCGGCACCCGCGCCTCGAACCGGCGCTTTTCCAGCGCCCCGCCCTCGTCACGCACCAGTGCGGCGTCATAGGTCACCACGGCTTCGCGCGTGCCCGCATCGACGCCGAACATACGCAGCTCGCCCGCGAGCCGCGCACCCGGATCGGCCAGGGACTGCGCACCGGACATCACCACCCGCCCCGTCCGCGCCGTCACCGTGTCGGACAACAGCCGCGCGAACTGCCGCGCCGGCGGTTCCACCCACTGCGCGTCCTTCACATAGGCGATGTCCGTCGCGCTCGCCTGCACCGGCACGCGATTGGTGGCGAGCGCCTGGGGAACGTTCGGCACCTGGATCGTGATGGTCCGCGCGCCGGCGGACGATTGCGCCTGGCCGACCGGCACCTGTTCGGTCGCCGAGAGGCTCAGCAGTGCTTCAGGTGGCTTCGCCCCGAAGCTGATGCACCCGGCGAGCGGCAGGGCAACGAGACCGATCAGCAGCTTCTTCATGTCACTTGCCCTCATAATCCGGCAGCTTCTGCTGGCCGATCAGCGATCCCGCCCCTTGACGGTCGACCTTCTCCGCCACCGAGGCGAGCGCCGCGGACATCTGGCGGAGATCCAGCACGAGCTGGTTTACCTCCGGCACCGTGCGGCGCGAGAAGGTCTGCAGGCCGGGCCGCGCATCCTGGATCGCACCGTTCAGCGTGTCCGCGCTTTGCTTGGCGGAACGGATCGCATCATTGAGATTAGCCATCGCCGGTTTCACGTCCTCAGCCAGCACGTTGTTCGTGGTGGCGGCCAGTGTACCGATCTGCTCGGCGGCGTTGCCCGCCTGCTGGATCGCGATCCGGGTCTGCGCCAATGTCGCGGCGATCTCCGGCCCGCGATCCGCCAGCGCATCCGTCAACCGGTTGGTATTCTCCAGGATGCCTGCAATCGACGCCTGGTTGCGGTCGGTCAGCAGGCCGGTCAGCCGCTCGGTCAGCGTCGATAGACGTTCGAGCAGCTGCGGCGCCGAATTGAGGATCGCACCCAGGCCGCCGGTGCGCGTCGGGATCACCGGCACCCCATAGGGACACTGGTTCGCCATGTCGTTCTCCGGACAGACGATCGGCGGCGCACCCTTGCGCGCCCCGTCCAGGCTGACCGTGCTCGTACCGGTGAAGCTGCCCTGGATGGTCGCGGCCGTCCCCTGCAGCACCGGCGTTTCCTGGCTCACCTCGATCCGCACGCGCACGAACTGCGGGTCGTTGCGCCACAGCTGGATCGCCTTCACCTGTCCGGACGGCACGCCGGAGTAGGTCACCGCCGATCCGCGGGCGAGCCCATCGACCGATTGCTTGAAGAAGATGTCATACTCCTTCTGCGTGGTGCCGCCGAGCCGCGCGATCCACACGGTGAACAACGCCAGCACGGCCAGCAGGATCAAGACAACGGCGCCGACGAGGACGTGGTTGGAACGGGTTTCCATCAATCAGCCCCTAGTCTCTGCCGATGCGCTTGCCTGCGCGTTTCGCTGCGCTTCTTGGGTGGCGACGGCGGCACGGCCGCGCGGTCCCCGGAAATATTCCTGAATCCACGGATGATCCAACGCGAGCAGTTCGTCGATCGTGCCCACCGCGATCACCCGCTTGTCCGCGAGTACGGCCACGCGGTCACAGATCGCATACAAGGTGTCCAGATCGTGCGTGATCAGGAAAACCGTCAGGCCCAGCGTCTTCTGAAGGGATTTGGTGAGCTCGTCGAAGGCCGCCGCGCCGATCGGATCGAGGCCTGCGGTGGGCTCGTCAAGGAACAGCAGCTCCGGGTCAAGCGCCAGCGCACGCGCCAGGCCGGCGCGCTTCTTCATGCCGCCCGAAAGCTCCGCCGGGAACTTCGGCCCGGCATCGCCGGGGAGGCCGCTCATGATCACCTTGTACGAGGCGATCTCATCGAGCAGCGAGATATCGAGTCCGGGATAGAATTCGCGCAACGGCACCTGCACGTTTTCGGCCACCGTCAGCGTCGAGAAAAGCGCGCCGCCTTGGAACAGGACGCCCCAGCGCTTGCGGATTTCGACCGTCTCTGTCTCCTCGCGGCCGATCGTGGGCTCGCCGAACACGGTCACTTCGCCTTCCACCGGCGTCTGCAGGCCGATGATCGACCGCATCAGCACCGACTTGCCCGTTCCCGATCCGCCGACCACGCCCAGGATCTCGCCGCGGCGGACGTCCAGGTCGAGATCCTGATGCACCACTTGCTCGCCGAAGGCGTTTTTCAGTCCACGAACCTCGATGATGTGTTTGGGATCGGCCATCAAATCCACCCGATCCGTTCGAAGAACACGGCAAAGAAGGCGTCGAGCACGATGACGAGGAAGATCGCCTGTACCACGGCGGCCGTGGTACGCGTGCCCACCTGCTCGGCGTCGCCTTCGACCTGCATGCCCTGAAAACATCCCGCCACGGCGATGATCGCGCCGAACACCGGTGCCTTGATCAGGCCGACGTAAAGGTCGGTGATCGGCACCACCTCGCGCAGCCGGGCGACATAGGTGACGGGCGGGATCTCAAGCTGCCACCAGCATAACAGGCCGCCGCCGATGATCGCGATCAGCGACGAATAGAAACCCAGCAGCGGCATCATCAGGATCGCCGCAATCGTGCGCGGCAGCACCAATGCCTCCATCGGAGAGACACCGATGGTACGCATCGCATCCACTTCCTCGGTCAGACGCATGGTGCCGATCTGCGCGGCGAAGGCGGAGCCTGATCGCCCGGCCACCATGATCGCCGTCATCAGCACGCCCAGTTCACGCAGCGTGATGCGGCCGATCAGATTAATCGTGAACACCTCCGCGCCGAATTGCCGCAACTGCACGGCGCCCTGCTGCGCGATGACGATGCCGATCAGGAAGCTCATCAGGCCGACGATGCCCAGTGCGGACACGCCGACCACTTCGAACCGTTGCACGGTGGCGTTGAAGCGGAACCGACGCGGGTGACGCAGAACGCCCAGAAACGCGACGACGGTCGCACCCAGAAAGCCCAGCAGACCGATCAGCGTACGCCCGGCCGTCGCCGTCGCCTCGCCCACTTCGCCCAGCACGCGGGTGAAGGCGCTCACATGCGCGGGGCGTGTCGGCACAGCCTCGTCGGCACTTTCCACCTGCTCGAGGAGATGCTGCTGCTCGCTACGCAACCCCTCGACGCTGGCACTATGCTGTTTGGCGAAACGGTGAATGATCCAGGCGCCGATCGTGTCGATGCGCTCGATCGCAGACAGATCGATACGCGACACGTCGCCGCCGTAGGTGTCCAATCGGTTCGGAAGGTCGCCGATATGCGCGAGCGACAGGTCGCCGGTGAAACGCAGCGTTCCTCCGTCCTCGCTGAAATCCGCCAATGCGCCCATTCCCCACCCTTTGCGGGAAAGCCCGCATCTCGGCAAGGTTAACGTATGGTGCCGACGGTTGTTGCACGCCCGCACCAGATCGGCGGCCCCTTCCCATCGCCGCCTCCGTTCAACGTCCCGTAAGGACAGGCGTTCGTCTCAGCACAGCGAAGGCCCACGCACCGCCGAAAGCCCGATCAGAGGGCAACGTCGACCGCATGGATTGCAAGGCCCACCATTCCGCCCACCAAGGTGCCGTTGATTCGGATGAACTGCAGGTCCTTGCCGACCGCATGCTCCAGCCGCTGCGTGATCGTGTCCGCATCCCAGCCGCGCACCGTTTCGGACACCAGCCCGACGATCACGTCGCCATAATCGGCCGCCGTCCCGACAGCGACGCGGCGGACATAGCGGTTCAGCGTGTTGCGCAGCCGCGGATCGCTCTCCAGCGTATGCCCCAGCTGGCGCAACATGTCGCCCAGTCCTCCGGCCAGCAGCTTCTCCGGGTCACGCGCGGCGCGCAGCATCGCATGCCGCGCCTGTTCCCACAGGCCGTTTATCCAGTTCTGCATGGCCGGATTCTCCAGCAACGCCAGCTTCAGCATCTCCACGCGGTCGCGCATCTCCGGCTTGTGCTGCAGGTCGCGCGCCAGCGTCGCCAGCCCCTCTTCCGCCTTGGCGCGCAGGGGATGGTCGGGCTGCTCGGCCATGTCGACCAGCATCTTGTCGAGCCCGTCGATGATCTTGTTGGCGATCGTTTCGTCCAGCCCGGTCCAACGCAGGATGCTGCCTGCGCGTTCGTGCACCATGTTGCGGATCAGCTGCTGGTTCGCCTCAAGCACGCGCCCGGCCCAGCGCACGATCCCGTCGAGGATCGGCTGGTGGCGGTTCTCCGCCATCGCCGCCTCCAGCGCCCGGCCGATCAGCGGCGACAGGTCGATGCGGCGCACCTGCTGCACCATGGCCCCGCGCACCATGCCGCCTAGCCGCTCCTGATCCAGTGCCTGGAGCACCTCGATCGCGATCCGAGAGGCGCCGCGTGTCACGCGCTTGCTGCCGGAGGACGGATTGGCGAGCCATCGGCCGATCGCGCCCGCGACGTCCATCCGCCGCATCCGGCGCGCGACCACCACGGGAATCAGGAAATAATCGCGCAGGAACACGGCCAGCTGATCGCCGATCCGATCCTTGTTGCGCGGGATGATCGCCGTGTGGGGAATGGGAAGCGCGAGCGGATGCCGGAACAGCGCGGTCACGGCGAACCAATCCGCCAGGCCGCCGACCATCGCCGCCTCGGCGAAGGCGCGCACAAACCCCCAGGCAGGATGACTTCCCTGCAAGCCGCGCGCGGCAAGGAACGTCACCGCCATCGCGACCAGCATGCCCGTCGCGATCAGGCGCATGCGCACCAGTCCCGTCGGGGCAGGAATTCGCGATCGGCGCCGCAGCGCATGGGGCGTCATGGGACTCACAATCCCCCAGCCGGGGGATTGTTCAAGCATCATTCTGCCGGCGCGTCGCCGTCGCGATACCCGATGCGCCCATGCGGCGCCGGCAGCGGGCCCCCGCCGGGCTTGTGATCGATGACCGGCGTGCCATCCTCGCCGGGGCGATAGGTCAGCAGCTTGCGGCCCAGCCACGGCCCGACACGCCGTTCGATCCCCACCGACAGGCTGAAGGCAGCCGGCACGATCAGCAGCGTCAGCAAGGTCGATACGATCAGGCCGCCGATCACCACGATGCCCATCGGCTGGCGCCAGGCCCCGTCGCCGGTCAGCGCCAGTGCGGTCGGCACCATGCCGGCAACCATCGCGACGGTAGTCATCACGATCGGCTGGGCTCGCTTGTGCCCGGCATCCACCACCGCGTCATAGATCGGCACGCCGGCGTGCATTTCCTCCAGCGCGAAATCGATCAGCAGGATCGAATTCTTGGCCACGATGCCGAGCAGCATGAGCAGCCCGATGAACACCGGCATCGACAGCGGATGACCGGTAATCATCAGCGCGATTACCCCGCCCAGCGGCGCCAGCAGCAGCGAGCCCATGTTGACCAGCGGCGGCAGCAGGCGGCGATACAGCAGCACCAGCACCGAGAAGACGAGGAACACGCCCGAGATCACCGCGATCACGAAGTTGATCAGCATCTCCATCTGCCATTTGGCCTGGCCCACGCTCATCCGCTGCACGCCGATCGGCAGGTTCGTCATCGATGGCAGCTGGTTGACCTGCTGCATCGCGTTGGACAGCACCAGCCCCGGCGCAAGATCCGCACCCAGCGTCAGCTGGCGCTGCTGATTGAGCCGGTTGATCTTGGTCGGGCCCGAACCGAAGCCGATGTCCGCCACCACGGACAGCGGCACCGAACCGCCGTCCTGCGTCTGCACCGGCAGGTTGCGGATCGTCGCCATGCGAGTACGCGACGACTGATCGAGCGCGACGCGGATCGGAATCTGCCGATCGTTCAGCGAGAAGCGCGCGCTATTCTGGTCGATGTCGCCCAGTGTCGCGATGCGGATCGCGTTCGACAATGCGCTCGTCGTCACGCCCAGATCGGCGGCCAGGTCGAGCCGCGGCTTGATGACGATCTCGGGCCGATTGAGGTCACCGGCGATGCGCGGCGCCAGCAGGCCCGGCATCTTCGCCATGTCGCGCACGATCTTGTCGGCGGTCTGGCGCAGCAGCACCGGATCGTCGCTTCCCAGGGTGATCGACACGTCGCGGTTGTTGTCTCCCCAGCCGAACTGCGACTGGAAATTGACCCGCGCGTCCGGGATCTTGGCCAGCACCGGGGCGAGATTGCGCTCGAACTCGGTCGAGGTCTTCTCGCGGTCCTCCTTGAACTCGACGGTGACACGCCCGTTGCCGACGAACGCACGGGTATAGACGGTACCCGCCTCGGGCTGTTGGCGGAGCAGCTGATATACCTGGTCCACCACCTTCTGCGTCTGCGCCAGCGTCGCGCCCGGCGCCATGGTGATGGTGACGGTGGAACGCTCCTGGTCGATCGACGGCTGGAACTGCATCGGCAGGCTGGCGAAGCCGAGCACCGTCAGCGCGAAGGCGGCGACGCCGATGCCCACCGTCCAGATGCGGTGATCGCGGATATAGCCGGTCACGCGGCGGAATCCGCCACGCGCGCGGATGGCCATCGACCGGCCCGGATCCAGCGTCCAGCGCAGCACGACCATGTAAAGGTCCATCAGCCGGCCTTCGCCATGCGCCTCCGGCCCGGCGGATTTCAGGAAATAGGCCGCGATCATCGGCGTGATCATGCGCGCGACCGCCAGGCTCATCAGCACCGCGACGACGACAGTCAGGCCGAAATTCTTGAAGAACTGCCCCGACACGCCCGGCATCAGGCCGACCGGCAGGAACACCGCGACGATCGCCATGGTGGTCGCCAACACGGCGAGGCCGATCTCGTCGGCCGCGTCGATCGACGCCTGATAGGCCGATTTGCCCATCCGCATGTGACGAACGATGTTTTCGATCTCCACGATCGCATCGTCGACCAGCACGCCGGCGACCAGGCTGAGCGCTAGCAGCGTCATGCTGTTCAGCGTGAAGCCCATCAGGTCCATGAACCAGAAGGCGGGAATGGCCGACAGCGGGATGGCCAGCGCGGAGATGAAGGTCGCGCGCTTGTCGCGCAGGAACAGGAACACGATGAACACGGCGAGCACCGCGCCCTCGATCATCGCGTGGATCGCGCTCTCATATTGCTCAATGGCGTACTTCGATCCGTCGATGCGCAACTGGAACTTCACCGCCGGATTGCGTTTCTCCAGCTCGGCCAGCTTCTTCTGCGCCTCGCGGAACACCGAAACTTCCGAATAGCCCTTGGCACGCGTGAAATCGAACGTGATGACGGGCTTGCCGTTGACGCCCGCGGCGGAGCGCTGCTCGGCATACAGGTCCCGTACCACGGCGACGTCGCTCAGCTTGATGGTGCGGCCGTTGCCCGCGATGATCTGCGTCTGGCCCAGCTCATAGGCGTTCTCGGCATTGCCCAACACGCGCACCGATTGTTCGGCGCCGGCGATCTCGGCGCGGCCGCCCGCCGCGTCGAGGTTCACCTGGCGCAGCTGCTGGTTGATCTGCGTCGCGGTCAGTCCATATGCCGCAAGCTTCGTGGGATCGAGGATCACCCTGATCTCACGGTCGACGCCGCCGTTGCGCTCGACGCCGCCCATGCCCTCGACGGACAGCAATTCCTTGGTGACGGTGTTGTCGATGTACCAGCTCAGCTGCTCCACCGTCATGTCGGTGGCAATCGCGGAATAGCTGCCCAGATCACTGTCGTTGATCTTCACGCGGCTGATCTGCGGCTCCAGGATGCCCTCGGGTAGGTTGGAGCGGATCTGGGTGACGGCATCGCGCACCTCGTTGACGGCGCGGTCCACCGGCGTGCCGATGTCGAGCTGAACCATCGTCGTGGAGCTGCCTTCGCTGACGAAGGACTGCAGCTCGTCGACACCTTCCACCGTGCGCACCGCGGCCTCGACGCGCTGGGTGACCTGCGTCTCCAGCTCGCTCGGCGCTGCGCCCGGCTGCGTGATCTCGACCGCCACGGCCGGAAAATCGATGTCCGGCTCGCGGTTGATGTCCATGCGAATGAAGCTGACGATGCCGGCCACCGTCAGGATCACGAACAGGACGATGGTCGGAACCGGGTTGCGGATCGACCAGGCCGAGATGTTGCGGAAGTTCATGCCGTTTACTCTCCCGCTTTGGCGAGCACCGGAGCAATCTTCTGCCCGGGGTTCAGGAACGCGCCTGCCGAAACCACCACGCGCTCATTGCCTTGCAGTCCGTCGGCGATCGCAACCTTGTCCTCGCCGACTGTACCAAGGCGCACGGCGCGACGCCGGACCACATTGTCCTTGTCGGCCACATAGACGAAATTGCCCTGCTCGTCGCTAAGGATCGCGGACTGCGGCAATTCGGGCAGCGACGCGTCGCCGCGGATGATGCTGGCCGCCGCGAAGCCGCCGGGGCGCAGTGCCGGATCATAGCGCAGCGCAATGCGCGCCACGCCCTGGCGGGTCTGCGGATCGATAATGGGCGATACCTGCCAGACCTCGCCGGCAAACGTCTCGCTGCTGCCGACCGGGGTCACCGTTGCACGCGCGCCCGGCTTGATGGTGACGAGATCGTCCTCGGCCAACTGCGCGCGCATTTCCATCTCGCCGCCCTTGGCCATGCGGAACAGCGTGCCGGATGCGGAACTGATGATCTGGCCGGGCTCCACCTCGCGCGTCAGCACCAGGCCGGCGGCCGGCGCGCGGATGTCGAGGCGGCTGTTGCGCGCGCGCTGCTCGGACGCGGATGCCTGCGCCACCTTCAGCCGCGCCGCCGCGGCATCACGGGTTGCGATGCGCCGCTGCACGTCCGCCTGGCTGATGAAGCCGCGGCCGACCAGCTGCTGTGCACGCTCCAGCTCCGCTTGCGCCAGCGTCAGGTCCGCCCGCGCGACATTGACCTGTGCGGCGAGGCTCGCCGCCGTCTGCGTCTGCACCGATCGATCGACCAGCGCGAGCACCTGACCCGCGCCAACCCATTGGCCCGGCTCGACGAGAACGCGTGTCACCATGCCGCCCTCGCCGGCGACGCCGACCGGCATCTCGCGGCGCGCCGCCAGCGTACCGGTGGCGTTGACGCCCCGCTCCACCGCGGCGCGACCCGGCACCACCACGGTCACGCGCGGCGCCTGGTCCGACGCCGCGCTCGCCGGCGCCGCCGCCTCGCCGCCACGCAGGAAAAGGAAGTAAACGGCCAGCGCCGCAACGACGGCGACGATCGCGATGATCAGGATGCGGCGGCGCCGCCGGGCGGCTCCGTCATCCGGCCCTTCGATCAACAAGGTTTCACCACCCAGGCTACCGGATTCGTAATTCATGCACCCCACATCCCGCTCCGGCCACGCGTGGCGACCGATCGCTGCCTTGAACCACAGCTGTATTATATGAATAAGTCACCGGGCTCAAGCTCCGGTTTTCCAAGCCGGGCATGGCAGATGCGACGCGCTTGAACAAGTCGCGCGCCTTGGTTCAGCCTGCGTTGTAGCGCCCTTTGGCAGGGACGAACCGTCACTCACGGGAGATTGATCGCATGCGTTACTATTTGGCCACACTGGCATTTGCCGCTCTGGCGCCGCTGTCGGCACCGGCAAGTGCGCAAACCACGCCGGCCACTCCGATCCTTCCCGACGCCGCGCTGCTTGATGTAACCGCCACCGGCCGCGTGATGCGGACGCCCGATGTCGCCACGCTGCGCGCCGGGGTGGTCACCCAGGCGCCTACCGCAGCCGCTGCCCTGACCGAGAATGCGTCCCGTATGGAGCGCGTCGTCGCCGCATTGCGCGGCGCCGGGATTGCGACGCGCGATATCACAACCTCCAGCGTCGGATTGTCACCGCAATATCGTTACGCCGATAACCAGCCGCCGGTGATTACCGGTTATCAGGCCACCAACACGGTCTCGGTGAAGTTTCGCGATATCGCCCGCAGCGGCGCGGCGCTCGATGCGCTGGTCAAGGCCGGCGCGAACCAGATAGACGGCCCGCAGATGTCGGTCGATCAGCCGGAGGCGGCGCTTGATCAGGCCCGCGTCGAAGCCGTGAAGCTCGCACGGGCACGCGCCGAGCTGTATGCGCAGGCTGCCGGCCTGCGTGTCGACCGGGTCGTCTCCATTGACGAGCATGGAGAAGATCGTGGCGGAAGTCCGCGCCCGCCGGTCATGTATGCCCGTGCGGAGATGGCATCGGACGCGCGCACGCAAGTTCTGCCCGGGGAAACCGAGATCAGCGCGACGGTCAACGTCCGCTTCCTGCTGAAATAGACGAAAAGGAAAGCGGCCGCCCGGGGGTTCCGGACGGCCGCTCCCTATCCCTGATGGGCGTAACGGTTAGCGCACGCTACCGCGACGAACGAGGTTGACGATCGCCAGCAGGATCACCGCACCGAGCAGCGAAACCAGGAACGACGTCAGCGTGAGCGGCGAATTGTTGATCGAACCACCCGAAACGACCAGACCGCCGATGAAGGCGCCGATAATGCCGACCACGATGTTCAGAAAGATGCCCTGTTGAGCATCGGTCCGCATGATGATGCTGGCCAGCCAGCCGATCACGCCGCCTACAATCAACCAGAGAATAATACCCATAACAAACTCCCCTGCGTTAACGGCCCGCAACGGCCGGGCGCTGGGGAAAATACTCTTGACACCGAAATTTTGTTCCGGCCCCGTAATTCGTCCCTCAGAACTTCTGCTGGCGTTCGTACAGCGTCTTGTAATGTTGGATGCGGGTCACCCGCAGGCCGGGCATGCCGGATCGATCGATGGCGCGCTGCCAGCCGGCGAACTCCTCCATCGTCAAGCCGTACCGCTGGCAAACCTCGTCGACGGTCAGCAATCCGCCATTGACGGCAGCAACCACCTCTGCCTTGCGCCGCACGACCCAACGGGTCGTGTTCGGCGGCGGCAGTGACTCGAGCGTCAACGGCTCCCCAAGCGGGCCGATCACGCGTGCCGGACGAATTTTCTGGTTCTCGATCATCGCTTAACCTCGGTTCGGGGCGGGGGCCCCCTCTCCACCTTACATAATCAACATACGTGCGGCGCCTGAAGGCGCGCTAAAGGCGCTCGGTAAACAGGGCGTTCATTCGTCCTTCCACTGCATCATGGCCTGCGCGACCGGGCCGTTGAACGCGCCATGGATCGGGGCGAACAGTGGCGAATCGAGTCGCACGCGCGCGGAACGAGCATATATCGTTGCGGTCGGCGATGCAGCCTGTCGCGCCGTCATTTCGACGAGCAGCACTGCCAGGTCGCTCGGCAGCTCCACCAACGGGGTGCGCCGGTCGAACAGGGCAAAACTCAGGTCCACAGGCCGCCGGCTTCCTTATGCTTCCATCGGGAAAGACACCTCTAGGCAAACGAAGTGAACGGTCCGTAAAGCACGACTGGTGCCGCCGCGTTCCAGCCGCGCGTGATTCATGCTATGGCGCCCCGCGTGATCGAAACCGCTGATTTCCAGCTGGCCGGCGACATCGCCGGCCGCCGCATCGTCGTCGCCATGTCGGGCGGCGTCGACAGTTCCGTCGTGGCCGCGCTGGCGAAGGCAAGCGGCGCCGAGACGATCGGCGTGACGCTGCAACTCTACGATCACGGCGAGGCGACCGCACGGCCCGGCGCGTGCTGCGCCGGTCGCGACATCCGCGACGCCCGTGCGGTGTGCGACCGGCTCGGCATCGCCCATTATGTGTTCGATCACGAAAGCAGCTTCCGAACCCAGGTGGTCGATCGCTTCGCCGACGAATATCTCGCCGGCCGCACGCCGATCCCCTGTGTCCAGTGCAACATGGGGCCCAAGTTCACCGATCTGTTCGCGCTGGCCCGCGATCTCGGCGCGGATTGCCTCGCGACCGGCCATTATGTGCGAAGGGTCATCGGCGCAGAGGGGTCGGAGCTGCACCGCGCGATCGATCCGGCGCGCGACCAGAGCTACTTCCTGTTCGCCACCACCGCCGCGCAGCTTGATTTTCTGCGCTTTCCGCTCGGCGGCATGGCGAAGGATCGCGTGCGCGCGATCGCCGGCGAGATGGGGCTGGGCGTGGCCATGAAGCCTGACAGCCAGGACATCTGCTTCGTGCCCGACGGCGATTATGCCGGCCTGGTCAGGAAATTGCGCCCGGCCGCTGTCGATGGGGGCGAGATCGTCGACCTGTCCGGCCGGCCGCTCGGCCGCCACGAAGGGATCATTCACTATACGGTCGGCCAGCGCCGCGGCCTCGACATCGGCGGCCAGCCCGAACCGCTCTACGTCGTGCGGCTGGAGCCGGAGGCGCGCCGCGTCGTCGTCGGCCCGCGCGCCGCGTTGGCTGTCCAGGCCGCGCGGCTCGATGCGATGAACGTGCTGGGGCCGCTCGACAGGCCGCTGACGGCCAAGGTGCGCTCGATGGCTCGGCCGGTCGGCGCGCGACTGCACGGCGACCGGCTGGTGTTCGATTCACCCGAATATGGCGTGTCGCCGGGCCAGGCGGCGGTGCTGTACGACGGCGATCGCGTACTCGGCGGCGGCTGGATCGCCAGTACGGAAAGCGCCGCGCTGGCCGCGTAGCCGCTACGGCAGCAGGAACACGCCTTCGATCATCGTGATGCAGGCCCCGGTCAGCAACACCTGATCACCGTCGAGCCGGCAGCCGACCCGCCCGCCCCGCGCGCTCGCCTGGAAGGCGGAAAAGCTGCTCCGGCCCAGCACATCCGCCCAATAGGGCACCATGACCGCATGCGCGGAGCCGGTCACCGGATCTTCGGGGATGTCGAAATAATCGGTGAAGACGCGGCTCACCACATCCGCCGTCTCGCCGCGCGCGGCGACGATATGGACGATCGGGCCGAGAGCCTTGATCGCGCGGCCGTCCGGCTGCGCCGCGCGAACCGCCGCCTCGTCGTCGACGATCACCAGCGCATAGCCCTTTTCGTGCCACAGGGTCTCGCGCGCCTCGACGCCCAGCGCGGCGACGATCGCGTCCAACGGCTTGGGCGCCGGCCGCCAGGCGGGCAGCGCCATTTCATAGCCGGCGCCGCGCCGCGCCACCTGCAACACGCCCGCTTGCCGGGTGATGAAGCGCACCGATTCCCGGCTGGTGTCGGAGGAGAGCACGAAATGGCCGCTTGCCAGCGTCGCATGGCCGCACAGCGCCACTTCGGCGGCGGGCGTGAACCAGCGCAGCTCGAAATCGGCCGCACCCGTCGCCGGCACGATGAAGGCGGTCTCCGACAGGTTGTTCTCGGCGGCGATCGCCTGCAGCGTGGCATCGTCGAGCCAGGAAGACAGCGGCATCACCGCCGCCGGATTGCCGGTGAACGCCGCATCGGCGAACGCATCGATCTGGGCGAAGGGAATTCTCATCGAGGCGGGGATATCCTTGCGGC
>JBELMF010000046.1:0-5573 GCA_042096015.1 Sphingomonas sp.
GACTTGTGCTCTTCCGATCTATCCACATGCCCCTCGGGATCGAGGTGGATCAGCACCTCGACGCGGGGGAAGACGTCGCGCAGCCGCTTTTCGACGTTTTCGACGATGTCGTGCGCCGCTGCAACGGTGAGGTTCCGGTCCACCTCCATGTGGAATTGCGCGAAATCCTGATTGCCGGCGCGGCGCGTGCGGAAATCGTGGATTCCGCGGATGCCGGGCTGGCGCGCAGCGACTTCGATGAAGGCGGCGCGCTGCTCATCGGGCCATTCCTTGTCCATCAGCATGTCGATGGCCTGGCTGGAGGCGTTGAACGCCCCCCAGGCGAGCCACAGCGCGATGGCGATGCCGAAGACCGGATCGGCGCCGGTGACGCCCAGGAATTGATCGAGCACCAGCGCGGCGATCACCGCGACATTGAGCAGGACGTCCGACTGGTAATGGACGTTGTCGGCCAGGATCGCCACCGATCCCGTGCGCCGGATCACGCTGCGCTGATAGGCGAGCAAGGCGAATGTCGCGCCAATCGCGACCATCGACACCGCGATGCCCAGCACCGCATCCTCGTTCACGCGCGGATTGGAGAACCGCTCCACCGCGCGCCACGCGATGCCGATCGCCGAGGCGGTGATCAGCACCACCTGAAACAGCGCGGCGAGCGCCTCCGCCTTGCCGTGGCCGAAGCGATGGTCGTGGTCGGCCGGCTCGGCGGCCAGCTTCACGCCGTACAGCGTCACCATGCTCGCCAGCAGATCGAGCGCGGTATCCGCCAGGCTGCCCAGCATGGCGACCGAGCCGGTATGCCATGCGGCAAAGGCCTTCAGCGCCAGCAGGAAACCCGCCATCGCCACGCTCGCCAGCGCGGCGCGCAGCGCCAACGGTATGATCCGGCGACGTTCCTCGCGCGTCATGGGTACAGCAAGCCTTCGTTCCAGGTCGCACCGTCGCGGGTGAACAGCCGGCGCTCGTGCAGCCGGTGGGCGCGATCCTGCCAGAATTCGATCCGGTCCGGCACCACGCGATAGCCGCCCCAATGCGGCGGCCGCGGCACGTCCCCGCCCTCGAAGCGGAACTTCATCGCCTCGAACCGTCCCTCGAAGATCGATCGCGCGGCGAGCGGGCGAGACTGTTCCGACGCCCAGGCGCCAAGCTGCGAATCGCGACTGCGCGACGCGAAATAGGCGTCGCTCTCCGCATCGGTGACCAGCGTGACCGCGCCTTCGATACGTACCTGCCGGCGCAGCGACTTCCAGTGGAACAGCAGGGCGGCTTGCATATTGGCCTTGAGGTCCGCCGCCTTGCGGCTCTCGCGATTGGTATAGAATACGAACCCGTCCGGGCCATGCCCCTTCAGCAGCACCATCCGCACCGCGGGCCGCCCGTCCGCATCGGCGGTGGCCAGCGCCATCGCATTGGAATCGTTCAGCTCGCTCGCCCGCGCCTCAGCGAACCAGGCATCGAACAGCGTGAAGGGGTCACTCGGCATCGCGCCGCCTTAGCACCATAAATATCGCGGAACGACTCTCCTTCCCGCGAATTGAATCGGCCTCGCAACGATGAAGGCTCGCTCACCATGGCCGCTCGCGCCTATTGGCAGGGGCAGATCCGCCTCGCGCTCGTCTCGATCCCGGTCGAGATCTATTCCGCCGTGAAATCCGGCGCGTCGGTCAGCTTCCGCCAGATCCACGAGCCCACCGGCAAGCCGATCAAGTACGAAAAGGTCGCCGAGGGCGTCGGTCCGGTCGATCCCGACGACATCATGAAGGGTTATCAGATCGAAAAGGGCGAATATATCCTGCTCGATCAGGACGAGATCGACGCGGTAAAGCTCGAATCGAAGAAGACGCTCGAGCTCACCCAGTTCGTCGACGCCGGCGACATCGACGTGCTCTATTACGAAAAGCCCTATTTCGTCGTCCCCGCCGACGAACTGGCGGAGGAAGCATTCATCGTCCTGCGCGAGGCACTGAAGCGCACCAAGAAGGTCGGCCTCGGTCAGCTCGCGATGCGCGGCCGCGAATATGTCGTCAGCCTGAAGCCGTGCGGGCGCGGCATGGTACTGGAAACGCTGCGCTACGCCGACGAGGTCAACCGCGCGCAGGGCTATTTCCGCGACATCCCCGACGAAAAGCCCGATGCGGAATTGCTCGAACTCGCCGAGGCGCTGATCGAGAAGAAGAGCGGCGCGTTCGAACCGAAGGAATTCCACGACCGCTATGTCGATGCGCTCAAGGATCTGATCGAGCGCAAGCGCAAGCAGAAGGGCAACCGCAAGATCATCGAGGAAAAGGACGATGGCGGCGGCCGGTCGGCGTCCAACGTGGTCGACCTGATGGCCGCGCTGAAGAAGTCGATGGAGAAATCGGGCGGCACCGCGACAGCGAAGGCCCCCGCCAAGAAGGCGCCGGCAAAGAAGACCACGGCCGCCAAGAAACCCGCCGCCACCAAACCGACGGCCGCCAAGACGCCCGCCCGCAAACGTGCCTGACCCCGCCCCCACCATCGTCATCCCCGCGCAGGCGGGGATCCATAACCTACGACGTCGCGGCTCTATCGAGGACCTGCGCGTCTGGATTCCCGCCTTCGCGGGAATGACGATCCTTTATTCGGCGATGTGACGTGGCAGTCGACCCCCTCGCCCTCTACAACGCCAAGCGCGATTTCACGAAGACGGCGGAACCCGCCGGCACGCTCGCGCCCGGCCACGGCAACAGCTTCATGGTGCAAAAGCACGACGCCACCCGCCTGCACTGGGACTTCCGCCTCGAACTCGACGGCGTGCTCAAGAGCTGGGCGGTCACCCGCGGCCCCAGCCTCGATCCGAACGAAAAGCGGCTCGCCGTGCGCACCGAGGATCACCCGCTCAGCTACGCCACGTTCGAGGGCACGATCCCCAAGGGCGAATATGGCGGCGGCACGGTGATGCTGTGGGACCGCGGCACCTGGTCGGTGATCAAGGGCAAGTCGCCCAAGGATCTGGAGAAAGGCCATCTCCATTTTGTCCTCGATGGCGAGCGGATGAAGGGCGAATGGCTCCTCATCCGCCTGAAACCGCGCGGCAAGGAGAAGCGCGAGAACTGGCTCCTGCGCAAGATCGACGACGCCTACGCCGGCGGCACCGACACGCTCACCGAAACCGCGCTCACCAGCATCGAGACCGGCCGCACCATGCAGGAGATCGCCGAAGGCCTATCCTCCCCGGCACAGGGAGGGGGACCGGCTGCGAAGCAGACGGTGGAGGGGGGCCGCCGCAAACGCACCGCCGGCGGAAAAGCCGTTACGCCGAAAGCACGCCGCTCACCCGCGCAAGGAAAGGCCAAGCCCCCCCCCTTCACCGACCCCCAGCTCTGCACCCTGGTCGACACCGTCCCCAGCGGCAGCGCGTGGATGCACGAGGTCAAATACGATGGCTATCGCGCGCTGATCGCGATCGGCGGCGGCACCGCGAAAGTGTACACTCGCAGCGGCCTTGACTGGACCGACAAGTTTGCCGGCATCGCCGACGCCGCCGCCCGGCTCCCGGTCGACACCGCCCTGATCGACGGCGAGATCGTCGCCTTCAAGGACGGCCACCCCGATTTCTCGACGCTCAAGGACGCCATTTCCAGCGGCAGCGACATGACCTTTTTTGCCTTCGACCTGCTCGATCTGAACGGCGAGGACTTGCGTCCCCTGCCCAATGTCCAGCGCAAGGAACGCCTTCGCCCACTGATCCCGGCATCCGATCGCCTCCAGTTCAGCGAGCACATCCTCGGCTCGGGCGAGCAGCTGTTCGAGACGATGTGCAAGGAAGGCCTTGAGGGTATCGTCTCCAAACAGGCCGACGCCCCCTATCGGGGCGCGCGCACCAAGGCGTGGCTTAAGGTCAAATGCACCCGCCGCCAGGAATTCGTGATCGTCGGCTGGACGACGTCCGACAAGTCGCGCGGCTTCCGCTCACTCCTGCTCGGCGTCCACGAAGACGGGAAGCTGCGTTACGCCGGCAAGGTCGGCACCGGCTTCTCCAACGATCTGATGATCGAATTGAGCGAGAAGCTGGCCAAGCTCGAACGCAAGACACCGACGGTGGAAATTCCCAAGAACCTGGGCCGCGCTGCCGTGCGCGGCGCGCATTGGGTCACGCCCAAGCTGGTCGCCGAGATCGCCTTCACCGAGACCACGCCCGACAAGCTGCTGCGCCACCCCAGCTTCCTCGGCCTGCGCGGCGACAAAGCGGCGAAGGACGTGGTGGTCGAAGCCCCGCAGCCCGTGCCGCAGGCCCCCGCCACCACGGTCAAGGTCAGCAGCCGCGATCGCCTGATCTTTCCCGAATCGAGCGTCACCAAGGGCGATCTCGCCGATTATTACGCCGCCGTATCCGGCATCATGCTCCCCTGGAGCGCCCGCCGCCCGATCAGCCTCGTCCGCTGCCCGCAGGGGCGCGGCAAGAAGTGCTTCTTCCAGAAGCACGACGCCGGCTCGTTTGGCGATCACGTCCATCACGTGCCGATCAAGGAAAAGGACGGCTCGACCGAAAATTACCTCTGGGTCGACGACGCCGATGGCCTTGTCGCCTGCGTCCAGATGGGCACGATCGAATTCCACGGCTGGGGCTCGTCGGTCGACCATCTCGAACAGCCCGACCGCCTCGTCTTCGATCTCGACCCCGACGAGGGCCTGGATTTCGGCGACACCAAGAAGGCTGCCGAGCACCTCAAGAACCAGCTCGCCGAACTCGGCCTCACCAGCTTCCCGATGCTGTCGGGCGGCAAGGGCGTCCATGTCGTCGTTCCCCTGACGCCGCAAGCCGAATGGCCTGCGGTGAAGAGCTTCGCCGACCGCTTCGCCCGCGCGCTGGCGCAGGCCGAGCCCGATCGTTTCGTCGCGACGATGAGCAAGGCCAAGCGCACCGGCCGCATCTTCATCGACTGGCTGCGCAACCAGCGCGGTGCCACCGCAATCATGCCCTACGCGGCGCGCGCCCGCGCCGGCGCACCGGTGGCGGCGCCCGTCTCCTGGACCGAACTGCGCGACATCGACACCGCGGCGAGGTGGCATGTAACGGATGCGGCCGAACTGATCGAGCGCGCCGCCAGCCGCGCCCTGTCCGGCTGGGGAGTCGCGGATCAGACACTGCCGGATCTTTGACTTCCAACTCCCCTTCCGCTTGCAGGTGGGGTCTGGGGAGGGGCTGTTCCAGAAAGCCTGCTCCGATGAGGACACGCCCTCCCCCAGCCCCTCCCGCAAGCGGGAGGGGGGAAGAAGACTGCGCTTCCGAAGGGTGTGGGGAGAATCAGGTTGCGCCACCACCGTGCACCGCTACGGTCCGCGCCGCCTAGGGAGCCCGGTTTGGCGACACAGTCCGTCCTTTTCGATTCCGCCACCCACGCCCGTCGCTGGATCGACGATTACCGCACCCATGCTGCCGCGCGGGGCGACGTGCTGTGCGGCGCGGACGAGGCACCGTGGCTGGCGATGTTCGACGAGCTCGCCGCCCTTGTCGGGGACGATCTCGCCCACGCCCGCGAACGCGTCCAGCGCCACGCCGCCGACATCGGCACCGGCTTTCGCATCATCGGCGAGGCGGACGAGCGCCC
>JBELMF010000047.1:0-20290 GCA_042096015.1 Sphingomonas sp.
GTCGTGATGAACGGTCTGCAGGTCGAAATGCACGTCAGGGTGGCGCTGGAGAAAACGCGACACCGCGGCGGGCAGCACCCCCAGGGCAAGGCTGGGCAGCGCCGAGATTCGCAGGCGCCCACCGCCTCCGGATCGCATGTTGCGCCCCGCTTCGCGCAAGGCCCGCACCCGCTCCTGGATCTCTGCGACATCGGCGAACAGGTTGTGCGCGTCCTCGGTCGGCACCAGCCGTCCGCCGATGCGCTGGAACAGGTCAAAGCCCAGCAATGTCTCGGCATGCCGCAACGTCTTCGACACGGACGGCTGCGATACGTTGAGGGCCCGCGCGGCGGCGGAAACGGAACCGTTCACGTAAACGGCGTGGAAGATTTCGATATGGCGTAGATTCACGTTACCCGCCTATCATTCCACGGCACGTGCGCGAAAGCGCTCCTCGTCCAACGCCCCCTCCCCGCGCGCCACCAGCGTCGCCACCGTCAGGTTCGCCGATGCCGACGGCACCGTGCGCGTCATGTCGAGCAACCGGTCGAACGGCAGCACCAGCCCGACGACCAGCGCGGTCTGCTCCGCCCCCACGCCCACCGCCGACAGCATCGCCGCCAGCATGAACAGCGACGCCGACGGCACCGGCGCGGTCCCGAAGGCCGCCAGCGCGCCCGTGGCCAGCATCACGACGAGCATTTGCGCATCGGGAATGATGCCCAATGCCTGCAGGGCGAATTGCCCCAGAAGCCCGACGTACATCGCCGTTCCGTCTTTCCCGATCGCCGCGCCCAGCGGCAGAACCGTGGAAGCGACCGGACGGGCGATCCCCAGATTATCCTGCGACACCCGCAGCGCGACGGGAAGCGTTGCCGAGGAAGATGCCGTGGAGAAGGCGATCGCCAGTGCATCGACGATCCCTCGAAAGAACCGCGTGACCGGCAGGCGCGCGACCAGCGCGATCAACCCGGCGTGAACCACCAGCATCTGCACCAGCGAGGCGGCGATGACGCAGACGGCAAGCCAGCCGACATTCACGAATACGGCGGTGCCGTTCGTCGCGACGGCATTGGCGATCAGGGCGAAGACGCCGAACGGCGTCACCTCCATCACGATCCGGACTATGTGGAGCAGCACCGCCGCAAACCCCTGGAGCAACACCACCACCGGCTTGCCCGCATCGCCCGCCAGAACGCTGCCGATGCCCAGCAACAATGCGACGAAGATGATCGCCAGCATATCGCCCTTGGCCAGCGCCTCGACGATGTTGGCGGGTACGATCGACAGCAGCTGGTCGCTCGGCGACACCGCCGGACCCAGAACATGCGGGGCGATGCCGGTCAGTGCGATCCCCGCGCCGGGCTGGACCAGCAACCCCGCCGCCATCCCTAACGAGACGGCGATCAGCGTGGTCAGCGCAAACAGCCCGATGGTGCGCCCGCCGATCGGTCCCAGCCGCCGCGGGTCGCCCAGCCCGGCAATCCCGGCGGCGATGGTGATGAGCACCACCGGCACCACCAGCATTTTGATCAGCCGCACGAACAGGTCGCCGATGATCGTCACCGCCGGCGCTGCCTCCGGCCACAGCGCGCCCAACAGGGCGCCGAGCACCAGCCCGCCTACCACGCGCTTCCACAAGGTGATCGCAAACCATCCGCGCAGGATGGTCATGCGGCCATGCCCCAGAAGCCCGGCGCCGGCGGCTGCATCCAGCCGGCCTCGTCACGCACCCCGCCGTCGCGATCGGCCACAAGCCACAACGGCCCGTCGAGATCGACGAACGACGCCCGCTCGGCCACCAGCATCGCTGGGGCAATGCCCAGCGACGAACTCACCATGCATCCCACCATCAGGCCGAACCCCATTCCCACCGCCGCATCCGCGAGCGCGAGGGCTTCGGTCAGCCCGCCGGTCTTGTCGAGCTTGATGTTGACGTAATCGTAGCGCCCACGCAGCCGCGGCAGGTCCGCGCGCGTATGCAGCGCCTCGTCGGCGCAGATCGGGATCCGGCTGCCCAGCCCCTCCAGCCCCGCATCCTCATCCGCGGGCACCGGCTGTTCGAGCAGATCGACGCGATGGGCGACGAGCATGTCCTGCCAGCGCGCCACGTCCTCCACGCGCCAGCTTTCGTTGGGATCGACGATCAGCCGCGGCCCCGGCGCGGCCGCGCGCACGGCAGCCAGCAGTGCCTCGCCTTCGTCGCGATTCACCTTCACCTTGAGCAGCGGAACGGAAGCATTGCGCGCGGCCACCGCCGCCATCGCTTCGGGCGTGTCGATCCCGATGGTGATCGCCGAGGCCAGCCGTTCGGGCGCCCCGCGCCCGGCCAATGCCGCGACGCTGCTGCCGGCGAGCCGCGCCTCGAGATCCCACAGCGCGCAATCCACCGCATTGCGTGCGGCTCCCGCAGGCATCGCATCGGCAAGCTCGGCGCGTGTTGCACCGTTCTCGACCAGCGCGCGCACCGCGTTGATGGCCGCTAGCGATCCCTCAACGGTCTCGCCGTACCGCGGATAGGGCACACCCTCGCCACGGCCGACATGATCGCCCTGCCGCACCGTGACGGTGACGACGTCGGCGACCGTCTTCACCCCCCGCGAGATGCGAAAGGGCGTGCTTAGCGGGAAGCCGACATGGCGGGCGTCGAGGCTGCGGCGCATTCACTCTCCAGAAGCTTGTCGATGATCGGATCGGCGCCGAAGCGGAACGGATCGGTGCACGGCAGGCCATGCTCCGCCGCAGTCGCATCGAGCAACCGCCGCGCCTCGTCCTCGCCCAGCTTGTTGGTGTTGAGCGCGATGCCGACGAAGCGCACGTCGGGGCTGGTCAGCCGTGCGACGCGAAGGTTGGCCTCGATGCATTCAGCCAGCCCGACCAAAGGGTAATGCGGCAGGCCGCGCATGTGCGGTCGCGACGGATCGTGGCACATCACCAGCGCTTTGGCCTGCGCCCCGTGCAACAGCCCGGTCGAGACCCCAGCAAAGGCCGGGTGGAACAGCGATCCCTGCCCCTCGATCAGATCCCAGCCATCATCCTCGCGAGCCGGCGCCAGCGCCTCGATCGCCCCGGCGATGAAGTCGGCCACCACCGCATCGAGCGGCACGCCCTCGCCCGCGATCAATATGCCTGTCTGCCCCGTTGCGCGGAAATCGGCTGTCACACCGCGCGCCCGCAGCGCGTCGCGCAGCCCCAACGTTGCATACATCTTGCCCACCGAACAATCGGTGCCCACCGTGAGCAGTCGGTTGCCCGCGCGCTTCTTGCCGTTGCCCACCGGCAGCCCCGGCGCCGGATCGCGCACGTCGAATAATTCCACGCCCGCCGCCTTCGCGGCCGCCACTAGCCGCGGCTCGTCCTTCAGTCGCTGGTGCAGCCCGCACGCGAGATTCATGCCCGCTGCGATCGCCGCCAGGGCATCGTCCAGCATCCAGTCGGGGAAGCGCCCGCCGGCATTTGCGATGCCGAGCACCAGCGTCTTCGCCCCCGCCGCCGCCCCCGCTGCGGCGTCCATCCGCGGCAGGTCGAAGCTGAACGGGCAATCGTCGTGCCGCCACTCGCCGACGCAATCCTCGCCCCGGAAGGTGGCGAGGCCGCGCGAGGTCTTGAGGCCGAATTCATCGTCCGAATGGCCGAGGTAGAGCAGATAAGGGGCCGGAATGGTCATGTGCACCACGATAAGGCCGCGCCGTGGGCCCGCCAATCGCGCTCGCTATCGTGCCTATAACGCACGGCTATTGGCAGCCCGCCGGCGTCGGACGCAGCAGGGCACGTCCGGCCGCCGCTCCCGTGGTCGCGCCATCCTTCAACGCCAGCTTGCCGTTGACGAACAAGGCGGTGACGCCAGCACTGGGCTCGCGCGGATGGACGTAATCAGCGCGCGGCGCATATTCGGCCGGATCAAACACCACGACATCGGCGAATGCGCCCGGCTTCAGATAGCCCCGATCCTTGATCCGGTACATGTCGGCCGTCCGGCCGGTCGACCGGCGGATGAACGCGCCGATGGTGATCACCGGCCGTTTGCGGACATAATCCTGATAAAGTTTCGGGAAGGTCGCATATTGCCGCGGATGCCCGTTCGATCCGTCCGACGAGGTGACCACCCACGGCTGCTTCATGATCAGGTCGACATCGCGCGGCGCCATGTTGAAGCTCGCCACCGCCGCGCCCGCCGGATCCGTTCCCGCCTTGTTGGGCACGCGCAGGATACGGATCGCGGCATCGATCGGGTCGAGCTTCCACACCGCCGCCATTTGCGCCAGCGTCTTGCCCGTCCACGGCTGCCCCTGCGCGATCAGCAGCAAAGATTCCGCCCCACCCCGCCGCCGCAGGTTCTCGCGCATCTCGCCCCGGATCTTGACCATCGTCGCCGCATCATCGAACCGCGCGATCATCGCCTTGTAGCCGCCGTCCACCGCCCAGCTTGGCACCAGCGACGCATCGACACTGGTCCCGGACGCGAGCCACGGATATTGATCCGCCGTCACATCGAGGCCTGACGTGCGTGCCTCCTCGATCGTCCCGATCAGCTCCGGCGCCTTGCCGTGCACATCGACACCAAGGGCCTTCAGGTGCGCGATATGCACCGGCGCACCCGCGCGCCGCCCGATCTCGATCGCTTCCTTCGTCGAGGCGATCAGGCCGATGCTGTAGTTCGATTCGTCGCGCTGGTGGCTGTCGTACATGCCCCCGCGCTTACCCGCCTCACTGGCCACGGCGGCGACCTCGTCGGTCTTGGCGAAGCTCTGCGGCGGATAGAACAGTCCGGCCGACAGGCCGTAAGCCCCCTCGCACATCCCCTTGGCAAGCAGACGCCTTTCTTCCGCCAGTTCGGCAGGCGTCGGCGCCCGGTCAGCCTTGCCGAGCACGCGCTGGCGGATCGCTCCGAATCCCACGAACGGCACCACATTGGTCCCGATCCCGCTCGCCTCCAACTTGCGCGCGTCGTTCCCAACATCGGGCGTTCCATAGCCGTCGACCCCGATCACGATCGTCGACACGCCCTGCGCCAGCCACGGGAGGTTGAGCCGCGTCTTGGGATCGTCCGAACGGATATAGCTGTCCGGATGCGTATGCGCGTCGATGAAGCCGGGCGCGACGATCTTGCCCTTGGCCTCGATCACCTGGCGCGCCTCGGTCCCGCGGCTCGGCCCGACATAGACGATGCGGTCGCCCGCGATTTCCACGTCACCGGTCATCGGCGGCGCCTCCGCCCCGCTGTAGATCGTTCCGCCGCGGATCACGACGTCCGCCGGCTGCTCCCCTGCGGCGCCGAGCGCCAGCAGCGAGACGAGCGCCAGTCCCGCTCGCGTCAACGCCGCGTCCCTTCCGGCGTCAGCATCATTCGCGTCTCCGCTGCCGCATCGACAGCTGCACGGCTGAACGTCATCGGCAGCATGTCTCCCTCGATCCACGGCTCGTACAGATCGCGGTAATGGGCGGAACGGGGATCGTTCGACTGACCCGGCAGGTTGAGCATCACCGATTTGTCCCAATCCCCCACGTCGATCACCTGCAGATAGCTCGCGCCGCCGCCGGTTCGCCAGCTCGGTCCATTGCCCTGCCACCGCGCCATCACGGTGTAGCTGTCACCACCCGATCCCTGGCCCTCGATTGCCGGAAAAGCCTCCGCGATTGCCGGAATACTCGCCAGCGGATGCCCGATCCGCACCTGGTGCAGCATCCCCCAGCGCCAGGTTGCAGCATCATTGCCCAGCAGCCGCTGCGCCTCTGCCCAGCCGCTCGCCAGCGCCTCGTCCACCATCGCCGGCCGGCTCGCAGCGCGGCGCAGCAGCTCGGACGGCGCGATCTCGTCGACCAGATCGCGCGCCTGCTCGGGCACGATCGCCGCCAGCATGCGCTTGCCCAGGTCGCGCCATACGATCTCGTACAACGCCGCCGCCCCGCTCCCCGCATCGAGCCGCGCGTCCCAGCCGCTCAGCATGCGCACCGCCGCCGCCGCACCCGCTGACGGCTGCTTCGGCAACAGCGCCAGGAACTGTTTCGCCGGCGTTGACAGCGTGTCGTGCTGCAAGGCCCAGCTGTCCGCAATCGTGTGCTTGGGCTGCGCCTCCAGCACGTCGGCCACCCGCTCGTAGCGATAGGGGTCGCGGAAGGAGAACGCCGGAATCCGGTCGCGCGGCCATCCCTCCGGCAGGTTGTTCTGGTTGGCGGACGCGAACCACCCCTTCTTCGGGTTGTAGTCGCTCGGCAGCGCGCGAAAATCGCGATAGCCGGTCCAGTCGTAGCGCCCGTCGCCGGGGACCGGCATCAGCCCGTCGCCCTTCTTGCGCTGGGGCACGAAGCCGATCACCTGCCAGCCGTGATTGCCGTCGACATCGGCGTAGTGGAAATTGGTCGGCGACGGATGCAGCTTGAACGCCTCCTTCAAACTGTTCCAGTCGCGTGCCAGGTTGATGGCGACCATCGAGAAGGAGCCGAAGCCGCCGGGCTGCATTCCGATCGAGCCGATCACCGTCGCGCGCCGTTTGGCTGGATCGTGCATCACTACGGGCCCTTGCGCCGCGTAGCGCAGCACCGCCCGATGCGGCGCGCCGTCCTTCACCGGGATCGCCACCTCGTGCCGCTCGAACCGCTTCCACCCGCCGCCATGCCGGTACCGCTCGGGATCTGCGGGATCGAGCTCCAGCACGAACAGGTCCTGCTGGTCGATGTGGAAGTTGGTCCGGCCGAAGGCGAAACGGTCAGTATGCCCCTGCATGATCCCCGCCAGCCCCGGCGCGCCGCCGCCGATCACGTCGAGGCCCGGCGCGGTGAGATGCGCCACATGCCGCGGCCCGAATCCGCCGATGCCGAGATGCGGGTCGTTGGCCAGGATCGGGCGCCCGGTCGCGGTGCGGCTGCCCGCCAGCGTCCAGGCGTTCGAGCCCGCCTGCGTACGATCGAGCCGCTCGTCGGGCTCGTGCGTCGGCGTCCCCGGCCCGAACGGCAGCCGCCCTATGTTGAGCACGCCGAGATCCGCCACCGAAACCGCCGCCGCATCCAGCCCCTCCGGCACGGCGAGCTTCCACGCCGGCCGCAACGGCGCCACCACCGCGTCCAGCTCGAGCAAGCCCAGCGCCGCGAGCCTCGCACGCCGGATCTCATCATCAGCGTTGCCGATCGAGCCGCCTCGGGCGAGCACCAGATCGCGCACCTCCCAGCGCAACGGCATCACGCCGAGGATGCGATATTCCAACGGCAGCAACGACGGATCGCGCTCCACCTCTGCGATCCGCGCATTGATGCCGGCAACATAGCCTTCGACGCACGCGCGAACCTCGACCGGAACCCGCGCCAGCTCGGCATCGAGGTCGCCGCGATAGTGGAACAACCGCGCCACGGCGTCGTGCTCCGCGAAGCTCCCGCCATAAACCTCCGCCATCCGGCCCAACTCGCGCCGGTGCCCAAGGTCGATCTGGAACAGCCGGTCGCGTGCGACGACATAACCCTGTCCGAAAAAGGCGTCCGGCTTGGTCTGGGCGCGGATGTGCGGCACGCCCCACCGATCATCGATAATCTCGATCGGCGCCGACAGACCGGCAACCCGCGCCGCAGAAGGTGCGGGCGCGGTCTGGCCGCGGCAGGCCATCGAAACCAGCGACGTCGCCGCGGAGCCGAGCAGAAACAGGCGGCGGTCGAGCATCGCTTTTCCTTCCTGATGAACCGGCGGAAAGGCTAACGCCCTCATGTTCGCTGCGTCCATGTCAAGCGGACCGAGCATTATAGAATATGGTTATGCCGCCGCGATGCGGCACGCCTATATGCCCGGTTTATGGATCGCCAAACAATGGGAAGCCGATCCGCCCTTGACGCTCCTGCCTCAGTACCGGAACCTCGCCCTCTACATGCGATCTGCGACAACGGCATGACGCAAGCAGGGTGGTTCAGGACTACAAGCTTTCGGGGGACGGCATATGCGCGTAATTTTCTTGTCTCGAGCGATGTTGGGTGGGACGGGGCTCATCGCACTCGCTGCCGGCCTGGCGGCGCCCGCTGCCGCCCAGACGCAGCCGTCAAGCACGGCGACGGCGCAGATCGGCGATCCGGCGCCCGAAACCGGGTCGGATCAGAACGGGCCCGACGTGGTCGTGACGGGAACCCGCATCGTTCGCGACGGCTTCCAGGCACCAACGCCGCTCACCGTGCTGACGCAGGAGGAAATTCAGAACTCCTCGCCGTCGAACAACATCGCCGATTTCGTAAACCAGCTGCCATCGCTGGCCGGCTCGACACGGCCCGCGAACTCGCGTCTGAACCTGTCCAGCGGTCAGGCGGGGATCAATGCCCTTAACCTGCGTAACCTGGGCGAAACGCGTACCCTGGTGCTGCTCGACGGCCGCCGCTCGGTCGGCTCGACGGTCACCGGGCTGGTCGACATCAACACCATTCCGCAGGCGCTGGTGAAGAGCGTCGAGGTGGTGACGGGCGGCGCATCGTCGGCCTATGGCTCAGACGCCGTCGCCGGCGTCGTCAACTTCGTGCTCGACAAGCAATATACCGGCCTCAAAGTCGCGATCGACAGCGGCATCACCGACAAGGGTGATGGTGCGAACTATTCGTTCAGCGTGACTGGCGGCATGTCATTCGGCAGCGAAGGCCGTGGCCACCTGCTGCTTAACGCCGAACTGGCCCACCGCGACGGTATCTTCGACGTGGACCGGGACTGGAACGCCACCGGCTACGTTCGTATCCAGGATCCGAACTGGACAACCTCCAGCACCACGCCGCGTTACCTGATCCGCCGACAGGTCGGCGCCGCGAACTCGACGCCCGGCGGCCTCATCACTGCGTCGGCCGGCGGCACTCCCAACAGCCTGCGCGGCCTCTATTTCGGATACGGCGGCGCGCTGAACCGTTTCGAATATGGCGCCCTCACCTTTCCGTCGCCGACCGGTTCGGCGGCGCCGACGCTGACGCAGGGCGGCAGCTGGCAGGTGAATGATTCGGGGCGGCGCATCGGCCTGGATCCGGAGGATGATCGCCGCGGCGTGTTCGGTCGCCTCAGCTATGAGGTGGCGGACGGCGTCCAGATCTTCGCCGAAGGCTCGTATAACTGGCAGGAGGTGTTCTTCAACGCCGGCCCGAACCTCTCGACCGGCATTTCGCTGAACGCCAACGGGTGCTCGACCCTGAACCCGGCTGCAGGATCGCTCACCTGCAATGCCTTCCTGTACAATACGCTTGGCCCGTCGCAGCTGACCGGCATCACCAGCGTCACGCTTGCGACGACCGCAGCGGATCTCCCGTTCCGTGCGGCGAACAACAAGCGTGAGGTGCAGCGCTACGCGATCGGCGCGGAAGGTGATGCGGAAGTGTTCGGCGAGAACGCCACCTGGAACATTTACGGCCAATATGGCCGCGCCGATCTGCGCGAACAGCTGCGCAACATCATGAACAACACCCGCATGAACAACGCCACGGCGGCGGTGTTCGCGCCGGTCGGCAATCCGGGCGGCTACGCACCAGGGTCGATCCAGTGCCTCGTCAACGTCGACGCGAGCGCCGCAAACGACGATCGCGGCTGCGTTCCGCTCAATCGTCTGGGCATCGGCGTCGCCAACCCGGCGGCGATCAATTACGTGCTCGGCGATCCGTACCGCGACGAGGTGGTCGAACAATGGACCGCCGGCCTCAACGTGTCGGTTACGCCGTTCCGCACCTGGGCAGGTGACGTCAGTGTCGCGCTGGGCGCGGAATATCGCCGGGAAGAAATCAACGGCTTCGTGCCGGCCGAATTCCAGCCGATCCAGACGACCAATGCTGCCGGCAACCCGACCACCACGAACGTATGGTCGGTGGGCAACTTCCTGCCCACCAACGGCAGCTACAATGTGAAGGAAGCCTATCTCGAGACGGTGGTCCCGCTCGGCCTCGGGCTGGAATTCAACGGTGCTGCCCGTGCGACGAGCTATTCGACCGCCGGTTACGTCACGACCTGGAAGGCGGGCCTGAGCTGGCAGCCGATCGACGACATCCGCTTTCGCGTCACGCGCTCGCGCGACATTCGCGCGCCCAATCTCAACGATCTGTTCCAGGGCGGTTCGGCGAACAGCGATTCCATTCGCAACCCGCTCTACGACGCAAGCAACCCGAACAGCGGCGCGTCGTCGTTCGCATACTCGGGCTTCGTGACCGGCAACCCGTCGCTGAGCCCGGAAAAGGCGGATTCATGGAATGCCGGTGTCGTGCTGTCACCGCGCTTCCTGCCGGGCTTCAACCTCTCGGTCGACTATTTCGACATCCACGTGAAGGATGGCATCACCACGTTCAGCGCCCAGCAGATCGCCGATCTCTGCTATCTTCAGCAGCAGCAGGCGTTCTGCGATGCCATTTCGGTCGACCAGGCGCGGACTCAGAACCCGGCCCAGCCCTATCTGATCATTCGCAGTCAGCCGTTCAACGCGGCAAGCCAGAAGGTGAAGGGCGTCGACTTTGACGCCAGCTACCGCACCCCGCTGGATCGCCTGTTCTCCAATGCTTCAGGCAATGTGACGCTGCGCGCGCTCGCCACCCGCTACATCGACAATCTGTTCGACAGCGGCGTGCCGGGTACGGTGGTGCTCGACTCGGTCGGTGTGAACGGCGGGCAGTCGACAACGCCGAAGTGGATCTACCGCTTCAGCGCCGGTTATGATTCAGACAGCTTCTCGATCACCGCCACCGGCCGCGGGATCAGCTCGGGCAAGTACGTCGCCAACGGGATCGAATGCTCCACGGCGTGCCCGGCCAATGATCCGAATTTCTTCACCTATGACGACAATCATGTGTCGGGCGTGTTCTACGCCGATCTCAACCTGACGCATAAGGCGAACATCGGCGGCGCCGAGGCGCAGTTCTTCTTCAACGTCACCAACCTGTTCGATCGCTGGCCGCTGCTGCTGCCGGAAACCGGCCTCGCCGCGAACAGCACCTATTCGGATCTGCTCGGTCGCCAGTTCCGCGTCGGCATTCGAATGCAGACCCGCTGATCTCTTCTCCGTCACCCCGGCTCAAGGCCGGGGTGACGGATTTTTTCGCAGCCCCTCGCACCGCGCCACAAGCGCCGCCGCGCGCTCCTCGGTCATCGCCTCGAACACCGCGTCGCCCCACCCAGCGACCGTCTCGACATCGAACTCCCACCACCGCGACCGCGCCACCAGCGCCACCACCGTCGGCGCAAACCGCATGCGCAGCACCTTGGCCGGCACCCCGCCGACGATCGCAAAGGGCGGCACGTCCCGGGTCACCACGGCGCCCGCCGCGATCACCGCACCGTCACCGATCCACCGGCAGCCGCCGACGATCGTCACCCGATCCCCGATCCACACATCGTTGCCGATGATCAGCGGGTTCTCCGCTTCCGCGGGGATCGTATCCTGCGTCACCAGGCCCAGCCGCGCATTGTAGAAGAACGGATGCTGAATCATCCGCTCGATGGGATGGTCCCGGCGTCTGACGATGAGCCCCTGTCCCACCGAACACCACCGCCCCACGCGCGTGCCGCGCGGGAGGACACCGCGCTGCAGGATCGGTCCATAGGAATAAGCGCCCACCTGCACGCCATCCTGATCCATGAGCAGATCGCGCAGCGCCCGGGATCGCATGTCCCCGCCGTCCCAGCGGCGGATCAGGCGCAGGCAAAGCCCGTGGAACCGTCGCCGGCCGTATAGCCGCTCCAGCAACATCATCCGCAACCGTCCAACCACTTGCTCTCACCCTCCCCGGTCCGCGTGCGCTGTCCGAACCGATCGTGAAGGCACTGGCGAAGGCTGGTCCATTTTTGCGCCAATTGATCGCCGAGCCGCGCACGCACCCTGTACACACGAGGTGCAGCATTCGGCGACCGGGGACCATGCCGATCGGATCAAACCACTCCATAATGGCCGCAACTGCCATGCCACTCTTGGTGGCCTTGGTGGCCGGTCTGGGATCAGCCTCGCCGAGCCCGGCGCCCACGGTGCGCGGTGCGGTCTATGCCGCGACGACGACGGCGGAGCTCGTTGGGTTACTGAAGCGAGTGCGGGGTGGCGAGCGCATCCTGCTAGCGCCAGGGGTGTACCCGCCCTTCAGTCTTCGCGCGATCGCACCCTCCTCGACGGTGACGATTGCGTCGCGCGATCCTGCGCGAGCCGCGGTTCTGACCGGGGTTCACCTGCGGGACGGCGGCAACCTCGCGTTCCGTGATCTTGTCTTCCGCTCGTCCGGGACCTCGGTGCAGGAGGGATTTCTCCTGCACGGCATGCACAATGTGTCGATGCACCGCATCTTCGCCACGGGTCGCACGGGCCCGCTCGGCCTCTCCCGGGACAAGATCCTGCAGCTAAGGGAATGTATCGGCATCACGATTACCGGGTCCGAATTCACGCACGCCTATATCGCCCTCTCGCTGCTTGATACGACCGACGTGTCGGTCACCGCGAGCTACTTTCACGATCTACGCATGGATGCGATCCGCGGGGGCGGAAACTCTAACGTACGGATCGCCTATAATTATCTGACCGGCTTTTCACCGCAGGGGACGGATCACCCGGACGCCATCCAATTCTGGACGGCCCGGCAGAGCAAGGCAGCGCACGACATTCAGATCGTCGGTAACGTCATCCTGCGCGGCAAGGGAAGCGCAATGCAGGGCATCTTCCTGCGCGACGAAACGGGCGGTCTGGCCTATCGCGCGGTTCAGATCGCCGACAATCTGGTGGTCGGATCGATGTATAACGGCATCGCCGTCTTGTCCGACTCCGATTCCGTGCGGCTCTCGAAGAACGTCGTTTCCGCCTATCCCGATCAGAAGAGCTGGATCCGCGTCGGAAGCCGCGCGACGCTCGATGGCAATGTCGCGCCGCTCTATCTGGTCGGTGGCAAGCGCGTCGACATGCTCAGGAACAATCACATAGCTGGTCCCGCCGCCCCCTCATCGGCGCTGCGGACGTGGGTGCGTGGTCGCGCGCTGGATCGATATCCCGAAAGTCTGAGGTATCATGTCGACGGTCTTTGACACAGCCAGCACCGCTGCATCGTCGCCGATCGATCGGGCCGGCATACCGACGGCCGCATCGCGCATATTGCTCATCAAGGCGAAGGGCGGGCTGGGCAACCGCATGCTGTCCGCCGCAACGGGCGTCCTGATGGCAAAGCTTGGCGGCCGCACACCGGTGATCGATTGGCGGGACGGCATGTACGTGCCGGAAGGAACGAACCTGTATCCACGCCTGTTCCAGGATCCGGTCGGCATCGATCCGTCCTCCTTCGACGATCGCATGGATGTCGCGCCCTCCCTCTGGTCGGGTCGCCTGTCGGAACAGCCGGTTGCCATCATCGCGCGGCATTTCCCGGACAAGCACAGCAGCCCGTTCGTGTACCGCCGCCTTTCGATCCCGCTTGCCGGGCCCGATCCGCAGGCGCCGGTCGGCGTGTTCTGGTCCTATCTGCCGAAGGTGGCCCGGCTGCATGCCCGGCTGAACGCGGATCCCCGGTTCTGCAATCGTCCGCAGCATGCGATCACCCACGACATCCTGGAGCGTTTCTTCACTCCGAATGATCGTGTCCGCCTGGCTGTCGCGAGCCTGTTCGCCGCCCGGCGACGCCCCGTCATCGGGGTGCACATCCGGTTCACTGACCGCAGGGTACCACTTGAAAAGTTCGAGCGCGCGCTTGGCCGCCTGCGCGCCACAATGCCGTCAAGCAACATATTCCTCGCGACCGACAGCGCCGAGGCGCAGGATTTCATCAACGCGCGCTTCAAACGAGTCTTCTCGATCGAAAAGCAACTGGCGGCTGCAGGCGAAGCGCTGCACTTTGCCGGCACGCAAATGGCCGATCCTCTCCGCGAGGCAGAGAATGCGGTGATCGATATGTATGCGCTCGCGGCATGCGACTGGCTGGTACATTCCCGCCACTCCACCTTCTCCGTCGCCGCCAGCCTGATCGGTGGCATACCGCCCGCACGACAGATCGACGTGGACCGCTTCAATCCGAAGGTGGTCGTGAAGCGCTGGTTTCAGGCCCATGCTTGATGACGTGCCGGCCTGGCAGCGGACTTCACCACCTCGCCGGCGCGTCCGTTGGCCGTGACCGTCGCGCCGCGCGGGGCGAACATAGCTGAGCGCACCTTGGGCCGACCAAAGTGCTCGCCGCCGCAAGTCGTCGTTCGGCACGGCCGGCTCGTACGGCTCGCCCCAACCGTCCCGCCTGATCCGCCGCCGCCCTCGGCCGCTGCCACACTCACCGCCGACGGATCGCGCAGCCTGGCGCCTTCCGGCGGCACCAGAGCGGCCATCATTCTGCTTGTCGTTACGATCTTCCTGCCAAACATCTGGACGCTCGGATCGCTCAATCTCTCGCCTGCGCTGTTGTACCTCATCCTGAGCTTCGTGCCGCTGCTCGGTCTTTGGCTCGCGGGCCGGGCTGGCACCCGATTGCTCTCGGACTGGCTTGTTCTGGGCTTCGCGGCGTGGGCAGCGGGCACCCGCTTCATCCTCCTCGACACCGGCGCGGCACTGGAACCGGCAGGTGTCGTGCTCCTGCAAACGGCCGGCGCCTATTTGGCGGGTCGTGTCCTCGTCCGCGATCTTGCCGCCACCCGCCTCGCCTTCGGTGCCGCCATCATCGGGGTGACCGCGATGCTGCCATTCCTGCTCTGGGAGGCGGTGACCGGGACAAAGCCGTTGCTTGATCTGGCGGGCCTGTTCGGCAGCACGCTGACCGCAACGCATATGGATCCGCGCTGGGGGTTCAGCCGCGCGCAGGGGGGCTTTGAACACCCGATCCTCCTCGGCATCTACTGTGCGACCCTGGTGTCGCCTGCATTGTTTCTGTTCGATGGCCCGCGCGGGCGCGCGCTACGCTGGGTCGGCACACCGTGCGTCGCTATCGCGGCCGTGACGTCGCTCTCCACGGGCGCCCTGCTCAGCATGAACACCCAATTCGCGCTGATCGGCTGGAACGCCTTGCTGCGCGAGGTGCGCAAGCGCTGGACGACCCTGCTATGGATTGTGGCCGCGCTGTATGTTGCGGTGGATACGCTTTCCAACAGGACACCGTTTCACCTCTTCGTCGACTATGCCACCTTCAACTCGCAAAGCTCGTACAACCGCATCCTGATCTGGGAGTTCGGATCGGCAGCCGTGATGCAAAGCCCGCTTCTGGGTCACGGCACCGACGATTGGGAACGGCCGGCGTTCATGCACGCCAGCATGGACAATTTCTGGCTTGTGATCGCCTATCGCTACGGCGTGACCGGCGTGGCTCTGTTGCTCGGTGCCTTTCTCTTCACGATCGTGAAGATCGCACGGCGGCCCTCTCCGGGCGGCGATTTCGATCGCGCACGATACGGCGTGCTGTTCGCGCTCGTGGCGACGATGATCGCCATCGTCAGCGTGCACCTGTGGAACAACAGCTATATCTGGCTGATCTTCATGCTTGGCGCGGTGAGCTGGATGGTCGACGTGCCCAGCAGCGCGGCGCACGCCGAGGCAAGCGACGCCTCTCGGGAGACGCATTCAACCCAAGCCGCCGGCGACATGCGGCGCGCGCGGTTGCGCCGGCTGGGCTTTTGACCGTGGCGATCATCCGGTCCGGTATGATCGTGCTGATCGCGAACATCGTCGATGTCCTGACGGTGCTGGTCCGAAACGTCATCCTGGCGCGCTTGTTGCCCGTCGAGGAGTTCGGTCTCGCGGCGACATTCGCGATCCTGATGACGATGGTGGAAACCTTCCAGAACGTCGGCCTGAACCGCCTCGTGGTGCAGCATCCCGATGTCGACGATGCCCGTTTCCTGGCCGGGCTTCACGGCGCCCAGATTCTCGTCAGCGCAGCGGCATCAGGGCTGCTGATGCTTTTTGCCTGGCCCTTCTCCTTGGTGATGGGGACCGGCGAGCTGGCGCCTGCCTACCTTGCCCTTTCCCTCGTGCCGCTGGTCAACGCATTCACCCATCTTGATGTGTTCCGCGTGCAGCGGCACGGCCGCTTCGGTCCGCAGGCGCTGCGCGCGCTTCTGTCGCAGCCGATTGGCTTGCTGGCGGTCCTTCCCGGTTATTGGTGGTTCGGTGATCACCGCGCCGCGCTGGTGGCGATCATCGCGCAACAGGCCGCTGCAGCGGCACTCACCCACATCGCGGTAACCACGCCCTACCGCATCCGGTTCGACACCGCGATCTGGCGCACCGTCGCGGCGTTCGGCTGGCCGCTCATTGCCAACGGCCTACTGATGTTCCTGATCCTCAACGGGGATCGCATGGTCGTGCTGAACCAGTTCGGCGCGGCGGCGCTCGGCTGGTTCAGCGCCGCCACCATGCTGACGCTGACGCCCGCAAACCTCGTCGCCAAATCGCTCCAGACGGTCGCGCTGCCCCCGCTGGTGCGCGCGGGAACGGATGCGCGCCGTTTTCAGGCGTTGTATGACGCGTTTGTCGGTGCCACGGCGTGGATCGCCATGGCAATGGTCGGCGGCACCTGGCTGCTCGGCGCCCCGATCCTCACTTTCCTTTTCGGGCCGCGCTACCTGCCGGCGAGCACATTCCTCGTCGCGCTCGCCTGCATGAATGCGATGCGCCTGTTCCGCGCGGTGCCCGCCATCGCCGCCATGGCGCGCGGCGACACGCGCAATTCCCTTTACACCAATTTGGTCCGGGTGATCGGCGTGCCGCTGGCCTTCCTCGCCGCACTGCTCACCAATCAGATCGCGACGTTGATCGCGGTTGGCCTCATCGCCGAAGTGGCGAGTGCCGCGCTGGCCGGCGTTCTCGCTGACCGTCGGTGCGGCGCCGCGCGCCGTCCGTTCGGCACTATTCTCACGTGGCTGTCCGCCTGTTTCGCGGCGATCCTGATCGGCACCTGGTACCACGGCCATGCGCTGGTGGCGCTTCTCCCCCTCACGATGATGCTCGGGGCGCAGAGCCTCCGCACGCTGCCGATGCCGTGGAACCCGGCGCCGTCGTGGCGGGGACCGGCGATGTCTCGGACGGGCGAACGGTGACGCAGCACAGATATCACCAAGATGGACTTGTTCACTTGCCTCCGTCCGCGCGGCCGACCCATGACGATCGCAGCGTAGCGGAAGGGATTGGCATGGGCTGGATTTCCTCCTTGTTCGGCAAAGCGGAAGAGGAGGTGGAGCAGCCGGATCTCGCACCCGATCCGCCGCGCGCGCCGTCTGTGCCGGTGCTGTCGCGTGGCGCGCGAACCCTGCCTCATTTTCGCGGCACGGCGGGGGATCAGGTCCGCGTGGGGACACGCCTGCATGATCGGGTGCGGCTAAAGCTGCGCAAGGCGTTCACCCCCGCCCGCCCCGTCATGGATCCGGCGATGTTCGCCGGCCGTACCAACCTGTTGCAGACCATGATCCGCGCGATCGAGGACCAGTATCTGCACGTCGTCCTGTTCGGGCCGCGCGGCATCGGCAAGACATCGACGCTGCACGTCTTGTGCGGCATCGCTCGCGAATCGCGCTACATCGTTCGCTATGTCTCCTGCGGTGATCGGACGCAGTTCGAGCCCTTGTTCCGCGCCGTCTTTGCAGACATCCCGCTGCTGTTTCACGACGCTTATGATCCGACCGCGACGGAGATTGAAGAAGGCCTGAGCTTCGCCGATCTGCTCGACGACGCGCCGCTGACGGTGGACCGGGTCAGCGATCTGCTCGGCCGTGTGGCCGGCACCCGCCTGTTGATCGTGCTGGACGAATTCGATCGGGCGGGTGATGCGGATTTCCGCCGATCCGCAGCGGAGCTGATCAAGAACCTGTCCGATCGCGGCAGCCGGGTGCAGCTGGTGATCGCCGGGGTCGCGCAGAACCTCACCGAAATCATCGAGCATGTGCCGTCGATCAGGCGCAACGTGCTGGGGCTCCTCGTCCCGAACATGACGCGGGACGAGATCGCCGAGTTGATCGCCAACGGGCAGCACGCCAGCGGCATGACCTTCACGCCCAAGGCGCTGCGCCTGATCAGCCTTGCCGCGCTGGGCCTGCCGTATCTCGCCAGTCTCGTCGGCCAGCATGCCGGCCTTGCCGCACTCGATCGCGAATCCACCACCGTCGATCACACCCATGTCGAACAGGGTATTAGCCAGGTGCTGGACCATCTCGATCTGCGCATTGCACCCGATGCGCGGCATCGCATGCAGCAGACGTTGCACGATGGCCATGATGAACTTCTCGGCCGGCTCGCACAGGTGGCGCTCGCCCACAGTTTCCGCCTGCCGCGATCCGAGATCGAGCGGGAGCTGGCGTCGATGGCGGACCGGACGGGCGTCTTGCACGAGCTTGAGCATCGGTACCGGTTGCTCGCCGCCCAGCCGACCGATCCAGACGGAGCGCTCGCCTTTCTTGACGATGGCATGCCGCTGTATCTCTGGGTTCGGCTGATGCACGATCACGTCCGAAACAATCGCGCCGCCTGACCGCACCCGCTCGGGAAGTGTTTGTGTTCCGGGCGGCGCTCTCTTGGGGCGACTTGTGTGCAGAGGCCAACGCACCCGCGCTCGCCGGCTTTCGCCCAACTAGGCGGCGTGGACAAAGTGAGTAGGTTGACAGAGCGGCGCATCATGCCCTGATTTACGCATGAAGTTCGCCTTTTCTGCCCTGGCGTTGCTGCTGATGCCGACGGTCGCATTTGCGGCCAATCACGCGCGTATCTCAGCGCGAGAGATGGTGACTGCAATCAAGCGAGCGGATCCAATGCAGTTGGATGGTGTCGACGCTGCTACGGTTTCGGTTTCGTCGGTTCGAGTGATCCGGTGTGTCGGGCCTGATGAAGAGCCGACAGAATTCGAATGTGCTTGGCAGACACGGGGCAAAACTGGCTGGATCAACCACAAGAACTGGCTGTGGACGGCAAGGGTTGGCACTTAATTGATTGACGCCATGCGGAAGGATTAATTCAAGGCTGTCTTTTGGAGGCAAGCTGGAGCCGGGGCGATCTCACCGAGGCGGAATGGCGCATCCTGAAGGACTTGCTGCCGATCGAGCGCAAGAACCGAGGCCGGGGCAGGCCTCCCGAACAGAACCGCTCCATCATCAACGGCATACTTTGGAGGCTGCGGTGTGGTGCGCCGTGGCGCGACGTGCCTCCCAAATACGGGAGCTGGAACACCATTTATCGGACTGTAAGGCGTATGAGGCCCTGATCGTCCTACCCGAACGCACGCCGGATGCGCTGCTTGCCGATAAGGGCTACGATGCCGACGCCATCCGTGCCGACCTTGCCAAACGAAATATCGATCGCGTCATCCCAGGCCGATCAAATCGCCAGGTGACGATCGAGCATGATCGGGCGCTCTACAAGCAACGCAACCGCATCGAGCGCATGTTCGGTCACCTCAAGATCAACCGTGCCATCGCCACCCGCTACGACCAGTTCGCCAGCAGCTTCCTCGGCATGCTCCACCTCGCCACCGCCAGATACTGGATCAAATTTGTCCACGCCGCCTAGGAGATCGTGCCGCCCTTCCCCGCGCTTCAAAACGCCGTAAGGGCACTTCCCACCAGCTGCACCCGATCCGTCGACAGGTCGGCGATCATCGCCTTCACATCGGCCAGCCGCGTGACGTCACGCCGCGCAACGACGAGCGCGTAGCGGACTGCCATGGCAATGTGACGCGCCTCGCTGTTGCCAAGCAGCGCGGGCGTGTCGACGATCGTCAGGTCGAACCCGCGCATGCATTCGTCGATGATTTTCTTGAACCGGCGCGTGGCGAGCGGCTCGAATGTCTGGGGGATGGAATGTCCCGCGAACAGCACCGACAAACTGGGACGCACCTCGCGATGGATGTTGTCGGTCTGCTGCTCCGAATTAGCGATCAACATCTGCGCCAAGCCGCTGGCTGCCGGCACAGGTTGGATGAATGAGTCGATGGCGGCGCGCTGGAGATTGGCGTCGACCAACAAGGTATTGATCCCCGCCTGCGCGCAGGCAATCGCCAGGTTGACGGCAACCGTTGTGCAGCCCGTACCAGGGATTGCCGAACAGAGCGCCAGCCCGCGCCGTCCGTCCCGCACATGGCTGGCCAGCAGACGAGTCTGGAGCGCGCGATAGCGCTCGGCCGCCGCGCCACCTGGATCAGAGAGGCACACAATCCGCCGCGAAAAGCTATACTCAGCTGTCTCTGGCCCGCTCAGCCGGCTCGCATCATCCCGCGCCGCGTCGACCGGGACGGAAGCGTCCTCCCGTCCGGCCGCATCCGCGACAAGCACCTCCACCGATCCGCTCATGCCGCCACCCGCTGTCCGAGATTTGCGCCACGCCAGTCCCGCCGAGCGCCGCCCCCTCGCGCGCCGGCATCGAGCGAAACGACGAACGGGAGTCCGCCGAGTGAAAGGTCTTCCGCT
>JBELMF010000048.1:0-19886 GCA_042096015.1 Sphingomonas sp.
GCCAGCCTTGAATCAGCCCCGAGGCACACCGTCAACCTTTGTCCACGAAGCCTAAACGTCAGCCGCCCTTGCGGAAGGGGGTCAGCCGTTCGAGGAACTGCTGGTCGGCCTCCACGGCGGCGCGCTCGCGCACCAGGAAGTCGGCGACGGCGCGGCGGAAGCCCGGATTGGAGATGTAATGCGCCGACCAGGTCGGGACGGGCGCATAGCCGCGCGTCAGCTTGTGTTCGCCCTGCGCGCCGGCCTCCACCGTCTTCAGCCCGCGCGCGATCGCCGCGTCGATCGCCTGGTAATAGCAGAGCTCGAAATGGAGGAACGGCACGTCCTCGGTGCAGCCCCAGTAGCGGCCGTAGAGCGTCTCGTCGCCGACGAGGTTGAGCGCGCCGGCGATCGGCTGCCCGTCGCGCTCGGCCAGGATTAGCAGGACGCGGTCGCCGAGCAGCGCGCCCAGCCGCGGGAAGAACGGGCGCGTGAGATACGGCTGCCCCCATTTCCGGCTGCCGGTATCCTGGTAGAAGGTCCAGAACGCGTCCCATTCGCGCGGGCCGATCTCATTGCCGGTGAGATGGCGGATCGTCAGGCCCTCGACCGCGGCGGCGCGTTCCTTGCGGATCGCCTTGCGCTTGCGGCTGGCGAGCGTGGCGAGGAAATCGTCGAAGCTGCCGAAACCGTGATTGTGCCAGTGGAACTGCGTACCCTCGCGGATCAGCCACCCGGCGGCTTCGAACAGCGGCACCTGCTCGGGTGATAGGAACGTCGCGTGCGCGGACGAGAGATCGTGCTGATCGGTGACCGCTTCCAGCGCCGCGATCAGCGCGGGCGCCGCGGCAGGATCGCGCAGCAGCAGGCGCGGGCCGGGCACCGGGGTAAACGGCGCGGCGATCTGCAGCTTGGGGTAATAGGATCCGCCCGCGCGCTCCCATGCATCCGCCCAGGCGTGATCGAAGACATATTCGCCCTGGCTGTGCGACTTGGCATAGGCAGGGGCGACGGCGATCGGCGCGCCGTCCGCACCGTCGACGATCACCGGGATCGGTTGCCAGCCGGTGCGGCGGCCGACGCTGCCCGATTCCTCCAGCGCGGTGAGAAAGGCGTGGCTGACGAAGGGATTGCCCGCGCCGGCGCAGGCATTCCATTGATCGGCGGGGATGCTGGCGACGCCATCGGCGAGGCGGGCGGTGACGCTGGTCATGCGCTCCGCCATGTAAGGCGTGCACCGAGCGGCGTCGAGATCAGGACGTGCGCCACCCCCGCTCGGGTTGAGCTTGCCGGAGCCTGCGCGAAGAGCGCCGCGTCCGGGGCACGCCCGACACGCTCAGGGCGAGCGGAAGAAGGTGGCGCGCGCGAGACGAAGCTGCGTCAGCCCGCCACCGCGATGACGGCATCCACTTCGACCGCCGCATGGCGCGGCAGCGCGGCGACGCCGACGGCGGCGCGGGCGTGCTTGCCCGCGTCACCGAACAGCGCGACCATCAGGTCCGACGCGCCGTTCGCCACTTCCGGCTGATCACCGAAGTTCGCGGCCGAGTTGACGAACACGCCCAGCTTCACGATCCGGCCGACGCGCGACAGGTCACCGAGCGCGGCCTTCACCTGCGCCACCACCATCAGCGCGCACAGCTTGGCCGCTTCCTGGCCAGCGGCGACGTCCAGATCGTCGCCCAGGCGCCCGGTCACGACCTTGCCGTCGCGGAACGGCAGCTGGCCGGAGACATGGAGCAGCCCGGCCGCCTCGACGGCCGGAACATAGGTGGCGACGGGAGCGGCGGCCTTGGGGAGGGCGAGGCCAAGCTCTTCCAGCTTGCGATCAATGTCGGTCATGGCCGCGGGTTCAACACCAGCGTTCCGCCTCGGTCAATGGCGGCCGATCAATCCTGCGCCGGCTGACCCTTCTCGAACCGATCGGTGATCCACGCCAGCGCCTCGGGCCAGGCGTCGATCCGCGCATGGGCCGCGGGGGCAGGGGGCACGCCGGGGGCAAGCGCCGGCTCGGCCACCATGTGCAGCCGATGAACGTATGGCGCATGCTCGGCGACCGACTGATGATGCATCGGCAGATCGTCGATGAAAATCGTGACCGGATTGCCGTGCTCTGCCGCGATCGCCGCGACGGGGGCGCCCTTCGGGCCCTGGTTGCATTCCACGCGATGCGTGATGCCGAATGCTGCCAACTGGTCGATCCGGTGGGTACGGCACTGATCCTGCAGGTTGGTGAGGATCACGATGTCCGCCACCTCGGCGATTGCGGCGAGCGATTCGCGGGCGTGCGGCACCAGCGTCTGGCGGTGCATTTCCGCGGGGAAGAAGCCGTCGAGGAAGCCCATCATCTCCTCGCGCGTCGGCGCCCCGCCGCCGTTGCGCCGGCGCATGTTGCGGCCCAGTTCCCAGCTGGACGGGGTGAAGTCGATGTCATGCGCATCGCCCAGCCAGTCGCCGAAATGCTTCACCATGTGCAGCAGCACTTCATCGCAATCGGAGATGAGGAGCGGGCGGGTCATAGAGCTTCCAGTTCGTGACGGGCGCGGACGAGCGCTTGGGGTTCGGTGCCGATGTCCGCCGCGCAGGCCACCAGATCGGGCTCATATTGCTCGAGGAACATCAGGCTGGCGGCGAGCACCGCGGGTTCGGTGATCCGTGCGCGCAGGTCGGCGGGATCGAGCCCGGTAAGCGACACCAGCCGCGATGCGCGCTCCGGTTCCGACAGCGTCCACACCAGGGCGCGCAATGCAAGCGCGTCGGCGGGTTCTCCGTTTGAATCGCGTCGCGTCATTGCTTATCGTCGCCGCATAAAGAGGGGTCGGCAAGCGCGTGGCAAAGAAGGTTCTCGTTGTCGAGGACAACGAACTCAACCTGAAGCTGTTCTGCGATCTGCTGCGCGCGCACGATTACGCTGCGGAGCCGGTGCGCGACGGACGCGAGGCGGTCGCGCGCGCGCGCGAGCTGACGCCGGACCTGATCGTCATGGACATCCAGATGCCGCATGTGACGGGATATGAACTGATCCTGGAGCTGAAGGGGGACGACGCGCTGCGCGAGATCCCCGTCATGGCCGTGACGGCCTATGCCGGACGCGAGGACGAGGAACGCATTCGCGCCGCCGGGGCGGAGGCTTATGTATCCAAGCCGATCAGCCTCGTGCGTTTCATGGAAACGGTAGGGGCGCTGGTGTAAGTCCCCCTCCCGCTTGCGGGAGGGGCTAGGGGAGGGCCGGTCCGGGAGAGCGGGACTTCGTTGCCAGCCCTCCCCCGACCCCTCCTGCAAGAGGGAGGGGAGTCAGACGAGCCCCAGTTCCGCCAGCTTGCCGAGCAAGGCGGGCGGCAGTTCCGCCATGCCCGTGCCGTCACCACCCAGGTCAGCGGGCGCATCGGCATGTTCCAGATAGCGCCAGCCCTGATGCGCGCGCTTCGGCCGCGCCGCGACGAGCCTGAGCGCGGGATCGATATGGATCGCAACGCGCCCGCTCTCGGCTTCGCCGAAGCTGAGGATCGGGGATCGCGCGACCAGCTGGTGCTTGATGATCCAGAACAACGATCCCTGCCCCGCGATCTCCTCGTGCCGCTTGGGAAGGTAGCGCGTGGTCAGGAACAACGGCCCTTCCTCGCCGCGCAGCTTCAGCCGCTCGGCGAGATGTTCGACATTGGTATGACCGAAGGCGACTTTGGTGATGTGCAGCGGCATGGAGGCCGCCATGTGGGGAGCCTCAGCCGACGAGGCCAGAGGCGGTCGCCAGGCCGAGGAAGGCAAGAAACCCGATCGAGTCGGTCGTCATCGTCACGAATACCGAAGAGGCCACCGCCGGATCGGCGTTGAAGCGATCGAGCGTTACCGGCACAAGCACGCCGGCGAGCCCGGCGATCAGGATGTTGGTCATCATCGCCGCCGCGATCACGCCGCCCAGCATGGGGTTGGCGAAGATCAGTCCGACGCCAAGGCCGATCACCACCGCGACGGTCAGGCCGTTGAGCAGCGCGACCCGGATCTCGCGCCCGATCGCGCGCGCGGTGTTCGATTGCGTCAGCTGATTCGTCGCCAGCGCGCGCACCGTCACCGCCAGCGTCTGTGTGCCGGCATTGCCGCCCACGCCGGCGACGATCGGCATCAGCGTCGCCAGCGCGACCATGCGCTGGATCGTGTCCTCGAACCGCGAGATGATGAACGAGGCGAGCAAGGCGGTGAACAGATTGGCGATCAGCCAGCGCACGCGCGCCTTGTAGCTGTCCACCACCGGCTCGTTGATGTCGCCTTCGCCCGCGCCTGACAGCAGCAGCGCGTCCTCGCCGGCCTCTTCCTGGATGATGTGGACCACGTCGTCGACGGTGATCATGCCGACCAGCCGACCCGATCCATCGACCACCGCGGCGGAGATCAGCGCATATTTCTGGAAGCGCAGCGCCACTTCCTCCTGGTCCATGTCGACCGGGATCAGCGTCTGTTCGCGCTGCATCACGTCGGCCATGGAGATCGAGCGCGGCGTGCGCAGGATCCACGACAGGGCGCAGGTGCCGACCGGCTTGTGCGCCGGATCGACCACGAACACTTCCCAGAAGTCGGTGGTCAGTTCCTCGTGGCCGCGCAGGTAATCGATCGTGTCGCCGACGGTCCAATGCTCTGGCACCGCGATCAGCTCGCGCTGCATCAGGCGGCCGGCGGATTCCTCCGGGTAGCTCAGCGCCTCCTCGATCGCGGCGCGATCGTCGGGCTCCATCGCGCGCAGGACCTCACGCTGGTCCTCGGCGTCCATGTCCTCGATGATCGCGACCGCGTCGTCGGTATCGAGTTCGGAGGCGATGTCCGCAACCTGCCGCGCGTCGAGGGCGTCGATCAATTGCTCGCGGACGTAATCGTTCATTTCGGCGAACACGTCGCCGTCGAGCAGGTCGGCGACGGCCGCGGCCAGCGGGGCGCGGCGGTCCTCCGGGGTCAGTTCGAACAGGTCGGCGATGTCGGCCGGGTGCAGCGGCTCGACGAGGCGATGCGCTTCCTCGGTGTCGCCGTTCTCGACTGCTTCGAGCACCGCATCGACAAATTCGGGCTTCAGCCGATCATCTTCGTCGAGCTGGCGTTCGTCCTCAGACGGGCGCTCGTCGTTGCGGAGTTCGGTGTCGCTCATCGCCCGCCTCCCAACGGCTGCCTGTCCAAGGTGCGGCTCCTAGCGCCGGTGCGCGACGAAGCCAACCGCGCCCATTTGCGTTGACGACGGGGCGGGGCTAGGGCGCCGCTTTCCCCAGTTATCCCGGAAGGAGCCGTTCATGGCCGATACCTTTACCACGCTGGTGCTGACGCTCGACGGCGGCGACGTGACGATCAAGCTGCGCCCGGATCTGGCGCCCAACCACGTCCAGCAGATCGCCGAGCTGGCCAATGAGGGCTTCTATGACGGCGTGCCGTTCCACCGTGTGATCCCCGGCTTCATGGCGCAGGGCGGCGATGGTGGAAACCACAACGGAACGGGCGGTTCGACCCGGCCCAACATCAAGCAGGAATTCTCCAAGGAGCCGCATGTCCGCGGTGTCTGCTCGATGGCGCGCACCAACGATCCGAACAGCGCCAATTCGCAGTTCTTCATCTGCTTCGACGACGCCCGCTTCCTCGACGGTCAGTACACCGTGTGGGGCGAAGTCACCGATGGCATGGACCTGATCGACGCGCTGCCCAAGGGCGAGCCGCCGCGCGAGCCGGGCAAGATCGTCAAGGCCCGCGCCGAGTAAGATTGGATTAGCCGCGTTCGTCATCCCGGACTTGATCCGGGATCCCGCTTCTTCTTCCTTATGGTCGGCAGGAAAGCGGGGCCCCGGATCAAGTCCGGGGTGACGGAGCGAGCGGGCGCTAAACCGTCTCCGACCCCAACGTCCCGATCAGCCAGTCGCGGAAGATGCGCACCTGCTTCAGCTGCAGGGCGCGCGGGCGGCAGACGAACCAATAGCTGTACGGACTCACCACCTCGATATCGAACAGCCGCACCAGCCGGGGATCGGCCGCGTCCTGGAAATGGCTTTCGTGCATGAAGGCGACGCCAAGGCCCTGTGCCGCTGCCTCCAGCATCAGCGCCCCCGAGTCGAAATGGTCGATCGCCAGCGGCTCGATATCGTGTAGGCCCGCGGCGGTGCGCCACGCGGTGAACGTGTCGGGCATCTCGCGGTGGACCAATGCGGTCAGCGTCGCCAGCTGCTGCGGGCGCACGATCGGCTCGGGACGCTCGATCAGCGAACGCGCGCCGATGACATAGACCATGTTGCGGTCGAGCCGGCGGGCGTAGAGGCTGGGATCGATGTCGCGGGCGAGCGCGATCACCGCATCCAGCCCTTCGCCGAGCCGTGTGACGCCATGGGCCGCCGTATCGATATCGAGGTGGAGCTCCGGGTGCGCGCTGCGCAGTTCCGCCAGCCGCGGAAAAAGGCGCTGCGAGGCGAACAGCGGCAGCACGCCGAGCCGCAGGCGCAGCACTTCGGTCGCGCTGGTCATCGATTCCACGGCATCGGACAGCTGGTCGAGCACCGGCGCGATCTGGGCGAGCAGGCGCTCGCCGTCGCCGTTCGGCACCATCGCCTGATGACGCCGATCGAAAAGCGGGCGGCCCAGAAACCGCTCCAGCGTCTGCACACGCCGGCTCAGCGCCGGTGCGGACAGCGCCAGTTCCTGCGCCGCGGCCTTCACCGAGCCGAGCCGCGCGACCGCGACGAACGCCTCGATCGCGGTCAGCGGTGGCAAACGACGCATGAGCCTACAACATCCTCATTGTGCACTGCATCATGCGAAAGCTGCCTGCGAGCCGCAAGAGCGCGCGCGGGTGAATGCACATTTTGCAATCACTGTGTTTCTCTTCGCACTTGCACAAAACGGGTCGGTGGCACACATAGGGCAGGCCTTTCAGGCATCCTCTCCTAAAAACTTTTAAGGGTCGATCTCCGGATCGGCCCTTTTTTTCGTTGGTGCACGCTGAACGTCAGCTGGCAAGGCGGATGTGCGAGGGGGGCGTGGTGGCCTCGGGCGCGTGCCAGCCGTCGTCGCTTAGCGTCCACCCCGCGCTCGCGAACACGTCGCGGCACGGCCCGTTCTTTGGTGTTTCTCTCAGCATCGCCGTCAACGATCGGCCCTCGCGACGGGCGCTGTCGACCAGCGTGAAAAGGGCGGCCTGTTCGACGCCCATACCGAACACGCGGCAGCTCATGACGAACTGTTGGATGATCCCATCGCGCTCGAGCAGCACGCCGACCAGGCCATAGTCGGTGAACCGGTCGCGCACGCTGAAATGCCACCATCGGCCACCATGCCGCAGGAACGCCACCGCTTCCTCGCGGGTCCAGCGCTGCCCCGTGGTGTTGAACTGATTGGTCTTGTTGATGAGTTCCAGGGCGCGCGGGAACGCGGCGGCCTGCTCATCTGCCAGCCAATTCACGTCTACTTCCAGGCCGAGGCTGTCGAGAAACGCCTCCCGCGATTGCTGCCCGCGGGCCGCTTCGCGTTTCCCCTGGGCGCGGATCATGTCGCTGCGGCGGCTCGATTCCGCGGTGATCGCCGCCACCTGCGTCTCCGCGCTCCACAGCAGGATCCGTCGCCAGTCGAGGTGTGGCGCACCGAGTGTACGGATGCCCGGGAATGCGCCGGCCACCGCTGCCCGCTCCACCGGATTGTCGTCGATGAACAGCACCGAATCGGGCAGGACGTTCGCCTCCGCGATCGCTTCTCCGATGCCCTCCGGCTTGGGGGACCAGCTGATCTTCTGGATCGCGAAGTCGCTCATCTGCAGCCGCGAACCGAACACCTTGGGCCAGATTTCCGCCACGTGCGCCGGATCGTTCTTGCTGATCAGCGCCAGGATGATGCCGCGCCGCTTGAGCATGGCCAGCGCCTCGGCAAAGCCGATCGGCCAGCCTTCCACCATCACCGGGTCCGGATTTTCCAGCTCGGCCGCTACCCCGCGCCACAGTGTGTCGTCGATGTCGACGCACACCATCTTCACCGCATCCACGCCGCGCAGCGTGCGCATCATGGCCGTCACTTCGGCCCAGGCCGCCAGGATGAAGTTGCGCCGTTCGTTCGGGTACCGCCGCGAAAGCGGCTCGCTTGCATCAAGCCGATCGCCGTCGGCAGCGAAATCATAGTCGCTGATCAGCGCGCCGTGGCTGGTCACCGTGAAGGGATCGTCCTGCACCAGCCGCCGACCGATCGTTGCCGACAGTTGATCGACGTCCAGCAGGTGGGCGCTGGGCTGGCGCGAAATCAGGCGGTTCAGGATGCGGTTGAGCCGCTCGATGAAGAACACGGGGTTGCGCAGGTCATATCGCGGCAGCAGCCTTCCCAGCGACGATTGCTGAGGGACCATGTAGTTCAGGACGAATACCGGTCGGCCGGACAATTGGTCCAGCTGCGCCTGAAGGATGGTGCGCAGCCGCTGCGTGCAACGGTCCAGCGCGTCTTCATATCCGTCGCGGTCATTGTACGATCGCCCGAACAGCTCTTGATCGGGTAAGATCATCCGCAACGGCACCTGCAGGATGGCGCAATCATACTCCGTCAGGGGCCGCGGCGCCTGCCGGCTAAGGTCTCCGCCGGGCGCAATCAGCGCGAAATCCAATGCGCTCGTGTCTCCGGCAGCGGCGATCTCATGACCCCAGCGTTGCAGCAGGCACGCGCCGACGATCAGGCAGCGCTGTACCGGATGGGGGCTGCGCGATAAGGCTGCGGGAGCAACGAATTCGGCCAGGCTGGATTGCTGACGCGTCTGGCGATCAAAGGCCGATACGGCGTCGAGCAAGGTCAGCTCGCCGCGCTGCACGCGTTCCTTGAACTCATCGGAATTGCTGAGCGCCGCGACGAGGTCCGCGCGGCTCACGAACAGCACATGAGCGCTGAGCATCGCGGCGTTTGGGGGCCGTCCCAGGAACGCCAGCCAGCCGGCTTCGACCTCCAGCTTGGTAAGCATCCCTTTTCCCCCGTGATGAGTTGACTGGAGGAGAGGATTCACCCCGCCTCTAAAAACTTGCCCGAAGCTCTATATCTATCGTCCGGTATTCCGAAGGAGAAGCGTGTTGGCCGATGTCGAAACCCAGGCGAAGCTCCAGGTCGCGAACGCTCGGCCGGAGGACAGCGGCCGCGGCATCGCCCATTTGCCGCGCGCCTTCATGGCCTCGCTCGGCCTTACCGAAGGCGACGTGATCGAGATTGTGGGGAAAAAGGCGACGCCGGCGCGGGCGGTCGGCCCCTATCCCGACGATGAAGGGCTGGCGATCATCCGGATCGACGGGCTTCAGCGCGCGAATGCGGGGGTCGGCTCGGGCGACTTCGTTGAGGTACGCCGGGCCGAATCGAAGCCCGCAACGCGTGTGGTGTTCGCGCCCGCCGCGCAGAACCTGCGGTTGCAGGGCTCCACGCTCGCCTTGAAGCGCACCTTTGTTGGACGGCCTCTCTGCCAGGGCGACGTGATCGCCACCGCCGGGCATCAGCGGGTCGCCAACATGCCGCCCGGCATGGCGCAGTTCGTCAACGCGCCGGCATATGCCTTGCAGGAAATCCGCCTGATCGTGGTGTCTGCGGCGCCCAAGGGTATCGTCCATATCGACGAGAATACCGAGGTCGAGCTGCGCCCCGAATATGAGGAGCCGAATGACGCACGCCGGGCCGACGTCACCTACGACGATATTGGCGGCATGGCGTCGACGATCGATCAGCTTCGCGAGATGGTTGAGCTGCCGCTGCGCTATCCGGAGCTGTTCCAGCGGCTGGGCGTCGATCCGCCCAAGGGCGTGCTTCTCCATGGCCCGCCCGGCACCGGCAAGACGCGGCTCGCCCGCGCCGTGGCCAACGAGAGCGACGCGCAATTCTTCCTGATCAACGGTCCCGAGATCATGGGCTCTGCCTATGGCGAATCGGAGGGCCGGCTGCGCCAGGTCTTCGAGGAAGCGAGCAAGAGCGCGCCCTCGATCGTCTTCATCGACGAGATCGATTCGATTGCGCCCAAGCGTGGGCAGGTGTCGGGCGAGGCGGAAAAGCGCCTGGTCGCGCAGCTGCTGACACTGATGGACGGGCTGGAGGCACGTGCGAACCTGGTGGTGATCGCAGCGACCAATCGCCCCGAGGCGATCGACGAGGCGTTGCGCCGGCCGGGGCGGTTCGACCGCGAGATCATCGTCGGCGTGCCCGACGAGCGCGGGCGGCGCGAGATCTTGGGCATCCACACCCGCGGCATGCCGCTGGGCGACAAGGTCGATCTGAACGAACTGGCGCGAACCACCTTCGGCTTCGTCGGTGCCGATCTGGCGGCGTTGACCCGCGAGGCGGCGATCGAGGCGGTGCGGCGGATCATGCCGCGGCTGAACCTGGAGGAGCGCACGATCCCGCCCGAGGTGCTCGACACATTGGCCGTGACGCGTGAGGACTTCATGGAGGCGCTGAAGCGCGTCCAGCCGAGCGCGATGCGCGAGGTGATGGTCCAGGCGCCGACCGTCCGCTGGGACGATGTCGGCGGTCTGGACGACGCGCAGATGCGCCTGAAGGAAGGCGTCGAGCTGCCGCTGAAGGACCCGGATGCGTTCCGCCGCCTGGGCATTCGGCCGGCCAAGGGCTTCCTGCTTTACGGTCCGCCGGGTACAGGCAAGACGCTGCTCGCCAAGGCGGTGGCGCGTGAGGCGGAGGCGAACTTCATCGCCACCAAATCAAGCGACCTCCTGTCGAAATGGTATGGCGAGAGCGAGCAGCAGATCACGCGGCTGTTCGCCCGCGCGCGGCAGGTGGCGCCGACGGTGATCTTCATCGACGAGCTCGATTCGCTGGTGCCCGCACGCGGCGGCGGCCTGGGCGAACCGCAGGTGACCGAGCGGGTGGTGAACACCATCCTCGCCGAGATGGACGGGCTGGAGGAGCTCCAGTCCGTCGTGGTGATCGGCGCGACCAACCGGCCGAACCTGGTCGATCCGGCGCTGCTGCGGCCGGGGCGCTTCGACGAGCTGATCTATGTCGGCGTGCCCGACGAGGCCGGCCGGCGACGTATCCTGGGCATCCATACCGAGAAGATGCCGCTTGCGAGCGACGTCGATCTCGATGTGGTGGCACGCCGCACCGAGCGCTTCACCGGTGCTGATCTGGGCGACGTGGTGCGCCGCGCGGGCCTGATTGCGCTCCGCCGATCGCTGGGGGCACGCGAGGTCTATATGGGCGACTTCGAGGCGGCGCTCGAGGAATCGCGCGCCAGCGTGACCGATGACATGGAACGCGATTACCAGCAGATCGCCGCCAAGCTGAAGCAGGATGCGGCATCGATCCAGCCGATCGGCTTCATCTCCCCCGGTCAGCTGACGCCCCGGGGAGAGAAGAAGGACTGATTGAGGCTGGCGAGCTCCCCTCCCGCACGCGGGAGGGGCTGTGCCTAACTCCCCTCCCGCACCCGGGAGGGGCTCCGACTAACTCCCCTCCCGCTTGCGGGAGGGGCAGGGGGAGGGCTTGTCGACACAGACCCGACCCTCGCGGACAAACCCTCCCTAACCCCCTCCCGCAAGCGGGAGGGGAAGAAGGCATCATCCAGCCGCGGCCTCAGCAGCCTCGCGGTCCATCTGCGCGCGGCTCTTGCGCTCCGCCGCAGTCTTGAGCTGCCCACAAGCCGCGTCGATGTCCCGCCCGCGCGGAGTGCGCACCGGCGCGGAAATGCCCCCCTCGAACACGATATTGGAGAAGGAGCGGATCCGCTCGGGCGTCGAACATTCGTAATTGGCGCCCGGCCAGGGATTGAACGGGATCAGGTTCACCTTCGCCGGCAGCTTGTAGTGACGCAGCAGGCGGACGAGCTCGCGCGCGTCGTCGTCCGAATCGTTCTTGTCCTTCAGCATCACATATTCAAACGTGATGCGGCGGGCATTGTTGGCGCCGGGATAGTCGGCGCACGCCTGCAGCAGTTCCTCGATGCCGTACTTGCGGTTGAGCGGCACGATCTCGTCGCGCACCGGCTTGGTCACCGCGTGGAGCGATACGGCGAGGTTCACGCCGATCTCCGCGCCCGCGCGCGCCATCATCGGCACCACGCCCGAGGTGGACAGCGTGATGCGGCGCTTGGAGAGCGCGAGGCCGTCGCCGTCCATCACCACCGACAGCGCGTCGCGGACATTGTCGAAATTATAGAGCGGCTCGCCCATGCCCATCATGACGATGTTGGTGAGCATGCGGCCTTCCGGCTGGCTTGGCCATTCGCCGAGGCCATCGCGCGCCAGCATGACCTGGCCGACGATCTCGCCGGCGGTCAGGTTGCGCACCAGCTTCATCGTGCCGGTGTGGCAGAAGGTGCAGTTGAGCGTGCAGCCGACCTGGCTCGACACGCACAAGGTGCCCCGATCGGCGTCGGGGATGAACACCATCTCGAAATCCTGCCCGTCATCGGACCGCAGCAGCCATTTGCGCGTGCCGTCCGACGACACCTGCGCCTCGACCACCTGCGGGCGGCCGATCACGAAACGCTCGGCCAGCCACGGATGCTGCGCCTTGGCGATGTCGGTCATCACCGCGAAGTCGGTGGCACCGCGATTGTAGATCCAATGCCAGATCTGCTTGGCGCGCAATTTCGCCTGCCTGGGCTCAAGCCCGGCGGTGGCGAGCGCCTCGCGCAACTCGGCCTTGGACAGGCCGACCAGGTCGACACGGCCGTCCGCGCGCGGCGTCACGGCACGGGTAACGGGCACGGGATCGATGTGCCCGGGGATGGGCATGGGGGCGGCCGACACTGTCTGCATCGCGCGCATATAGCGAGATTTCGCGCGGATTTCCAGCAGGCCCGTGCCCGGCGGATTGGGGCATTGTCCCGGATGTCGGCAGGGGATGTTTGCAGCCGGTTCCCTTCAGCCGGCTGTCCTGCGGCACGCCACGGCAGCAGCGTCGATCGCGGTCGCGGCGCCGCCCAGCGCATAGGTATCGGCGAAGGGGCGCCCCGTCGTGCTGACCGTCGACACGCTCATGCTGCGCGCGCCGCGCATCGCGGCGACGATCGCGCGGTCGGTCGCCGCATCGGCAGACCAGGCGGCGCGGGCATTTCCCGCAAGCGTGAAGCGTCGATCGTCGATCGCCAGGGTAATCGGCGCATCGGGGCGTCGGTTGCGGGAAAGCCGCAGGTACAGCGCTGCCCGTCGCTGCCTGCCGAAGCGCGCCGCGACACTGGCGAACCCATCTCCCGAACGCACCGGCGCACTGATGGCATAGCAACGCGTCAGGTCTTTGTCGGTGAAGGCACCCCAGGCATCATAGACACCGATCGTCACCTGCGCGCCCGCCAGCAGCAGCGCCAACGTACCCGTCACGCCGGGGCGTAGCCGGTGCCAAGGTGCACCACCGTTTCCCGCCCTGCCTCGATCATCGTCACCGTGCCCTGCGGATGACCCGGCAGGACGGGCGCGCCGCACGGGTCGAGCGGCGCGCCGGTCATGACCCCGCGCATCACCCGGCTCGAGATCCCATGCATGATCACCAGTCGATCGCCCTCGTCGTCGGCGGTGTCGGCCAGCCAGCCGGATACTCGTTCTGCGATCGCTTCATACCGCTCGCCATCGGGCGCACAGCGCAGGAGGCCGCGCGCGTCGACAACCGGGCCGACCTCATCGATCACATCTGCGTAATAGCGGCCGCCCCAGCTGCCCATGCCGATCTCGATGAGCCTCTGGTCATGCCGCGCATCATGCCAGTCCAGCTCCAGATGTTCCGCCACGATCGCCAGCGTTTGCAGCGCGCGGCCGGTCGCGGACGCCCACATGGTCAGCTTCGGCTTGGGGCCGAGGAACGCGCGCAGCGCTCTGCCCATCTCGTCGGCCTGCGCAAAGCCGGCTCGCGTCAGCGGGGTGTGCGGCGCCTCGCCCTGCAGCCGCTTGGCGGCATTGAAGACCGTCTCGCCATGCCGTGCGATGAAATCGCGTCCGCGGCGTTCAATCGGGTTCGTCGACATGCCTCTGCTTTCGATCGCTATTTGTCCGAGCGCAACGCTTTTGATGCCGCCTGCCGCTCCGAAACCGCTCCGCTGCTCGCCCGGAAACGGGGCTGCGCAGCGCCTCTCGCGCGTGGGCGCTCACCCGTCTTCTTCAAGCCCCTGTGGCCCAAAAACAACGGAAAACCGCGTTTATCTGAGGTTCATGCAACATCCTCGGCGATGGACCATTTGCGCTTTCCCCGCCGCTTGTTCGCGGCGGAAATGCAAATGGAGTTGTTTATGCGTAAGCTCATCCTGGCAACGCTCGCCGCCACCACCGCCACCGTCGCCATCCCGGCTGCGGCGCAGGATGCCGGTCCGTTCACGGGGCCGCGTGCAGGCGTCATCCTCGGCTATGACGCGCTGCGTCCCGGTGAAACCGAGGACTCGATGATCAACGGCGATCAGGGCAGCGACGGTTTCCTGTACGGCGGCGACATCGGCTACGATGTTGCGTTCAACAATCTCGTTGTTGGCGTCGAAGGTGAAATTACCGGTTCCACGGGCCGGGTCGATAACGATCCGCGCGATCCGAGCGACTTCGGCTACGGCCGGGTCAAGGCCGGACGCGACCTCTACATCGGCGGCCGCATCGGTGTTCTCGCCTCGCCGCGCACGCTGATCTACGGGAAGGTTGGTTACACCAACGCCCGGCTCGATCTGACCCGCAACGACACCACGACCGAAACGGGCCGCAACTTCAACCTGGACGGTTATCGCCTGGGCGCGGGCATCGAACAGAGCCTGACCCCGCGCACCTACGCCAAGCTCGAGTACCGCTACTCGAACTACGGTGATGCGCGATTGAACTATGCGAACGGCGCTTCCACGGGTACGTTTGGTGTTGATACCGACCGGCATCAGGTCGCCGCGGGGGTCGGCTTCCGCTTCTGACGGTGACGGCGGAACTATCCACCGAAAAGAAGGGTCGGAGCGCTTGCTCCGGCCCTTTCTGTTTGGCTAGGAAACGGGCGAGTTGCCCCTGGTCGAATCCTGCGGGCCGGGGGATGAAATCATGAAGGCGACGATCGAACGCGCAACGCTCCTCAAGGGGCTGAGCCATGTCCAGTCCGTGGTGGAGCGCCGCAACACCATTCCGATTCTTTCCAATGTGCTGATTGAGGCGACCGCCGAGGGCGCGATCCGCTTGATGGCGACCGACCTGGATCTCCAGATCAACGAGAGCGTTGCCGCCGCGGTCGATCAGCCGGGATCGACGACTGTTTCCGCGCACACTTTGTTCGACATCGCTCGTAAGTTGCCCGAGGGCGCGCAGGTTTCGCTCACGGCCGCGGAAGGTCGGATGACGATCGTCGCGGGGCGGGCGCGCTTCTCGCTCGGTACGTTGCCGCGTGATGACTTCCCGGTCATCGCAGAGGGCGAGCTTCCGACCCAGTTCGAAATGCCCGCGGAAGCGCTGAAGCAGATTATCGATAAGACGCGCTTCGCAATTTCCACTGAAGAGACGCGTTACTATCTCAATGGCATCTTTCTTCATGTGTCGGATGAGGGAGGTTCGCAGCCGGTGCTGAAGGCCGCCGCGACCGACGGTCACCGCCTCGCCCGGGTCACCCTGCCGCGGCCGGATGGCGCAGAGACGATGCCCGACGTCATTATCCCGCGCAAATGCGTAGCTGAGCTGCGGAAGCTGCTTGACGAGGTCGATGGATCGGTTGGCGTGTCGCTCAGCGGGACGAAGATCCGCTTCGATCTTGGTCAGGCGATCCTTACGTCTAAGCTGATCGATGGGACCTTCCCGGATTACAGTCGCGTGATTCCGACCGGCAATGACAAGATCCTGAAGCTTGATCCGTCAGCCTTCATGGAAGGTGTCGACCGCGTATCGACGATCGCCACGGAAAAGACTCGCGCGGTGAAGATGGCGCTGGACCGCGACAAGATCACCCTCTCCGTAAGCAGCCCGGAAAACGGGACGGCGGCGGAGGAAGTGCCCGGTGAATATGTTGCCTCGCCGTTCGAGATCGGCTTCAACAGTCGTTATCTGATGGACATCCTCGGTCAGATCGACGGTGATGTGGTGGAGGTGCACCTTGCCGATGCTGCGGCTCCGACGCTTATCCGCGAAAATGACAAGGCACCTGCGCTTTACGTGCTGATGCCGATGCGGGTCTGAGTGCAATGTCGCCTCGGCATGCATGCAGAGGCGACTTCACCTTCGCTCAGCTGGTAGATCTTAGGGATCATCCGCGTCGAAGGCGTGAGCGGGAAAGGCTCACACGGTCTCGAGCAGTCGCTCGGCTTGGGCGCGTGCCTCGTCCGTGATCGATGCGCCGGAAAGCATGCGCGCGATTTCCTCGCGGCGTTCCTCAGGGCTCAACCGGCGCACGTCCGTTCTGCTGACCAGGCCGTCGTTGCGCTTGGCGATCAACAGATGTGCCGCGCCTCGGGCCGCTACCTGCGGAGAGTGAGTGACGACCAGCAGTTGTGCACGATTGGCGAGCCGATGCAGACGATCGCCGATTGCGGACGCGACCGCGCCGCCAACCCCGCGGTCAATTTCGTCGAAGATCATGGTCTCCGCACCGCCCTCTTCCGCAAGAGCGACCTTCAGCGCAAGGATGAACCGCGAGAGTTCGCCGCCCGACGCGATCTTGATCAACGGACCGAATGGCGCGCCAGGATTGGTCGCGATCTCGAACTCAATGCGGTCCTGTCCCGCAGGACCCCATTGCTCCTCCGGAAGCAGGGCAACCGTGGTGCGAAACCGTGCTGCGTCGAGCTTCAACGGCGACAGTTCGGCCGCCACTGCCTCGTCGAGCCGGGCCGCGGCGGCACCGCGTGCTGCGGACAACGCGGCCGCGGCTTCCTCGTACGAGTGGCGTGCGGCCTTCGCCTGCTGCTCCAGTGCGGCGATACCTTCTTCCCCGGCCTCCAGGCGATCGCGGCGCTCGCGCAACTCCGCTGCAAGGACGGCGAGATCATCGGGCTGGACGCGATGCTTGCGCGCCATGCCGCGCAGCTCGAACAAACGGGCCTCGTCATCCTCAAGCGCGCGCGGATCAAAGGCGAGCGCGCGGGTCGCCTCGCTTACCTGATCGCCCGCATTGCCGGCTTCGATCATGGCGCGCTCGAGCGCTGCCGAAGCGTCGAGGAGGGCAGGATGGTCGGGCGCGACGCGATCGAGAATGCGCGCCGCCTGTCGCATCCGGGCAAGTGCGCCGTCAGCGCCGTCGAGCGCTTCGGTCAGAGCCTGCAGGTCCTCCGTTATCTTCTCGGATCGCTGCATCACGCGTCGACGCTCGGCGAGCACCTCTTCCTCACCGGGCTCTGGTGCGAGCGCTTCCAATTCGGACACGGCATGGTCGAGCCATTCGCGATCGCGCGCCGCGGCGTCTATCTCTGTGCGCGCCGCTGCAAGTGCATCGTCTGCTCCTCGCCACGCCCGCCAGGCCGCACCGACTTCTGCCGTGTCTAAACGCGCGAACGTGTCAAGTAGCGCGCGATGCCCGCGCGGGTTGAGCAGCCCCCGCTCGTCATGCTGACCGTGAATTTCGACGAGCCGCCCGCCGAGATCGCGCAATAATGCGGCGGAGGCGGGCTGGTTGTTGACGAAACCCCGGCTGCCGCCGTCAGCCTTTACAACGCGGCGGATAATCAACGGCTCGCCAGCTTCCGTTTCGATCCCATTGTCGTCCAAAAGCTTGGCCAAGGCTTCAGGGGGATCAAAGGTCGCCGTGACGCTAGCTTGCGTCGCGCCATGCCGTACCAGCCCGGTGTCGCCTCGAGCACCGAGGGCCAGACCCAGGGCATCAAGCAAGATCGACTTGCCAGCGCCGGTCTCTCCGGTGAGTGTACCGAGACCAGGGCCAAACTCCAGGTCAAGCGCCTCGATCAGCACGACATTGCGGATCGACAGGGCAGTCAGCATGAGTGCTCCGGCGCCCGGTCTGGGCTGTAGGTCACTGGTCTTGCGGAGCCTCACCCGACGGAACGGGGGGCGAACCAGGCTGCACCCCCGTTGGCGTAGCGGTCGAGGGCGGATTGCCCGCCGGCGTGGCGCCGGCACCACCGGTTGTGGTCGCCGGCGTGGGAGCCCCGGGCGCCTCGGCAGCGGGCTGCGCGCCCGTACCGTCAACCGGCAGCACCTCGACCTCTTTGCGAACCTGCGGCGGGGGCGCCGGAACGGTCGCCTGCGGGATCACCTGCTCGCCAGGCGCAATCGGCGCAATCGGCTCAACAGGGTTTTCCCCGAGCAAGTCGAAGGCGCGCTTGTACCACCAGGTCTCGGGGTAATTGGCGCCAAGCACAGCTGCTGCGCGCTTCGCTTCTTCTCTTACGCCGAGCGCGAGATAGGTTTCGGTGAGGCGCATGAGCGCCTCCGGCGTGTGAGTGGTCGTCTGAAAATCGTCAACAACCTTGCGGAAGCGTAGCGTCGCGGCAAGCCATTGACCTCGACGCTCGTAGAAGCGGCCGATCTCCATCTCCTTGCCGGCCAGATGGTCGCGCACCAGATCGATCTTCAGTCGCGCATCCGCGGCGTAGCGCGAATTGGGATAGCGACGGGTGAGTTCGCCAAGGGCATCCTGCGCTTGCGACGTTATCTTCTGGTCGCGTGTGACATCGTTGATCTGCTCGTAATAGCTCATCGCGATCAGATAATAGGCATAGGGTGCGTCCCGGTTCCCCGGGTGAACCGACAGGAACCGCTGCGCACCCTGAATTGCTTCGGTATAGTTGCGCGCCAGATAATTGCTGAACGCGCCCATCAACTGCGCACGACGCGCCCATATCGAATACGGATGCTGGCGCTCCACCTCATCGAATAGCGCCGCGGCGATCTTGTACTGGCGTTGATCGAGCTTCTGCTTCGCGGCACCGTACAGCGTTCCCACATCGCGTGCGACATAGGGAAGGTCGCCACTGGTGCGATTGCGGGCGCAACCGGCGACAGGAAGTGCCATCGCCGCGAGGAGCATGGCGACGATCGGACGGGACGGAAGAGTACGCATCGGATTGGCCTTTAGCGCAGGGCCGCGCGCCGGAACAATGGCGAAACGCATTGGTCGACGCGGCGTTGATGGGATAGGAACAATGCTCCTTCATTGCGGGGATCAATATGACTGCAACCTTGCTGGCCACCAAGCGCGTCGAAAAGCCGTGGGGCCGCCACACGCTATATCCCGGCTTCCCCGATCCGGCGCCCGACGGTGAGCCGATCGGCGAGGTGTGGTTCCAGTCGCCGCACCCGGAAGAACCCGAGCTGCTGATCAAATATCTGTTCACCAGCGAGAAGCTGTCGGTGCAGGACCATCCCTCCGACGAGGAAGCGCAAAAGCGCGGCCTGCCGCGTGGCAAGGACGAGTGCTGGCTGATCCTCGATGCCGAGCCCGATTCGACGATTGCGATCGGACCGAAGCAGCCGATGACCGCCGATGAGCTTCGCGCGAGCGCGCTCGACGGATCGATCGAGGGCAAGCTCGATTGGAAGCCGGTGAAAGCCGGCGACTTCTACTATTCGCATTCAGGCGTGATCCACGCGATCGGCGCCGGGCTGACGCTGATCGAGGTGCAGCAGAATTCGGACACGACCTATCGGCTGTATGATTACGGGCGCCCGCGCGAACTGCACCTTGACGACGGCGTCGCGGTGGCGGAGCTCGAGCCGTATGTCGCGCCTCCGCAGCCCGGGGAGGTGGCTCCGGGGCGGACGATCCTGGTGGAAGGGCCGAAGTTCGTGCTGGAACGCTGGGGTGGCGGAAAGCGCGACATCACGTTGCCCGAGGGTGCAACCGGCTGGTTGGTGCCGATCCGCGGCGAGGGTGTGGTCGGCGGCGTCGCTTGGCACGCGGGAGAGTGCGTGACGATCACGGGAGCGGAGGAACTGCACGCATCGGTCGATGCGGATCTGCTGTTCGCCTATCCGGGCGCCACGCGAATCTAGGGTCCAAACTCAATCAGGTCGAGGATCGTGATCGCCCGTGGAAGGCCGCCG
>JBELMF010000049.1:0-19670 GCA_042096015.1 Sphingomonas sp.
GATCGCGGCCATGAAGGTGGAGGGGCGCAGGGAAATGGTGCCGGCGAAGGCCAGTCTACCGGTCCGCGCTCCCTGACAACGGCGAACCTCGTCCAGCTCAACCAGGCGTATGCGCTCGCCGCCGCAAACCGCGTCACGGCCGAACAGCGGTGGCGCGAGGCCTCGGGGACGGCGCTGCTAAGCCAACCCGAAGTGCTTGCCAATCCGGCCATCCAGACGTTGATCCAGGAGCGTGCCAAGCTCCAGGCCGACTATGCACAGAACGCCAAGCGCTATCTGGCGGGCTATCCCGGTCAGACTCAGGCCGCCGCGCAGATCGAGACCATCACCAATCAGATCAACCGTCTCGCCAGCGGTATCCGCGATGGCATCCGCCAGCAGTTCGAAATCGCGGCCAGCCAGGAAAAGGCGCTCAAGCGCGATCTTGACCGTTTGAAGGGCACCACCCTGACCGAACAGGGTCGTGGCGTTCGCGCGAACATCCTACGTCGTGAGGTGGATACCAATCGCGCCCTCTATGATGCCTTGCTTCAGCGCTACAAAGGCGTGAGCGCGACCGCGGGCGCTTCTTCCAACAACGTCTCGATCGTCGATCGCGCCGATCCGCCGATCCGGCCGGTTTCGCCGCGCCTGCTGCTGAACATCGCGCTCGCGCTCTTCACGGGCCTGCTCCTGGGCGTCGGCTATGTCGTCCTGCGCGAATATTTCGACGATGCAATCCGCTCGGCAGAGGATGTCGAGAAGGAACTCGGCACCAGCATGATCGGCCTCGTGCCGCGGCTCGCCGCCGATCAGACGCCCGCTGGCGAGATGCAGAAGGTCCGCTCGGAAATGTCCGAGGCCTATTATGCGCTACGGGCCGCCCTGGAACTGTCCACACCAACCGGAACGCCGCACAGCCTGATGGTGACGAGCAGCGGCCCGTCGGAAGGCAAGTCGACAACCTCCTACGCGCTTGCCCGGGGCTTCTCCCAGATCGGCCGCCGCGTGATCCTGATCGACGGTGACATGCGCAAGCCGGCGCAGCACCGCAATCTTGCGCTGCCGAATAAGGTTGGTCTCGCGAACCTGTTGGCGCGGCAAGCCAGCCTCGGGGACGCCTTGCTGCAGACCGAAATTCCAAACTTGGACTTCATCCCCGCAGGCCCCGTACCGATCAACCCGGCCGAACTGCTCGCCGGCCCAGGCTTCACCGCGTTGATCGAACAGATCAAGGATCAGTACGATGTCATCCTCGTCGATGCGCCGCCTGTACTTGGTCTCGCCGACGCTCCCACGCTGGGCGCACATGTCGAGGCGACGTTGTTCGTGGTGCAGGCGAACCATACCCGTGGCCGCCAGGCACGCGTCGCGCTCGGTAGATTGAAGACAGCGCGTGCCTACGTCGTCGGCACCCTGCTGACCAAGTTCGATGCCAAGGCGGCCGGGCAGAACGACTATGGCTATTCGTACAGCTATGGCCATGCCGAGGATCGGGACTGATCAGATGAGCGCCACCCCGAACCGCCCGCTCGGGCGCGTCTTGCGCACGATCGTGGCGCTCACGGCTGGCGGTTGGCTGGTTTACCAGATAACGACGGCCAGCTTCGCCGGGCTCGCGGCCCGCTCAGGCGACCCTCGCCTGCTTGCGATCAGCGCCACGCCATCGCATCCGGATGCCGCTTCGCGGTGGGCGCAGGCACTGCTGGTGGCCGGACGCAGCGCCGATGCGGCGCGGCTCGCCCGCTCGGTCGTGCGCGTGGATCCCACCAACGATGGGGCAGTACGCGTGCTGGGCCTCGCGACGGAGCAATTGGGCGATCGGGCCCAAGGCACCAGGATCATGCGCCAGGCGGCGTCACTCGGCTGGCGCGACACGCCCACCCAATTATGGGTGCTGCGCGATGCCGCCGTCCGCGACGATGCGGTGACGGTGATCCAGCGCGCTGACGCCCTCGCGCGGCGCGGCCGTTCGAGCGCGTTGACGCGCGGGGTGTTCCTGGCCGCGCTCAACGAGCCCCGGCTGCGCGCCGCATTGGTCGAGAGTCTCGGCAGCGCCCCCGTATGGCGCCCCGCCTTTTTCGCCGATGTTCGCCAACGGCTGCCTGCACAATCCGCACCGGGCATGGCCGCGCTCCTCGATGGCATGCGCGCGCGCGGGTACGCCGTCACCCAAGCGGAATGGTTGAACTTCATCGATCGGCTGGTCGATTTGGGCCAGGTCGCGCAGGCGCGCGCCACTTGGGTGCAGGCATTCGGCATCTCGCCAGACGAACTGGCCACCGTGCCCTTCGACGGTGACTTCACCCGGGTCGCCGAACGATCTTCGGACGTCCCCGCCAGCCAGTTCGAATGGATCCTCAATCCCGACCTGGCCGGCGCCATCACCTTCACAGGGCCGCGTGGGACAGCCCTTGCAATCCCCGCCGAGCCAATGGGGCACGCTACCATTCTGTCGCAGACGCTGCTGCTCCGGCCGGGAGCTCACGCCCTATCGTCGAAGGTCAATGGAAATGCAGCGATGGCGGCTGCGGCGTGGACCATTGCCTGCCTGCCGTCCGGGCGGGCGGTCCCCCGTCGCCTCCCCCGCGGAACCGATGACGAGATTTCCGCCATGTCCTTCGACATACCGGAGCAAGGGTGCGCGGCGCAGAAACTGACGCTCAGGAGCCGGGACCGGTTAGGCGGCCAGGCGGTCGCGATCGATCGCGTGCGCATCGACTAGGCCAGGCAGGCAATCCGGCCTGCTCAGCCCAGCGGGAAGCGTTCGCTGGGCCGCAGCGGGCCGTTCAGTCCTTCGTCCGAACTCTCGCGAATGAATGTATATTGATCCATGCGTCCGTGGCGACGGGCGTAGTGGCGCAAGATCCCGAAGTACACGTGCCGGTTGAAGGCAAAGAGCAGCCGGTTACGACGCCGGAAACGGCTTTCGAAATAGGCAAGGTTGCGAAAAGTGTAATAGGTTCGGAAGGCGCTGTCCGCCAGTAGCGCCCCGAGAAAGCGATTACGCAGCGGCGCATTCTTCTGGAACGCTACTTCCAGATCATCGACTAACGCATCCGCGACCTGAACAATGCGGCCGCCATTACTGGTGATGCGCCAGGTGAATTCGGTGTCATCGCCATATTGGCCGAAATCGAGCAGCGGCAAACCCAGGCGCTCCACCAACGATCGATGGAACAGCATGCCCCCATAAGGCGCAACGCCCAGCACAACGCGATCCGCCATCGCGCGAGAACGGTTGCCTCGCCAGCGGTGGATCAGCTTGTCCAATATATCGCCGATGTGAAAGCCGCCGAAGCTGTCCCAGCGCGTCAGCAGCTGGCGCGCGGAGACGCCACCAGCGAAATGCTCTGGACGAAGCGCAACCACGGCAAGCAGCGCCGACGAGGCGCGCCCTAGTTCATCCGCATAAGCGCTGCGCAATGTCTTGAGGCATCCCGGACGCGGCTTGTTGTCGTCATCGAGCAACCAGAGAAATGGGAGACCCGTTGCCATGGCCTCGCGGAACCCCGCTACGTATCCGGCGGCACTCCCTTGGTTCGCACCCATGGAGACGACTTCGACATAATCGCCGAAGCGCTCTGAAAGCGTGCGCGCAACGTTCCAGTTCGCACCATTGTCCACGACCACGACGCGTGCCACGCCCTCGTCGCTTAACGCCTCGAGCACGGACAGCAGCATATCCCGCCGCTCACCGTAAGTGACGGTGACAGCCACCACATCGCCTCTATTCGAAGTACCTGCTGTCACCGCTTATCTCGCCTATTCCACACCCGAACGTACAGGAGAGCGCAGCGCCATAGGCGGCGGTGGCAACACCAGGCAATATGCGGAAGTCGATGGCATGCTTCGTCCCGCCCCTCTATCAGCCCTCGCCATGATCCCTCAGACACCGGCATCCGACGCGCCTGACACCATCGCTGCCGCTCCATCGGGATTGGAGTCCCACATCGACCCGGAGGAGTTCCGCAAACGCGCGGTGATGGGAACTTTCTATACCGGTGTTGCTCAGGCGATCCGCATTCCGCTCACCTTCGTGCTCCAGATCATCCTGGGTCGTATTTTGCTTCCCGAGCAGTTTGGCATCGTCGCCATGGCAACGCCCGTCATCGTCCTGATCGAGATCTTCACCAATCTCGGCCTCGCCCAGGCGGTCGTCCAACGCGAGGAGATCACGCAGGCAGATCTGACCGCGATCTACTGGGTCTCGCTCGCCGGGGCGACGATCATGCTGCTGCTGGTCGTGCTGTTCTCGCCACTCATCGCCGCGATGTACGACCAGCCTGCCGTACGTGACATCGTCATCGTGCTGGCACTCCAGATGCCGATCGCCGCGATCGCCGGGCATGCATCGGCGCTGATGGCACGCCACATGCGCTTCGCCGCCATCGCCGTTGTCGATGTGAGCGGCACTGTTGTCACATTCGTCGCCTCGATCGCAGCCGCGCTGCTGGAAGCCGGATCATGGTCGATCGTGATCGGCACGGTGGCGGGCACGGTGACTCGCGCCATCCTCGATCGCCAGCTGTCCGGCTTCCGGCCAGGCCGCCCGGCCTGGAGCCCGGCGGCCGGCGAGATGCTGGCGTTCGGCGGCAAGCTCCAGTCGGTCAGCCTGCTCAACTATGTATCGAACTATAGCAACACCGTTGTAATCGGAGTCCTGATGGGCGCGCGAACGCTTGGCCTGTTCGATCGGTCCTTCGCCCTCGTACTTCGACCCATCGCTTCGGTCACGCTGCCCGTCACACGGGTCGCGGTACCGCTGCTGGCGCGGGTACGCGACGATCATGCACGCTATGCCGCCGCCTTCGCGGCCTTGCTGCAGGGAATGGTGTTGATCGCGATGCCAGGGCTCATCACCGCTTCCCTGCTTGCGCGCGACGTCATCATGCTGTTGGTGGGCGAGAATTGGCTTGCGATGGTGCCGATGTTCTCGGCGATATCCATTGCCGCGATCTTCCAGGCCTTCTCCGGGGCGAGCTCATGGTTGTTCGAAAGTCAGAACAGGGCAGGCGAGCAGATCGGAGTTGCTTGGTGGAGCGGTGTGCTGATGATCGTCTCGCTCATCTGCGGGCTGCCGTTCGGCGCGGTCGGCGTGGCGATCAGTTACGCTTTGTTCGCGCCCCTCTTCCACGGCATCTATCTCTGGAGGGCCACTCGCGCCGGTCCGGTCACCCGCGCCGTCGCGGCGCGGACGATTTATCCCCTGCTGATCGCGGCGACTGGCGCCGCCGCCGGTGCGCTGCTGGTGGACTTGTTTGTCGTCGGCTTGTACCTGCGGGTTCTCCTCGGCGGGATCGCTGCTTATGCATTGACGGCCGGCGTCCTGATGACCTTCGCGGAAGGACGCCGGATCATCCATTCGGTCCTGGCGCTACGCAACCTGATCAAACGCTGATCCGTCGGCCGCCTTCACCACGCCTTTCGCCCGCCCTGCGCACATCGGATTGTGTCGCCCGCACAATGAGGATCCGACCGCGCCGTGCCCAGTCCCGTCCATAAGCCCTGCAGACTATGTCTGTCCGATCGCGTTTCCGGCACATTCCGCGCGCGGGAGATGATGATGGGGCACCGCGACGTTTTCAGTTATCATGAGTGCGCTGACTGTCGGACCATCAATCTAGCCGACGAACTGATAGCCTCGGATCTCGCGCGTTACTACGGGCCGGGCTATTATTCGTTCGGACCCGATCACCTTTCGGCGCTGCGCCGGTTCGCCGTGGATCAGCGTGACCGAGCGATGGCAGGGCTGTTCACGCCGATCGGCGGAATCTTGGCGCGAATAAAGCCCGACCCCGAACTGGCGCTCATGCGGTCGCACGGCCTGCCGCGTGACGCCCGTATCCTTGATGTCGGCTGCGGCGCGGGGCAGTTGCTCGATCGCCTTGCCAAGCTGGGGTATACGGATCTGCTCGGCATCGATCCCTTCATTTCGAAGGACACCCATTCAAGGGAGGGGTGCCGATCCTGCGGCGCCATATCGCAGATATCGACGGCGCGTACGACTTGGTGATGTTCAATCATTCGCTTGAACACATGAGCGCGCCGCGCGACGCTCTCTTCGAAGCCCGGCGGCTGCTCGCGACGGGGGGCCGCTGCGTGGTGCGGGCGCCGACGGTGTGCTCCGCCGCATGGGAAGAATATGGCGTCGATTGGGTGCAATTCGATGCGCCGCGCCATGCCTTTCTTCCCTCGCGTGACGGCATGCGCATCGCCGGTTCGGCGGCTGGCATGTGGTTCGACCGCAGCGTCGACGATTCCAGCGCATTTCAGTTTTGGGGCAGCGAGCAATATCGCCGCGACATTCCGTTATCGAATCCGCAAATCTTTACCGGCATGTTCAACAAGGCGCAAATTTCCGCGTACGCGCGTCGTACCGCCGCATTGAATGCCCAGTCGCGCGGCGATCAAAGCGCCTTCATCTTCCGCCCAGATCCGCCGGATAATCAGGCGCGCTGACGCCAATAGAAGGGCTGCATCGACAGACGCTGCTTCCAGCGATTGGAAATGCCTGCCTCGCGCGAACCGATCTTGTATCCCGCGTATTTGGCGAAGGTTCGCGCGATCGCCGACGGTAGCTGCACCGGATCGTGCCGAGCGAGATAGGCGAGCTCGGAGCGGATGAAGCGCAGCCCCTCCCCCTCAGCAGCGCCGAACGTGTCGATCAGCCAGCGATTACGCCCGTGGAAGACGCCGACATCGAAGTAGCGGCGAAATTCCTCGATCAGCGAATAGCCGTGGCTGTGGATTACCTCCGCATCGCCGCGATAGGCGATTCGCCACCCTTCGATGAGCATCCGGCCGGCAACCAGCTGGTCCTCGGCAAAGAAGGCATCCTCCGGGAAACCGCCGACCGCCGCCAGGGCACTGGCCCGATAAGCAGCGAAGGAATCAGAGCAGAAGACTGTCTTCACGCCCAGCCGCTTGCGGTCCTCCAACCCGCGCACTTCCGACGGTGCGGGGTAGTTGAGGAGCCTGGCGTGCCGCTCGATGCCGCGCGCAACCGGGCGGGGAAGTTGACGACCATAGGCCATTCCCACGGAGGGTTCGGCAAACGGCTTCAACAGACGCGCGATCGTGTCATCGCCCTGGGGGATCGCGTCCTGGGTCAACATCACCACGAACGCAGCATCAGGACGCATCTCGACGGCGCGCTGGCGCGTGCCGCCATGATTGAACGATCGCCGTTCGATCTCGACCACTGTCGCACCGAAGGCCCGGAATGCCGCGACACTATCGTCGGTCGATTGCGAGTCGAGAACCAGAAACTGGTCGCGACGAAGCCCCTGCCGCGCCAGCGCCGGCAACAGATCGCCCAAGTGCGACGCGGCGTTCAGAATCGGGATCACGACCGAGATGCCCGCCGGGTCGACGGCCCAGGATCGGGTAGAGATGGGATCGTTCATCGCGGGGTACCGCCATGATCGGCCCGGAGATCGCGTCGGTGAAACATCGGTGCTTCGCTGTTCATCATGCCGCGCATGCCGTGCACAGCAGCAAGCGTCAAATCACGCGTCTGCGTTAGCAATATCCGGACGGCACCCTTCTACGCCGCGTCGAACAGCGCCGCCAATTGCTCGATGATCGTGCCGCCCAGCTGCTCGGCGTCCATGATCGTGACTGCCCGGCTGTAATAGCGGGTCACGTCATGGCCGATGCCGATCGCGATCAGCTCGACCGGCGACTTGCGCTCGATCCAGTCGATCACCTGGCGCAGATGCCGCTCCAGATACGATCCGCTGTTCACCGACAGCGTCGAATCGTCGACCGGTGCGCCGTCGGAAATCACCATCAAGATGCGGCGTTCCTCGGGCCGCCCGATCAGCCGGTTGTGCGCCCAGAGCAGCGCCTCGCCGTCGATGTTCTCCTTGAGCAGCCCTTCGCGCATCATCAGCCCGAGCGAGTTGCGCGCCCGTCGCCACGGCTCGTCGGCCTGTTTGTACACGATGTGCCGCACGTCGTTGAGCCGGCCCGGCTGCGGCGGGCGCCCCGCGGCGAGCCACGTCTCGCGGCTCTGCCCGCCTTTCCACGCGCGCGTCGTAAAGCCCAGGATCTCGGTTTTCACCCCGCAGCGCTCCAGCGTGCGCGCGAGGATATCGGCGCTGATCGCCGCGATCGAGATCGGCCGTCCGCGCATCGATCCCGAATTGTCGATCAGCAGCGTCACCACCGTGTCCTTGAACTCGGTGTCCTTCTCCATCTTGTACGACAGCGACTGCATGGGATTGATGACAACGCGCGCCAGCCGTGCCGCGTCGAGCAGCCCTTCCTCCTGATCGAAATCCCACGAGCGGTTCTGCTGCGCCATCAGCCGGCGCTGCAGCCGGTTGGCGAGCCGCGAGACGACGGCCTGCAACGGTACGAGCTGCTGATCCAGATAGCCGCGCAGCCGCGCCAGCTCATCCTGGTCGCACAATTCGGTTGCCGCGATCACCTCGTCGAACTGCGTCGTCCACGCCTTGTAATCGAACTGCGGCGACCAGTCGGTCGGCGGACGATTGGGGCGCACCGGCTGCATCCCTTCCTCGCCGTCTTCGCCGGGCTCGCCGTCGAGGTCGTCGTAGCTTTCCTCGCCCTGCTCCTGCCCCTCGCCCTCGCTGTCCTCGGATTCGCGTTGCTCGCCACGCTGCTCCGATTGCGCCTGACCCTCGCCGTCCTGGCTCTCGCCTTCCTCGCCCTCGTCCTGCTGCTCGCTGTCGGTGCCCTCGTCCTCGTTGCCGCCGTCGTCGGTGTCCTCGGGCACCTGGTCGCCCTCGACCAGTTCGAGGTCCTCGAGCAGCTTCATCGCCAGACTCTGGAACGCGCGCTGATCGTCGAGGGCGAGCGCCAGGTTCGACAGATCGGCGCGCTCCTCGATCCACTCGCGGACAAGCGCCAGGCCAGGAGCCGCAGTCGCGGGTGACTGTTCCCCGGTCAGCGCCTCGCGCACCATCAGCCCCAGCGCGGTGGACAGCGGCACTTCCTCGCGCGTGCGGGCTCGGGTGATCGGATCGGCGCGCAGCTTTACGTCCAGTGCATGGGCTAGATTATCGGTGATCCCGCGGTAGCCGCGACTCCCCAGCGCCTCCACACGCGCGCCCTCCACCGCATCGAACACCGCGCGCGCCATCGCCTCCTGCGGGGCGCCGCGCTGGTGCAGCGCGGTGTCATGGTGTTTCAGCCGCAGCGCGAAGCCATCGGCGAAGCCGCGTGCCTCCGCCACCTGCTCCGCCGGCAGGCTGCGCGCGGGCATCGGCACCTTGAGGTGCTTGCCCGACTGGCTCGGCGCATCGGCGGTGAAGGCAAGCTCCAGCTCCTGCTCGTCGGACAGCGCGCGCGAGGCGCCGCCGAGCACGGTCTTGAAGCGATCCAGCGGAGTTTCGGTGGCCATCGGTCTGTAATGATCCTCGCTTTCCGGACACACAAGATAGTCCGACCCAGATGATGAAACGTCAGCCGGCGATCATCGCCGCAAAGGCCCGGAAATCGGCGTTGTCGGGCGCAATCGCCGATGCGCGCGCGATCGCCTCCTGCGCGAGCCCCGTCTGCCCGCGGCGATGGAGGATGTCGGCAAGGATGAACCAATAGGCGGCCGTGCCGGGTCGCAGCCTCAACGCCTCGCGGATTTCCGCCTCGGCGAGTTCCAGTCGCGCTTCCCGGCGATGGCTCAGCGCGCGATTACATCGCGATGCGGCATGCCCGGCCGAGAGGACAAAGGTCGCGTCCGGATGCGCCGCGACTTCCGCCGCCAGCCACCCGTGGAGTCGCGCCGTGAACGCCGTTCGGCTCTCGCCCGGCATGAGGCCGATATGCGGACCCATGTCGCACACGGACGCCTCCCGGTCGGCCGCGACATAGGCCAGCGCGCCGTGGGTCGGGACCAGGAAGTCGGGATAACGCACCCCCAAGGCCGCCAGGCGTTCAGCGTCGTTGCGGAAGGCGTGCTGGAGCGCGGTGGTGCCGGTCTTCTCGGTCCCGATGTGCAATATGGCGCGGCGCGTCACCTCGACAGCATCAAGCCTTCGCCACCACGCTCTCGGGCAGGTCCTTCGCGAACACACGCTGGTAATATTCCGCCACCAGCGGGCGTTCCGATTCATCGCACTTGTTGAGGAACGAGAGCCGGAAGGCGAAGCCCACGTCCTTGAAGATCAGGGTATTCTGCGCCCAGGTGATCACGGTGCGCGGGCTCATCACCGTGGAAATGTCGCCGTTGATGAAGCCCTTGCGGGTCAGGTCCGCCACGCGGATCATGTTCTCCACCTGCTGGCGGCCCTCGGGCTTGTCATATTCGCCGGACTTGGCGAGCACGATGTTCGCCTCGGTCGCCGCGGGCAGATAGTTCAGCGTGACGACGATGTTCCAGCGGTCCATCTGGCCCTGGTTGATCTGCTGCGTACCGTGGTACAGCCCGCTCGTGTCCCCCAGACCCACGGTGTTCGCCGTGGCGAACAGCCGGAAATACGGGTTCGGCCGGATGACGCGATTCTGGTCCAGCAGCGTCAGCTTGCCTTCGGTTTCCAGCACGCGCTGGATCACGAACATCACATCCGGACGGCCGGCATCATATTCGTCGAACACCAAGGCGGTCGGCGTCTGCAGCGCCCATGGCAGCAGCCCCTCGCGGAACTCCGTCACCTGCTGCCCGTCCTTGAGCACGATCGCGTCGCGCCCGATCAGGTCGATGCGGCTGATGTGCGCGTCGAGGTTGATGCGGATGCACGGCCATTTCAGCCGCGCCGCGACCTGTTCGATATGCGTCGACTTGCCGGTGCCGTGATAGCCCTGCACCATCACGCGGCGGTTGTGTGCAAAGCCGGCCAGCACCGCCATGGTCGTGTCCGGATCGAACACATAGGCGGGGTCGAGATCGGGCACCCGCTCGTCCGCCTCGCTGAACGCCGGGCATTCCATGTCGCTGTCGATGCCGAACAGGTCCCGCACGCTGACCATCTTGTCGGGCGCGTCGAGGATGGTGGTTTCGCGGCTGTCGGGAAGCGTGTTGGGGATATCGGTCATGCGCGCCTCGGAAATAACACGATTGCCTTAGGCGGCTTGCGGACCGTTATTCAACCTCTGCTTTCGCGGGCAAGCGGAAGAGGTCGATGAAGCGACGCGCCCGATCGCGGTCGCCGCTGAACACCAGTTCGCCGGCGGCTTCTGCCTCCTCGATCGGCCATTTGCCATAGACGATGTTCGCCATGATCCGCGGGCTGGTGGTGAAATGGATATCCGCCGCGCCGGCACCGCGCACGATCGGCAGATCACCGCCGGCGAGTCGCGCCAAAAACGATTCCGCGCCGAACGAGAAACCCACCGTCAGGCCCGGAGCCTCCCGCGCCTTTCCGACATCGATCATGGTACGCAGCGACAACATCATGGACGCCGCCGACAGCGGCAGCATCGGATTGTAGTCCGGCGATCGCGCCGCCCACGCGCTGAGCATCTTGATCGGCTCCTCGGCCGCATAGCCCCAGGGCGTCAGTTCATAAACCTGCACGTTTGCCGGCGACGGGAGCTTAACCCGCTTGAGGATATGTGCGGCCTCCAGGCCTTCCAGCCGCTGGGTCAGCACATTGGCGCTGATCCCACCAAGCGCCGCCTTGAGTTCCCCGAACCGGCGGGCGCCGAACATCAATTCGCGCACGATCAGGAGCGACCAGCGTTCCCCGACCAGCTCCATCGCCAGCGCCGTACCGCAGGCATCATCATACCAACGCTTCGCACGACCCGAACCTTCGTTGGTTATCTTTTCTGACTTCATGGTTGCTTTTACTAACTGGATTGGCCACAAAGCTCAAGCATCGAGTCGCAAACGGAGCGTTTCGGATGACCAAGATGATCTTCGTGAACCTGCCGGTGACGAGCGTCACCAGGGCGGCCGCCTTCTACGAGGCGCTGGGCTTCACCAAGAACGACATGTTCTCGAACGAGCAGGCAGCGGCGATGGAATGGTCGGACACGATCAGCGTCATGCTGCTCGACACGGCGTTCTACGCAACCTTCACCGACAAGGCGCTGATCGACGCCAAGACGACCAGCGGCGTGTTGCTGGCGATTTCGCGCGACACGCGCGAAGAGGTCGATGCGATCACCCAGGCGGCGATCGATGCCGGCGGCCGTGAAACGCGAGAGCGGCAGGACATGGGCTTCATGTACAGCCGCGCCTTCGAGGATCTCGATGGCCACACATGGGAGCCGATGTTCATGGACATGGCCGCCGCCGCCGAGGCCATGGGAGAACCGGAAACCGTCACCGCCTGATCGGGAGCACGCCGATGTCGTTCCAGGCCTATCTCGACACCATCGAGAAGAAGACCGGCAAAAGCCCTGCCGACCTGCGCATGTTGGGCGCGGAGAAGGGCTGGACTGCGGGCCATGCGCTCGCCCCCGGCGTGAAGCCGATGGCCATCGTCGACACGCTGAAGGCAGAGCTGGGCCTCGGGCACGGACATGCCATGGCGGTGGTCGCATTGCTGAAGGGCGCGAAGAAGGAAGGCGACGCCTGAAGGGCACGCCGAGAAGGAAAAGCCATCATGCGGCAACATCATCGCGCCACGCTCGGCGGCCTCGGCGCCTTCGTCGTCACGTCGATCATGATCCTGTTGCGCGCCAGCTGAGGAGAGAGAGGATGTCGAAACCGACGATCACCGCCTTTGATTGGGTACCGGATTTCGCCCGCGGGCAGGTCCGGGACCTGCGCGTCCGCTGGGCCTTGGAGGAGGTCGGCCAGCCCTATGACGTTCGGTATCTGCCCCAGGGCAGTCAGAAGCAGGAGGCGCACCGTATGCGTCAGCCGTTCGGTCAGGTGCCGACCTATGAGGACGGCGATCTCATCTTGTTCGAATCTGGCGCCATCGTGCTGCACATCGCGGAGCGACACGGCACGCTGTTGCCCAGCGATCCCGCGGCGCGCTCGCGGGCGATCGAATGGATGTTCGCGGCGCTGAACAGCGTCGAACCGTCGATCATGGACCATGCGATCGCCACCCTGTTCGAGGCCAACAAGCCCTGGTCCGAGCCGCGGCTGCCGTCGGTGGCGCAGCGCATCCACGAGCGCCTGGGCGACGTGTCTCGCCGGCTCGGCGACAAGGAATGGCTGGAGGACGGCGCCTTCACCGCCGGCGACCTGCTGATGGTGTCGGTGCTGCGCATCCTGGCGGATGACGGCTTTCTCGATCGTTATCCGAACCTCGTCGCCTATGTCGCGCGCGGGACTGCGCGCCCAGCCTTCCAGCGCGCCCTCGCCGACCAGCTCGCCGGCTTCACCGGCGCGCCGCCACCCGGGTTTGAGGAGTGGCTGAAACAACAGGGAGAAGCAGCATGACCTATGTCGATGGATTCGTGGTCGCGGTACCAACCGCCAACAAGCAGAAATATGTCGATCATGCCGAAGGCGCGCTCGATCTGTTCAAGGAATTCGGCGCCACCCGCATGGTCGAGGGCTGGGGCGACGATGTGCCCCGCGGCGAGGTGAACGACCTGTACGGCGCCGTACAGGCGACGGCCGACGAGACGGTGCTGTTCAGCTGGGTCGAATATCCCGACAAGGCGACACGCGACGGCGCCGGCCAGAAGATGATGAGCGATCCGCGCATGGAGACGATGGGCGACATGCCGTTCGACGGCAAGCGCATGATCTACGGCGGGTTCGAGTTGCTGCACGAAGCCGGTGCGGGCGGAGACTGCGGCTATATCGACGGTGTCGTCCTCCCCGTGCCGATCGAAAAGAAAGACGCCTATCGTGCCTTCGCGCAGACATCGGCCGGCGCGTTCCTCGATCATGGGGCAACCCGCGTCGTTGACACGTTCGGCAACGACGTGCCCGACGGCAAGGTCACCGATTTCCGCCGCGCCGCGCATGTCCAGGACGGCGAGACGGTCGCTTTCGGCTGGATCGAATGGCCGTCCAAGCAGGTACGCGACACCGCTTGGGAAAAATTGATGAACGACGAGCGGCTGATGGGCGGCGGCGATCGCCCCTTCGACGGCAAGCACATGATGTTCGGCGCCTTCGTGCCGGTCGTCGATCGCTGAGAAGGAGAGGGATGATGGGCAATCTGCACGGCACGCCGATCTGGTACGAACTGCTCTCCCCCGATCCCGATGCGTCCAAGGCGTTCTACGACGACGTGATCGGATGGACGGTGGGTCCGAAGCCCGACGGCGGCATGGACTATCGCATGATCGAGACCGCGTCCGGCGAAACGGTCGGCGGCCTGATGCATCTCTCCCCCGATATGGTGGCGGGTGGCGGCAAGCCGACCTGGCTGTTCTACATCGGTGTGGAGGATGTCGATGCGACGGTCGCCAAGGTGACGGCCGCGGGTGCCAGCGTCCACCTTCCGCCCTTTGACATGCCGGATGTCGGGCGCATGGCGATGCTTGCCGACCCCCAGGGCAATCCCTTCTACGTCATGCGCGGAGCGAGCGACCAGCCGAGCCGGTCATGGGAACGGGCGGGCATGGGCAAGTGCAATTGGCATGAGCTTTCCACCACCGATCAGGCGGCGGCCAATGCCTTCTACGCCGAGCTGTTCGGCTGGACCTATCCCGACAAGATGGAAATGCCGCAGGACATGGGCGACTATGTCTTCGTGGCGGTCGGCGGCGAGACGTTCGGCGCAACCATGACGGCGACACAGCAGCCGCCTGGCTGGCTGTTCTACTTCCGCGCGCCCGATATCGAGGCTGCCGCCGCCCGGGTGAAGGCACACGGCTGCGCGATCCATGCCGGCCCGATGGAGGTGCCCGGCGGCGACATGATCATCGTGGCCAGCGATCCGCACGGCGCCATGTTCGGCGTGGCCGCGCCGGGTAAGGCAGGCTGACCCATTCCCCTCCCGCCGACGGGGAGGGGAGAAGGAGAGAGACCATGAGCACCGACAAACTCGTGACCTGCGTCTGGTTCGATCTCGGCCAGGCGCGCGAGGCCGCGAATTTCTACGCGGGCCTGTTCCCCGACAGCCATGTCGGCGCCGTCCAGGACGCTCCGGCCGACAATCCCTCCATGGCGGCGGGCGGGGAACTGACGGTCGAGTTCACCGTCCTCGGCCGCCCCTTCCTCGGCCTCAACGGCGGGCCCAACTTCACGCCCAACGAGGCGGTCAGCTTCATGGTGCTGACCGACAGCCAGGAAGAAACCGATCGCTACTGGAATGCCATCGTCGGCAACGGCGGCGAAGAGAGCGCCTGCGGCTGGTGCAAGGATCGCTGGGGCTTTTCGTGGCAGATCACCCCGCGCGTGTTGATGGAGGCGATGGCCGATCCCGATCGCGCCGCGGCGAAGCGCACGATGGAGGCGATGATGACGATGCGAAAGATTGACATCGCCACCATCGAGCGCGCCCGCGCCGGACAGGGCCTGTATGCGTAAGGTCATCGGCGGGCTGTTCCAGTCGCTTGACGGCGTCATCCAGGCACCCGGCTCGCCGACCGAAGATCCCGGCAACGGCTTCGCCTGCGGCGGATGGGCCGCAGGCTATTCGGACGAGACGGTCGACGGCTTTCTGGGCGAACAGATCGGCGGGGCCAACTATGATCTGCTGCTCGGGCGGCGGACCTATGACATATTTGCCGCCTATTGGCCGCCACGGGACGACCATCCGGTTGGCGAGCGATTCAACCGGATCGCCAAATATGTGGTGACGTCCCGCCCTGAAACGCTGGACTGGCGCGGATCCCATGCCCTGGTGGGCGACCCGGCACAGACGGTCGCAGCCTTGCGCCACACCACCGGACCCGATCTGCTGATTCAGGGCAGCGGGCAGCTCTATCCGTCGTTGCTGGCCGCCGGTCTCGTCGATCGGTTGTACCTCGTCACCATGCCGATCATCCTCGGCAGGGGCAGGCGAGCGTTGGCCAATGAGATCGCGCGGCCTTCCAGCTACCGCCTGACCGATCATCGCGTCAGCGCCACCGGCGTCGTGATGACGGTTTTCGAGCCCGACGGCGACGTCCGCACGGGTGATTTCACACCGGAGGACGACGCCTGATGTACGAACTGAAGATCGAACGGCTGATCGATGCGCCGGTCGCGGTCGTCTGGGAGGCGTGGACCGCTCACTATGCCGAATGGTTTGTGCCTCGCCCGTGGACCGTCGAGGTGATCGAGAACGATCTGCGTCCCGGCGGTCGGTGCGCGATGGTGATGCGCGGACCGGATGGCGAGGAGATGCCCTCGGACGGCGTCTATCTGGAGGTCACGCCGCAACGACGCATCGTGTCGACCGACGCCTTCCTGCCCGGCTGGATCCCGGCCGGCCCGTTCATGGTGCGAATCGATGCGTTCGCCGACGAAGGGGGCCAGACGCGCTACACCGCCATTGCGCGCCACTGGACCCAGGAGGCGCGCGATCAGCATGCCGACATGGGCTTCGAAACCGGCTGGAACGCCGCCACGGATCAGCTGGAAGAAGTGGTCGCGCGGTTACGCTGACCAGCGCCCCTCCCCAGCGGGGGAGGGGCGAGGAAGATCACGCGGTGCGCGTGCCGGTCAGCGGGAAGCTGCCGAAAGCGCCCGCGCCCACCGTGCCGGTCACCGCATCGCCATCGATGGTGACGTTCATGTCGAGCGTCATCGGCATCGGCACGGTCATCTGCTGCTTCCAGGTGAGCGTGTTGCCGTTCACTTCGCCCGACACGTCGCTCGAGCCCATCGCGCCCGAATTCGTGCCCGTGAAGGTGTTGCCGTCGCTCTTCACCGTCAGCGTCGACTTCTGGTCGCCCAAAGGCGACTTGACCGTCACGTCATAGGTACCGTCGACTCCAGCCATCATTCACTCTCCTTGGAGGCGCCCGCCACGGACGCTGCCGGCATCACCTCAACTGGCAGTCCGAGCGTGTCAAGCTGGGGTCGCACCGTCTTGGCGTCGCCGATCACGACCCAGATGAAGCGATCGGGATCGATGACGCTACGGATCGCGCCGTCCAGCTGGGCGCGGGTCAGCGCGCGGTAGCGCTGCGTGATGGTTGCATAATAATCGTCGGGACGCTGGTAGAGATCATTGGCCTGCATCGCGCCGAGGACGTCGCCCGCCGTCTCGAAATCACCGGCGAGCGAGCGAGTCGCGCCGGTGATCGTGCGTTCGAACTCCGCATCGGTCAGCGGCCGCGATCCGACGAACGCCCCGATCTCCTGCCGCATGGAGGCGATGGAGGCGCCCGTCTTGTCCGCCTGGACCGGCGCGCGCAGCGTATAGGGCGCGGCATGGGCGTTGCGAACGAACCCGCCGAAGGCGCCGTAGGACCAGTGCTTGGTTTCGCGCAGGTCCATGTTGATACGGCCCAGGAAATCGCCGCCGAGTGCATCATTGGCCGTGATCACGGGCAGCAGATCGTCGGTGCCGCGCAGCCCGGTCGGCAACACACCGGCAATCCGCGACTGCGGTGAATCGGGCCGGTCGACCAGCACGATGCGGGGCACCGGCATGATCCGCGCCTCGCGGAACACCTTGGTGCCCGCCGGCCCCACGCCCTGCCAGCCGGCAAGCGCGCGGTCGAGCGCGGTCTTCACCTCGGCCATCGGCCGGTCGCTCACCACGAAGATCTTGGCCTTGTCCGGCCGCAGCCATGCCCGCTGGAAGGCCACCAGGTCGGCGCGGGTCAGCGCCGCCACCGCCTCGGCATCGCCGCTGCCCCGGCCCTTGGCATAGGGATTGCCGGGTCCGTAGAGGATCGGCGGCACGATGCGGCGCTCCAGCCCCTCGGGATCGGTCACCTCCTGGGCGATCTGCGTCAGGATCTGGCCGCGCACGCGCGACAGCTCGCTTTCCGGAAAGGCCGGCGCGCGCAGCAGGTCGGCCCAGATATCCACCGCCGGCAGCAGGTTCGCGCTGGGCGCGCGGAAGCTCACCGTGGTGCGGTCCGCCGACGAGCCCGTGAAGATGTCGAGCCCCAGCCGCTCCTTGGCCTCGGCCAGCTGGATCGAGTTGAACCGCGCGGTACCCTCGTCGATCATTGCCAGCGTCATCGCCTGCGTGCCGAGCGCGTCCGCCACGTCGGCCGCGGTTCCGGCGTCGAAGCTCGCCACCATCTGCGTCACCGGCACGGGGGTGCGCTGCGCATAGACCAGCTCAACACCGTTCGCGAGCTTGGCGCGGGTCACCTCGGGAAAGGCGAGCGCCCCCACCTCGCCGACCTCAGGCATCGGCCCGCGTGTGCCCTTGGAGGCGGGCTCGGGCGCCTCGGCGACGGGGGCGGATGGCGGCACCTGCGCCTCGTCATAGGCCTCGCGCTCGCCGGGCAGCACCGTCAGCGCATAGTTCGGCTTTGTCAGCCAGGCCTGCGCCGCGGCCTTCACAGTGGCGGGCGTCTGCGCGGCGAGCGCGGCGAGCTGTTTCTTGTAGAAGCCCGGATCGCCCGAATAGAGCGCGCCTTCGGCCAGCGCGACCGCCTTGCCGCCGAACCCGCCGACCGCTTCAAGCCCGCCGATGCGGCGCGACACGGTCGACGTGAGCGTACGCTGCACCTCATCGGCGGTCGGGCCGTTCTTCACGAAGTCCGCGACCAGTTCGTCGAGTCGTTTCGATACGATCGCCGGATCGACGCCGGGGCGCACGATGGCGTGGATCGTGAAGGTGCCGACCTGCGCGAAATCCGAATAGCTGGCGCTCACCTGCACCGCCGTCTTGTCGCCTTTCACCAGCGCATTGTCGAAGCGCGAACTGGCGAGGCCGCCGAGCACCGAAGCCGCCACCTCCAGCGCGGGGGCGGCGGAATCGTTCAGTCCGGGAACCGGCCAGCTCTTGATCACCAGCGGCGCCGCCACCCGGTCCTTCATCACCTCGCTCTTGGATGCCGCGAGCACCGGCACCGGGGCGGTCGGCGCGGCCGTTTCCGGCCCCCGCTTGATCGGCCCGAAATACTTCTCGGTCAGCCGCTTGGCGGTCGGCACGTCGATATCGCCCGCCAGCACCAGCACGGCATTGTTGGGCCCGTAATGATCGCGGAACCAGGTCTTCACGTCGGCGAGGCTGGCGGCGTCGAGATCGGCCATCGAGCCGATCGTGCTGTGGCCATAGGGGTGATCCGGCGGAAACACACCCTCGATCAGCTTGTAGCTGACCAGCCCATAGGGCTGGTTATCGCCCTCGCGCTTCTCGTTCTGGACGACGCCGCGCTGCTCGTCGAGCACCCCTTGCGAGATCGCGCCGGTCAGCCAGCCCATGCGATCGCTTTCGAGATACAGCGCTTTTTCCAGCGCGGCGGTCGGCACCGTCTCAAAATAGTTGGTCCGGTCGAAATAGGTGGTGCCGTTCAGGTCCGTGGCGCCCACCTGCTTCAACGGCTCAAAGAAGTCCCCCGGCGCATTCTCGCTGCCGTTGAACATCAGGTGCTCGAACAGATGCGCGAAGCCTGTCTTGCCCTTGGGCTCGTGCTTCGATCCGACATCGTACCACACCGACACCGCCACCACCGGCGCCTTGCGATCGGTATGCACCACCACCCGCAGGCCGTTCGCCAGCGTGAATTGATCATACGGGATGTCGACCGCCTTCACGAGTTCCGACACCGGCGCCGCGGATGCGACCTTCGCTTGAGCATGGCTGACGGCGGGAACGACGAGCGCGACGGCCGCGACAGTGGCGGCAAGCTGGACTGGCAAACGCAAGGCGGAAAACTCCTTCAGATCACGGGAGCCTAGGGTCCAAATTCAATCAGGTCGAGGATCGTGATCGCCCGTGGAAGGCCGCCGACAAGGAGTGCAG
>JBELMF010000050.1:0-19625 GCA_042096015.1 Sphingomonas sp.
CGCCGAGGCGCCGGAAACCGTCGCCGCCACGATCACGCCACAGCACCTCCTCATCAACCGCAACGCGATCTTCGACGGCGGCATCCGTCCGCATGCTTATTGCCTGCCTGTTGCCAAGCGCGAGCAGCATCGCCTTGCGGTGCGCAAGGCCGCGGTGTCGGGCTCACCCAAATTCTTCCTCGGCACCGACAGCGCCCCGCACGTGGTGGAAGCGAAGGAATCGTCCTGCGGCTGCGCCGGCATCTTCAACGCGCCCTTTGCGCTGGAGAGCTATCTCAAGGTGTTCGACGACGAAGGCGCGCTGGACAAGTTCGAGGCGTTCGCCAGCGAGAACGGCGCACGCTTCTACGGCCTGCCACTCAACGAAGGCACGGTGACGCTGGAACGCGTCGAACATCGCGTGCCCGACCGGATCGGTGACGACACGCTGTCGGTGGTGCCGTTCCACGCCGGCGAGACGCTGGGGTGGCGAATGGTGGCGTAAACCGGGCGCTCACCCCACCGTCATCCCGGACTTGATCCGGGATCCATGGTTCCACGATCGCTGCCGCTGGAATTGCGAGCGACAGCGCCTGCGGACGGTTGGATCCCGGATCAAGTTCGGGATGACGGGTGGATGAGGCTATGGTTCGCCGCAACAACTACCGCAGTCGCTCCACGAACCCGATCACATGCTCATACGCCGCACGGTCCTCCGCGGCGAAACGCGCGCTCAGCGCCTCGGCGTCACCCTGCACCGTGCGCGATCGGAACAGCGCCACCTGGAACGCCTTGCGCTCCGCCACGCACGCCTGATCGGTCTGGAGCGCGATGGTCGCGGTCGTCCCGGCGCTCGCCATCGCCACCTGAGCGTAGTCTTCCAGGCAGGCGTACCAGGCGCTACGCTCAGCACTCGCCGGATCGCCGGCCGCCAGCAGCAGCGCAAGCATCATGGCCGGGCCGGGATCAGGCCTTTTCCAGCGTGCATTGCAGCGGGTGCTGGTTGGCGCGGGCGAAGTCCATCACCTGACCGACCTTGGTTTCCGCCACTTCGTAGCTGAACACCCCGCACACGCCGACGCCCTTCTGGTGGACGTGAAGCATCACGCGAGTCGCTTCCTCGGCATTCATGCGGAAGAAGCGCTGGAGGCACAGCACCACGAACTCCATCGGCGTGTAATCGTCATTGAGCATCAACACGCGATACGGCGTCGGCTCCTTGACCTTGGCACGGGTGCGCGTGGCGATGCCGATCCCGGTGCCGTTGTCGTCACCGCCGTCTTCCCGCCGTTCCGCCATGTCGATCTGAATGCTGGTCATCGTCACGGGGCGAAATATGGCAAGCCGCGCCGGGAGGGCAAGGGGCCACGCCACGCGAGTGGCGCCCGCACTCCCCGTTCGTCCTGAGCTTGTCGAAGTACGTGCGCCAGTAGCACGGCGCGAGGTTCACGCGAACGCCGGCGCCTGGCGCAGCTGCTGGTATGCCGCGATCACCTTCTGCAGCATCGCCTCGTGGCTCCGGTCACCGCCGTTGCGATCCGGATGATATCGCCGCACCAGTTCGCTGTACCGTTTGCGTAACGCCATGCGATCCGCATCCGGGGCGAGGCCGAGCACCTTGAGGCTCGCGCGATCCTGCCCCGACAACGGCTTGCCGTCGCTGCGCTCGGGCGCAACCTCGCGCCGATAGCGCGCGCCGATCGCGTCCAGCGGATCGGCGAAATCGGCCCAGCGCGGGCCCTGGTCGCCGCCACCGGCGCGGGCGAAGGCGCGCGTCTCGCGCTCCCAACCGGCCATCGGCCGCTGGGCGTGGTGGATCTCCTCCGCGCTCATGCCCTCGAAGTAATTATAGCTCGAATTGAACGCGCGGACATGATCGAGACAGAACCAGCGGAACGCCGGCGGGCCGTCGCGCCCCGGCCCGTCCAGCGGCGGCGCGCGGAACTCGCCCGCCGCATCGCAACCGGGTGCCTCGCACGGCCGGTCGCCTTCGATCCTCCCGTGAAAACGCGCGTTCGGCCGGTCCTTCGCCAAAATCAAAACATCCCAAGCAAAACCGGCTATATAGGCGCCATGACCCCATCTTCCACCGGCCCGATCCAGCATGCGATCGCCACTCGTCTGACCGACGCGCTCGATCCGACGCACCTCGAAGTGATCAACGAAAGCGCGATGCACCGCGGCCATGCCGGCGACGACGGATCGGGCGAATCGCACTTCCGCGTGGTGGTGGAGAGCGCCTCTTTCGAAGGGCTGAACCGCGTCGCGCGGCAGCGGCTGGTCAACCAGGCGCTGGCCGAGCTGCTGCGCGATCATGTCCATGCGCTGGCGATGAAGACGCTGGCGCCGGGGGAAGACCGATGAGCTACCGCCTGTGGTACTGGCCCGGCATCCAGGGCCGCGGCGAGTTCGTCCGACTGCCGCTCGAGGCCGCCGGCATCGCCTATGAGGATTGCGCCCGCGTGCGCGGCGACGAGGCGATGATGGCGGACATGCAGCGCGGCGGCCGCGCGCCGTTCGCGCCGCCCTACATCGACATCGACGGCATGACGATCACGCAGGTCGCCAACATCCTGCTCTATCTCGGCGACCGCCACGGCCTGGCGCCGTCGAACATGGCGGATCGCTATTGGGTGCATCAGCTCCAGCTGACGATCGCCGACGTGGTGGCGGAGGTGCACAACATCCACCATCCGGTCGAGCTGATGGCCTATTACGAGGATCAGAAGGCCGAGGCGGTGCGGTCCGCGGCGCAGTTCCGCGAGGCGCGCCTTCCCAAGTTCCTCGACCATTTCGAGGCAGCGGCGCAGGCGAACGACGGCGACTGGCTGATCGACCACCGCTGGACCTATGCCGACACCTCGCTGTTCCAGCTGCTCGAGGGGCTGCGCTACATGTTCCCGCGCCGCATGGCGGCGATCGAGGGCAGTTATCCGAAGCTGGTCCGGATCCGCGACGAAGTCGCCGCGCTGCCGGGGATCAGGGCCTATCTCAGGAGCGCGCGGCGCATTGCGTTCAACACCGACGGAATCTTCCGCCATTACCCCGAGCTTGACGGTGAATGACCCGGTAACGCCGGCGATTCACCCGCGAATCGCCCGGCCGGCGGCGCGCATCCTGCTCGTCGATCGCGACGGCCGCGTGCTGCTCTTCCGCTTCGTGCCCGGCGACGATCGCGCGCCCTTCTGGTGCACGCCGGGCGGCGCGCTCGATCCCGGCGAAAGCTATGCCGCCGCCGCGCGGCGCGAGTTGTTCGAGGAAACCGGGATTACCGCCGATCCGGGCCTGGAGGTCGCACAGCGCACCGTCGATTTCCTCACCGTCGAGCGCGTCGAGGTGACCGCGGACGAACGCTGGTTCCGCGTCGACGTGGACGCGTGCGAGCTCGACACTGCCGGTCATACCGAGCTTGAGCGCCGCGTGATGACTGAGTGGCGCTGGTTCGCGCGCGACGAGATCGCCGGCTGGCCCGAACCCATCTATCCTGACGACCTCCTCTCCCTGCTGGAAGCAACCGATGACGCGTGACGACCTGATCGAGCTCACCCTGCTGCCCGCCACCCACGACATCGGCGGGTTCAAGGTGCATCGCACCCTCCCGCACCGCGAACGCACGATGGTGGGGCCGTTCCTGTTCTTCGACCAGATGGGCCCGGCGTCGCTACCGCCGGGGCAGGGCATCGACGTGCGCCCGCACCCGCATATCAACCTGGCGACGGTGACGTATTTGTTCGATGGCGCGCTTGGCCATCGCGATTCGCTGGCCACCGATATCGTGATCCGACCCGGCGCGGTGAACCTGATGACCGCTGGCACGGGCATCGTTCATTCGGAGCGCTCGCCCGGGGATGTGCGCCCCGGCGGCCCGGCGCTGTCGGGCATCCAGACATGGCTCGCGCTGCCCGACGGACGCGAGGAGATCGATCCGGCGTTCGAGCATGTCCCCGCCGGCGACCTGCCGGTGATCGAAGGCGCGGGCGTCACTGCACGCGTCATAATGGGCAATCTGTGGGGCAAGGCCGCGCCGACCACCACCTATGCCGGCACCATCTACGCCGACATCGTGCTGGCGGCCGGCGCCAGCGTGCCGATCGATGCCCAAGCGGACGAGCGCGCTGTCTATCTGGTGGAGGGCGATGCGACGCTGGAGGGCGTGCCGCTCGAGCCGCAGCGCCTCTACGTGCTGCGCCCCGGCATCGCCGCGACGCTGCGCACCGGCAATGGCGCGCGCGCGATGCTCGCCGGGGGCGAGGCGTTCACCACGCCGCGCCACGTCTGGTGGAATTTCGTCAGTTCCTCGCGCGATCGCATTGAGGAAGCGAAGCGGGCCTGGATGGCCCGCGAGTTTCCGATCGTGCCGGGCGACGAGATCGAATGGATCCCGATCCCCGGCCAGCCGAAGACGGTCAGCTATCCGTGATCCATTCCCCTCCCGCTTGCGGGAGGGGTTAGGGTCCAAACTGGACCCTAGGGGTGGGCTTGACCTCTTACGGACGTACATCGGGAAAGCCCCTCCCCCGCCCCCTCCCGCAAGCGGGAGGGGAGAGACGCTCAATCCTTCTCGTACGGTCCGCGCCGCATCACATAGTCGCGGGTCTCATAGGGCGGCGACAGGCCCTTCACCCACGCGCCATGTGCATGGGTCAGCGCCACCAGCTCCATCGGTTGTTCGCCCGGCCAGCCGCGCACGCGCACCTCATGGCGGTGGAGATCCCGGTTGGGCTCCATCATCACCCAGCCGAGCCGGCGCTCCGCCGTCGCCCGCGCGCCGGCTGCGTCCATCGCCTCGCGGATGCGTGTCTGCGTCGCGGGCGGCAAATATTGCCAGACCACCGAATGCATCAGCACCCGCGTGGTGCCCGCCGGCTGCGGCTCGGCCAGCCGCGCCTCGATCCAGTCGGCGGCGTCGCCCCGTTCCAGCGCCACACCGCGTTCGCGGACCATCGCGATGCCCCGCTCGATGCGATCGAGCCGCTCGGCCGCGTCGACCCAGACATAGGCGGCGAGCCGCCCCGCCTCGGCCGGGTCGGTCACGTCCACAGGCGCGACATCGACCCCGCGTACGGAGCGAATCGCGATCGGTACGTCGGGCGGCGAAGTCCCACGCCATTCGGGCGCGATCATCACCGGCGCGTCGGCCGGCCCCTTGCGGACGCCGCCGAGATCGAAGGCGTAGCGATCGATCAGCAGGTTGAGCCCCGCGCTGGAGCCGATCTCCAGCAGTTCCATGTCCGGTCCGAAACGTTGGGCGACGTGCAGCAGCCCGGTCATCAGCCCGGCCGATCGCCCCGCCTCGTTGGTCTGCGGCGGGCCGACGAGCCACGGCAGCAGCGCCGCGTCATGATCGCGCACCACCCTGCACAATGTATGTACCACCGCGTTCGCGTCGGTCAGCGCGCCGGTGAACACCGCATCAAGCCCGGCGTCCAGGCCGCGTCGGTGCAGCGCATGCAGCCCGCCGACCAGTCGCAGCACCAGCGCATCTGCCACCGGCTCCCCCGGCCAATCGAGCACGCGGCGTCCCGTCCCGCTCGTCCGGTCGAGCGCCTCGGCCAGCGCGGTGCAGACCCGCGCGGTGATCGGCGCCTCCATCGCCTGGCAGTAGCCGGCCTGGACGTGGAACGACTCGCGATTCTCGGCCTCAGTCCCCATGCGCGTCTGTTGCGCCCGTTCCGGCCGGTGCGTAAAGCCCGCGCGCATGTCCGAACCACTCGTCATCGCCGTGCCCAAGGGTCGCATCCTCGCCGAGGTGCAGCCGCTGCTGGCCGCCGCCGGGGTGATCCCCGAAGCCGCGTTCTTCGACGAGGACAGCCGCGCGTTGCGCTTCGCCACGCAGGATCCCGGCATCGCACTGATCCGCGTGCGCGCATTCGACGTCGCGACCTTCGTGGCGCATGGCGCGGCGCAGCTCGGCATCGTCGGATCAGACGTGCTTGGCGAATTCGCCTATCCCGAACTCTACGCGCCGGTCGACCTCAACATCGGCTATTGCCGCCTGTCGGTGGCCGAGCCGGCCGAGCTCGCCGCCACCGACGACCCGCGCGGCTGGAGCCATGTGCGCGTCGCCACCAAATACCCGCACCTCACCGCGCAGCATTTCGCCCTCCGCGGCGTGCAGGCGGAATGCATCAAGCTCAACGGTGCGATGGAGCTCGCCCCGATGCTGGGCCTGGCGCCGCGGATCGTCGACCTCGTATCCTCCGGCCGCACGCTTAAGGAGAACGGGCTCGTCGAGGTCGAAACGATCGTCGAGGTCTCCTCGCGCCTGATCGTCAACCGCGCGGCAATGAAGATGCGCGCCGGCCGCGTCGTCCCGCTGGTCGAGGCGTTTCGCGCCGCCGTGTCGAACGCGGCTGCGGCATGATCCGCCTGTCCACCGCCGACGCATCCTTCGCACAGGATTTCGCCGCGCTGGTCGACGCCCGCCGCGAATCGGACTCGGACGTGACGCGCGACGTCTCCAATATCCTGCGCAGCGTGCGCGAGGAGGGCGACGCCGCGCTCCAAGCGTTCACGCAAAAGCTTGACGGCCACGATCTCGACGCCACCGGCTGGCAGGTACCTCTCGCCGATTGTGCCGCTGCGTTCGACGCGCTCGATTCGGTCCTGCGCGAGGCACTCGAGCTCGCCGCTACCCGCATCCGCGCCTATCATGAGAAGCAGCGGCCGGCGGATACCGCCTTCACCGACGCTGCCGGCGTCCGCCTTGGTGCGCGCTGGCGACCGGTCGATGCGGCGGGCGTGTACGTGCCCGGCGGCCGCGCGGCTTACCCTTCCACGCTGCTGATGAACGCCATCCCGGCCAAGGTCGCTGGGGTCGAGCGGCTGGTGGTGGTGACGCCCACCCCCAAGGGCGCGATCAACCCGCTGGTCCTCGCCGCCGCGCATCTTGCCGGCGCCGACGAGGTGTGGCGTATCGGCGGCGCGCAGGCGATCGCCGCGCTCGCTTGGGGCACCGACCGGATCGCGCGGGTCGATGTCATCACCGGACCCGGCAACGCCTGGGTCGCGGAGGCCAAGCGGCAGGTCTACGGGGTGGTCGGCATCGACATGGTGGCGGGGCCGAGTGAGATCGTCGTCGTCGCCGATGGCGCGAATGATCCCGACTGGATCGCCGCCGACCTGCTGAGCCAGGCCGAGCATGACGTGACCACCCAGTCGATCCTGTTCACCGATGCGCCCGACTTCGCCGATGCCGTGATCGCCGCGGTGGAACGCCAGCTCGCCGAGCTCCCAACCGGCGAAACCGCGCGTATCGCGTGGGAGAAGAACGGCGCGATCGTCCTCGTCCGCGATCTGGCCGAAGCGATGCCGCTGGTCGACGCGCTCGCCCCCGAGCATGTCGAGATCGCCGTGGACGATCCCCAACCTCTGTTTGACATGCTGCGCCACGCCGGCTCCGCCTTCCTCGGCCGCCACACGCCCGAGGCGATCGGCGATTATGTCGCCGGTCCCAACCACGTCCTCCCCACCGGCCGCCGCGCTCGCTTCGCCAGCGGCCTCGGCGTCACCGACTTCATGAAGCGCACCAGCTTTCTCCAGCTCGATGCCGCATCGCTCGCGACACTCGGCCCGGCGACGGTGGCTCTGGCGGAAGCGGAAGGGTTGCCGGCACACGCCCAGTCGGTCGCGCTGCGCCTGCAGTCACAATCATAACCACCTCCCTCGTCACCCTGGGCTTGACCCGGGGTCCCGCTGCCCACGCAGCCATCGATAAGAAGCGGGATCCCGGGTCAAGCCCGGGGTGACGAGGTGGGAACCGCCCGACCCGTTCGTCCTGAGCGAAGTCGAGGAACGTCCACAAGCGACAACCTCGACATGCCACCCCCCACGCGCGTAAGGGCCGCCGCCATGTCCCGTACCGCTGCCCGTACCAAGGCCCGCGCCGCCGCGCGCCTTGCCGCCACCCAGGCCCTCTACCAGCATGAGATGGAGGGCACGACGATGCCCGTCCTGCTGCGCGAGTTTCACAACCACCGCATCGGTGCCACGATCGAGGGTGAGGAATATGCCGAAGCCGACGTCGCCTTCTTCGATGACATCGTCACCGGCACGCACGCGCGCATGGGCGAGATCGACGCGCTGATCGAGGGCAAGCTCGCCAGCGGCTGGAGCCTCGAGCGACTCGACAAGCCGATGAAGGCGATCCTGCGCGCCGGCACCTATGAACTGCTGTCGCGCGTCGACGTGCCCAAGGGTGCCGTGATCAGCGAATATGTCGACGTCGCCCACGCTTTTTACGAGCGGCGCGAGGCCGGCTTCGTCAACGGCCTGCTCGACGCCATCGCGCGCGAGGTGCGCTCGTAAATGGGAGAGGTGATCAACCTGCGCCGCGCCCGCAAGGCACGCGCGCGGGTCGACGCCGAGCACAAGGCCGCAGCGAACCGCGCCGCCTTCGGCCGCACCAAGGCGGAGCGCGACGCGGCTGCGGCCGAGGAGGCGAAGCGCGAACAGGCGCTGGATGGGGCCAAGCTGGAGGACTGACGCTCCACCCCACGCGAGCGTCATCCCGGACTTGATCCGGGATCCATGGTGCCACGAACGCTGTGGCTGATAGCGAATACAGCGTGTGCGGACGGATGGACCCCGGATCAAGTCCGGGGTGACGAAGCGATCAGGGAGAGGCTCACCCCCGCGGTACCGCCTCCACCGGCACGATCGTCGTCGCACCCGCGCCGCCCACATCCGCCGCGATCGCCAGCGCCCAGCCGGCCAGCACCAGCGTCACCACCCACGTCACCAGCGCACCCGCCGCGCGGAACGGATTGGGCGCCGGCCGCGCCATGCCGAGCGGATGCGCGATTCGCGCCAGCACGAACAGCACACCGATCACCCACAAGGCCACCAGCGGCCCCCGCGCGAGCTCGATCAGTGCCATCAGGATCAGCACGATCGGCGCATATTCGGTGAAATTGGCGTGCGCGCGCATGCCGGACAGCATCGCGGGATCACCGCCGTCGCCCACCATCACCTTGCCGCGCACGCGCCCGCGCACGAGTCGCACCGCCAGCCAGATGTTGACCACGCCGCACGCCGCGGCGATCACCAGTGTCACCGGCAGGATCATGGCACCCCTCCCCTTATTCCTTGCGCCGGATCGTGCCAGCATGCCGCGCCGCTTGCAACGCGCGCACGATCCGCTATAGGCGCGGGCTTCGCGATGCGCCCGGCTGCCCGGCGCGGCCGGTACCGTCCGGTCCGTGCCGATCGTCGTCGGGCCAATCGCATTTGCTTTAAACAATAAACGATCAAGGTGCCGCAATGGCCGTCCCCAAGCGAAAGACTTCCCCCTCCCGCCGTGGCATGCGCCGCGCGCATGATGCGCTGTCGGTCGAGGCGTTCCAGGAATGCCCGAACTGCGGCGAGCTGCGTCGCCCGCACAACCTGTGCACGGCATGCGGCCACTACAACGGCCGCGAAGTCGTCTCGGTCGAGGGCTGACATCGGCGATCGCGTGGCGCAAAGAGCGTCGCGCGCATCTCGCTTGCGCTGATTAGGGTACGGAGTTCGTCGCGTCATGGCCGACAAGTCCTGGATCGCCGTCGATGCGATGGGCGGCGATGAAGGGCTGGCGGTGATGCTGGCGGGCGTCGCGCGTGCGCGGCACCGGTTCGAGGGGATGAAGTTCCTGCTCGTCGGTGACGAGGCGGCGATTCGTGAAGGGCTGCAGAAGCACCCCAACCTCAGTCAAAATGCGGAGATCGTCCACGCGCCCGATGTCATCAAGGGCGACGAAAGGGCCGGCCAGGCGCTGCGCCGCGCCAAGACAACCTCGATGGGTGTCGCGATCGACTGCGTGAAGCAGGGTCGCGCCGGCGCCGCCGTATCTTCGGGCAACACCGGCGCGCTGATGGCGATGGCCAAGCTCGCGCTACGCACCATGCCGGGCATTGATCGTCCCGCGCTTGCGGCGCTGCTGCCGACGCTGGGTGAGAATGACGTCTGCGTGCTCGATCTCGGCGCCAATACCGAGGTGGAGGCCAAGAACCTCGTTCAGTTCGCGGTCATGGGCGCGGCCTACGCTCGCGTGACGATGGACCTCGCCAGCCCCCGAGTCGCGCTGCTCAATATCGGCAGCGAGGATCAGAAGGGCACCGAGGAGATCCGCGACGCCGCCGCCGCGCTGCGCAGTGCCGGCCACCTGCCGATGACCTTCACCGGCTTCGTCGAAGGCGACCGCTTGTCGCGCGGCGAGCATGACGTGATCGTCTGCGACGGCTTCTCCGGCAATATCGCACTCAAGACCGCGGAGGGCACCGCGCGGTTTGTCGCTGACCTGCTGAAGCGCGCCTTCACCAGCTCGGTCCGCTCGAAAATTGGCTTCCTGATCTCGCGCCCGGCGACCCAGCTGCTGCGCGACCATCTCGACCCGAACAACCACAATGGTGCCGTCTTCCTGGGCCTCAACGGGCTGGTGCTGAAGAGCCACGGCAGTGCCAACGAGCTTGGCGTGGCGACCGCGATCGGCGTCGCGGCGAAGATGGTGAAGGCCGATCTCGCGCGGCGAATCGCCGACGACCTGCGGCATTTCGAGCAGGAGAAGGCGGCATGATCCGCAGCGTCATCACCGGCACCGGATCCGCGCTGCCCGCCCGCCGCGTGTCGAACGCCGACCTAGCCGAGATGGTCGACACCACCGACGAGTGGATCGTCGAGCGCACCGGCATCCGCTTCCGCCACATCGCCGGCCCCGACGAGACCACCGCCACCCTCGCCCGCGACGCGGCGAGTGTGGCGATCGCTGCTGCCGGGATCACGGCGCAGGACATCGACCTGATCGTCCTCGCCACGGCCACTCCCGACCAGACCTTTCCGTCCAGTGCCACCAAGGTGCAGGCGATGCTCGGCATCGACGATTGCGTGGCGTTCGATGTCGCCGCGGTCTGCTCGGGCTTCCTCTACGCCGTGCAGGTGGCGGACAGCATGATCCGCGCCGGTGCACACCGCCGCGCGCTGGTGATCGGCGCCGAGACGTTCAGCCGCATCCTCGACTGGGAGGATCGCACCACCTGCGTCCTGTTCGGCGATGGGGCCGGCGCGATCGTGCTGGAGGGGCAGGAAAGTGCGGACGTGGATGGCCGCGGCATCCTCGCCACCCGCCTCCACGCCGACGGGCGCCACAACGAACTTCTCTATGTCGATGGCGGTCCCTCGACGACCGGCACGGTCGGCAAGCTGCGCATGAAGGGCCGCGAGGTGTTCCGCCATGCCGTGGTGAACCTCGCCGCGGTGATGGAGGAATCGCTCAGCGTCGCCGGGCTCAGCGCCGATCAGGTCGATTGGGTCGTGCCGCACCAGGCCAATGCCCGGATCCTCGACGCCACCGCGCGCAAGCTCGGCCTCCCGGCGGAAAAGGTGGTGCTGACCGTCGACCAGCACGCCAATACGTCAGCGGCATCGGTGCCGCTGGCACTCGACACTGCGGTGCGCGACGGCCGCATCCGGCCGGGGCAGATCGTCGTGCTCGAGGCGATGGGCGGCGGCTTCACCTGGGGCGCTGCGGTGATCCGCTTCTGAGATGCGTCGCGCCGCCGGCACCATCTTTCGGTTCGGCGCTTCTGGTGATAATCTGCCGCAATAAGCGGCGGGAGTACCTACGAAAATGAGTGACGCGGGCACCTTGACCAGGGCTGATCTGGCTGAATCGCTCCACCGTCAGGTCGGTCTGTCACGCGCGGATTCGGCGCGACTGGTCGAGCAGATTCTCGAATCGCTGTGCGGCGCGCTGGCCAGGGGCGAAAACGTCAAAATCTCCGGCTTCGGCACGTTCGTGCTCCGCGACAAGGGTGAGCGGATCGGCCGCAATCCGAAGACGGGCGTCGAAGTGCCGATCGCCCCGCGCCGTGTGCTCACCTTCCGTGCAAGCCAGATGATGCGCGATCGCATCGTTGCGGCGGGCGTGTGAGCATCGACGAAAAGGCCGAAGGCGCGTTCCGCACGATTGGTGAAGTGGCGGCCGCCACCGGTGTTGCGCCGCATGTCCTGCGCTATTGGGAGACGCGCTTCCCGCAATTGCGTCCGGTCACGCGCGCAGGCAACCGGCGCTATTATCGCCCGGCAGACGTCGAGTTGGTAGCCCGCATTCAGCGGCTGCTCGGCGAGGAGGGCTATACCGTCAAGGGCGTGCAGAAGCTGCTCACCAGCGAGAGCCGGAGCATCCCGGCGGCGCCAGCACCGAGCGGCGCGCCTGTCTCGATCTCCGCCCTGCGGGCGATCCGCGATCGACTGCAACAGGCGCTCGACGCGGCGTAGCAGCCCCGTTCAGTCCAGCCGGACCATGTGGTGGCCCATCGGGCCATGGCCGGCACCAAAGCCGGGCGCCGCACGCATCGCGGCCAGCACGAACCGACGCGCGCGGTCGATTGCATCCGGCAGGAACAAGCCCCGCCCCAGCCCGTCCGCGATCGCGCTGGCCAGCGTACAGCCGGTCCCGTGATTGTGCCTCGTGTCGATACGCGCGGCGGACCAATGTGCAATCTCGCCCTCTGGCCCGACCAACCGGTCGGTGACGATATCGCCGTCAGCGTGGCCACCCTTCGCCAACACATAATGGCCGGCCGCCGTCAGCCGGCCAAGCCCACCAAGTGCCTCGAGTTCCGGCAGGTTGGGCGTCGTAACGGTGGCCAAGGTCATGATCTGGTGCATCGCCGCGATTGTCTGCGTATCGGCCAGCACCGCGCCCGAGCTCGCAACCATCACCGGATCAAGGACGATCGGGACGCCGATCGATTCGAGGAGGTCGGCGATCGCGCGTGCCGTATCGGCCGATCCGATCATTCCGATCTTCACCGCGTCGACGCCAAGATCGTCGATGCACGATCGCATCTGCTGGACGACCATGTCGGTCGGCACCGGATGAACGGCCTGCACACCCAGCGTGTTCTGCGCGGTGATCGCCGTGATGGCCGTCATCGGATGACCGCCGAGCATCGTCACCGTGCGGATGTCGGCCTGAATCCCCGCGCCCCCGCCGGAGTCCGAACCGGCGACGATCAGGATGCGACTGGTTGCCCTCCTGCTTTGGGTTTCCATGGAAGTGCTACTTTCATGGGGCCAGTCGGGAGGAGTTAGAGGAGGGGAGGTCACTTCAGAGGGCACGGTGGTGACATGCCCTCCCCCGGCCCCTCCCGCAAGCGGGAGGCAAGCAAGGCGGCGCCCCTCCCGCAAACGGGAGGCGAGCAGGACGGCGCCTCTCCCGCAAATGGGCCGGAGTTATCCGGCGTGATGCCGCCGCGTCGACGCCGGGTTCTTCTTCAGCGCCGCGCCCACCCGCGCGGGGCGGTCGAGCAGCTCGCCGCCGCAGTTCGGGCAGCGTTCGTCGAGCGCATCGGCGCAGTCGGCGCAAAAGGTGCATTCGAACGAGCAGATGAATGCGCCGCCCTCATCGGCGGGCAGGTCCGTGCCACAGCGTTCGCAATCGGGGCGCATATCGAGCATGGCCCGCCTTACGCCACCCGATCCGGCTGTGCCACCAGCAGCGCCTCGAGGAACTGGCGCACCTGCCCGTCGATCGGCAGGGGACGGCCGGTCGGCAGGTGGACGTTGACGCTCACCATCTCGATCACAGTGCACAACTCGCCATGCTGGTTGGCGATCTCGAACCGCTTCGTCAGGCTCGACGAGCCGATCCGCTCGATGCGGACCGAGACATCGACCGTGTCTCCAAGCACCAGCGGTTTTAGATAATCGACCGTGGCGCGCCGGACGTGGAATTCCATCTCCCGCCACGTCTCGCCCAGCGCATCGGCAATTTCGGTCCAGGCCCAGAATTCGGTGACAGCCACATCAGCATATTCAAGATAGCGCGAGTTGAACACGACGCGCTGCCCGTCGATCTCCGCGTAGCGGACGGCGAATGCTGTGGAGAAGGAGAAACCGGGGCGAGCCATGGCTGGCTCCATATACGCCCGTTCATGCCGGGCAAGTGCGGAGGGAGGCAGTCGGATGACGCGGCGTTCGACTTGCCCCGATCATCGCCGGTGGCCAGCCGGCAGGCTACAGGATCAGCTTCAGCCCGACGAGTGCGAGCGTCGTGGCGAGGATCGGCGTCAGCACGCGATCGGTGACGCGCGAGGCGATCACGCTGCCCAGCACGATGCCGGGGATCGACCCCGCCAGCAATGAGCCGAGCAGCAGCAGATCCACCGATCCCAGCCAGAGATGTCCCATACCGGCGATCAAGGTCAGTGGCACGGCATGGGCGATGTCGGAGCCGACGAGCCGATTGACTGGCGCGCCGGGGTACAGGATCAGCAGCGCCGTCATGCCCAGCGCGCCCGCGCCCACCGACGTCAGCGACACCAGCACGCCCAGCATCGCGCCCAGCAGCACGGTGAGGAGATCGCGTCGCCGCCCCTGAATGCCGCGGAAATGCGGCGTTATCGCGGTGACGATCCGCGCCCGGAAAAACGTGGCGATCGCCGTGCAGATCAGGGTGACCCCCAGGGCCACCGCAATCGCCGCACCGGTCCTCTCGCTTTGCTCCGCGGCACGGCTGAGCAGCAGCAAGGTCGCCGCTGCGGCCGGCACGCTGCCCATCGCCAGCCGCCGCACGATCGCCCAGTCGACCGTGCCGCGCAGCCCATGCACCGCGCCGCCCACCGTCTTGGTGGCAGAGGCATAGAGGAGGTCGGTCCCGACCGCCGTCGCCGGGTGGAAGCCGAACGCGAGCACCAGCAGCGGCGTCATCAGCGATCCGCCGCCGACGCCGGTCAGCCCGACGAGCATGCCGACGAGCACGCCGGCGAGTGAATAGAGCGGGTTATAGGCGTCCATCGGCGCCTCGCCTAATCTCATCCGTCGTCCCGGACTTGATCCGGGATCCAACCATCCACGCGCGCTGTCGCTCGCCCTTCAAGCCACGGCGCTCCCGGCACCATGGATCCCGGATCAAGCCCGGGATGACGAGGGTGGCTGTCCACAGGTAGCGCACGCAGCCAAGGTGACGTGATGATGCGCGGCGCACGCGAAGCCACCCCGCGACTGCAGGACCGCTCAACCCGCGTTCCGCGCCGGAACGTTGACGCCCATGCTGGCGAGATACTTCTTCACGTTGCGCGCCGCCTGGCGCAGCCGCTGCTCGTTCTCGACCATCGCGATGCGCACAAATCCTTCGCCATTCTCGCCATAGCCGACGCCCGGCGCCACCGCGACCTTGGCATGGGTCAACAGCTGCTTGGAGAATTCGAGGCTGCCGAGATGCGCCAGCGCCGGCGGCAGCGGCGCCCAGGCGAACATCGACGCGCGTGGTGACGGGATCTCCCACCCTGCACGCGCGAAGCTCTCCACCATCACGTCGCGGCGCTTGTGGTAGAGCTTGCGGTTCTGCTCGACGATATCCTGCGGGCCGTTCAATGCCGCGCAGGCCGCCGCCTGGATCGGGGTAAAGGCGCCGTAGTCGAGGTACGACTTCACCCGCGTCATCGCCGCGATCAGCGTCTTGTTGCCCACCGCGAAGCCGATCCGCCAGCCGGCCATCGAATAGGTCTTGGAGAGCGAGGTGAACTCGATTGCCACGTCCTTGGCGCCCTTCACCTGCATGATCGAAGGCGTCGGCTTGCCGTCGAAATACAACTCCGAATAGGCGAGGTCGGAGATGATCCACACCTTGTTCTCGCGCGCCCAGGCGACCAGCCGCTCGTAGAAGGCAAGGTCCACCGCCTCCGCCGTCGGATTTGACGGATAGTTGACCACCAGGATGCTCGGGCGCGGCACCGTGAAGTTCATCGCCCGCTCGAGGCTTTCGAAATAATGATCGTCGGGCGTGGTCGGCACGGCGCGGATCGTCGCGCCGGCGATGATGAAGCCGAAGGTATGGATCGGATAGCTGGGGTTGGGCGCGAGGATCACGTCGCCCGGCGCGGTGATCGCGGTGGCGAGGCTGGCCAGCCCCTCCTTCGACCCCATGGTGACGACCACCTCGGTCTCGGGATCGACATCCACGCCGAAACGCCGGCCGTAGTAATTCGCCTGCGCGCGCCGCAGGCCGGGGATGCCCTTGGACGCCGAATAGCCGTGCGCGTCGGGCTTCTGCGCCACCTCGACCAGCTTGGCGATGACGTGCGGCGGCGGCGGCAGGTCAGGATTGCCCATGCCGAGATCGATGATGTCCTCGCCCCCCGCGCGCGCCGCCGCCCGCATCGCATTCACTTCGGCGATGACATAGGGCGGCAGGCGCTTCATGCGGTAGAATTCGTCGGACATGGCATCCTCAGGGTGAACAGGAGCAGGCGGCATAGACCCTGCGCGAGCGCAGCGGAAGCGGGCGGAGGTATCGTCGGTGGAAAGCGCGGCTTCGCCCAAGCCGCTCCGTCATCCCGGCCTTGCGCCGGGATTCAACCATCCGCGGGCGCCGCCGCTCGCGACACCAGCCTCAGCGTTCGCGGGCACCATGGATCCCGGATCAAGTCCGGGATGACGGTTGGTGGTCATCGATGGGTTCCGCTATGCCCGGCAACGGAGAGGACCCGATGAACGACCAGCCCGCCCCGCCAAGCCTCGCCGACCTACAGCACTGGACCTGGGTGATCGGCCGCGCGCAGCAAATAATGCTGGAACAAGGCCTCGCCGCGCTGGACGGCGCGCCGGATAACGCCGCGACCAAGCCGATGCGCGACTTCTGGGCGCAGAGCCTGTCGATGTGGCAGCAGTTCCTGACGCCGCCCGCCCCCGCGCCGACGCCAGCCACCGCCAAGGACAAGCGCTTCGCCGCGCCCGCGTGGGAACAGAACCCGCTCTTCGCCTGGATTCGCCAGTCCTACGAAACGCTCTCCGACCATCTGCTGCGCAGCGTCGACACGCTGGAGGGGGTGGACGACAAGCAGCGCGCGCAGCTGCGCTTCGCCACCCGCGGCTTCGTCGACGCGATGAGCCCCAGCAACTTCCCCTTCACCAATCCTGAGGTGATCGAGAAGACGCTGGAGACGCGCGGCGAGAATCTCCTCAAGGGCCTGCAGAACATGCTCGCCGACATCGGCCGCGGGCAGGTGACCCACACGCCCGAAGGCGCGTTCGAGATCGGCCGCAACCTCGCCACCACGCCGGGCAAGGTGATCCACCGCACGCCGCTGTACGAACTGATCCAATACACGCCGACCACGCCCGACGTGCTCGCCGTCCCGCTCGTCATCTTTCCGCCGTGGATCAACCGCTTCTACATCCTCGATCTGACGCCGGAGAAAAGCTTCATCCGCTGGTGCCTCGATCAGGGGATCAGCGTCTTCATGGTTTCGTGGAAGTCCGCCGACGCCGGCATGAAGGATGTGGTGTGGGACGATTACGTCACCGCGCAGGTCGATGCGGTGGACGTGATCCGCACGCTGCTCGACGTGCCGGCGGTACACGCGATCGGCTATTGCGTCGCCGGCACCACGCTCGCCGCGACGCTGGCGCTGCTCGCGGCGCGGGGTGAGGCCGACAAGGTGGCGAGCGCGACCTTCTTCACAGCACAGGTTGATTTCGCGCACGCCGGCGAGCTTTCGCACTTCATCAGCGAGGAACAGCTCCAGTTCCTCGCCACGCTGTCGCCCGACGGCTTTCTCGACGGCCGCTACATGGCGGCGACCTTCAACCTGCTGCGCGGGCGCGACCTGATCTGGAACTACGTTACGAACAATTACCTGCTCGGCAAGGATTACGTCCCGTTCGACCTGCTGCACTGGAACGGCGACACCACCAACCTGCCCGCCAAGTGGCACAAGAGCTACCTGACCGATCTCTATCGCGACAATCTGCTCGTCTCGCCCGGCGCGCTGTCGATCGCCGGCACGCCGCTCGATCTCTCCAAGGTCGCGACCCCTGCCTTCGTCCAGGCCGGGCGGGAGGATCACATCGCCCCCGCCGAGAGCGTGTGGGAGATCACCCGCCACTTCCGCGGGCCGCTGCGCTTCGTGCTTGCCGGCTCGGGCCATATCGCCGGCGTGGTGAACCCGCCGGCTGCGGGTAAATACCAATATTGGACCAACGATCAGCCCGCCGCCACGCTCGACGCCTTCCTGGCCAACGCGACCGAGACCAAGGGCAGTTGGTGGCCGCACTGGCTGGAGTGGCTACGCGCACAGGATGCCGTAACCGTCGCCGTGACGGGCGCGCGCATCCCGGGAGAGGGCACGCTGCCCGCCCTCGACGACGCGCCGGGCCGCTACGTTCGCGAGCGCTGAAGTAACAAACGCGACTAATTGCTGCGCTGCACAAGTTTTTGCTTGCCGCAGCTAATCGGGCGCCCTATTTTGCATCGCAGCATAGGGAGACGTGCGCTTGTCCGAGACACTGCCACCGCCGACCAGCCTTGACGCGATCGCCGATGCGGCGACCGCGGACGGGCCCAGCCCCGTGCCGCCGGTGCTGAAAGCGCCGGCTCGCAAGAGGTCGGCACCTACGGCCAAGGCGGCCACGATCGTATCGCAAGAGTCCGCCACCGTTGAACCCTCCGCCGAAGAGCCGGCGGTCCGCAGCGTGAAGGAAACCAGCATGGACGAGACGATCCAGTCGACCACCGACCAGACCAAATCGATGTTCGCCGAGGCGAGCGAGCGCGCCAAGGCGCAGATGGAAAAGGGCGCCAAGGCGTTCGAGGACATGAACGCCTTCGGCAAGGGCAATGTCGACGCGATCGTCGAATCGTCGAAGATCGCCGCCCGCGGCTTCGAGCAGATGGGGCAGGACGCCGCCAGCTACATGAAGTCGTCGTACGAGAGCGCGACGGGCGTGTTCCGCTCGATGGGCGCGATCAAGTCGCCGACCGAGCTGTTCCAGCTGCAGAGCGACTTCGCGCGCTCGTCGTTCGACGCCTTCGTCGCGCACAGCTCGCGCTCGACCGAAGCCGCACTGAAGCTCGCCGGCGAGATCGCCCAGCCGATCTCGAACCGCGTCGCGCTCGCGGTGGAAAAGGTGAAGGTCGCCGCCTAAGCGGTCCTTCCCTCCAGGTACTTCGTCACCCCGGACTTGGTCCGGGGTCCCGCTTCTTCCGTTACGGCGGAGAAGACAGCGGGACCCCGGCTCAGGGCCGGGGTGACGTGCGTCTGGGCACCTGGCCACTTCCGTTCGCCCCGAGCTTGTCGAAGGGCGTGTCAGGGGCGCTGAAGTGTGGGGCACGTGCTTCGACAAGCTCAGCACGAACGGGATTGGTGGCGCTCGGCACGACCAGCGCGCGGATTGCTCAAAAAAAGGGGCTCCGGCATCGCTGCCGGAGCCCCTTTTCTGTTTCACCCGAAGGCGACGCGCTTAGTCGCGGTCGTTGGTCAGGAACGCCGGCGCGAACTCGGGCGCGGCGCCGTCGTCATTGCCGCCTTCCGAACGCTCGCGGCGCGGGCCACGGTCGCGGCGCGGGCCACGATCGCCACCGCGATCACCGCCGCGGCCACCACGGTCGCCGCCGCCCTCGCGTCGCGGACCACGGTCACCACGCTCCCCGCGCGGTTCGCGCGCCGGACGGGTGTCCTCCAGCTCGGCGCCAGTCTCCTGGTCGACAACGCGCATCGACAGGCGAACCTTGCCGCGCGGATCGATCTCGAGGACCTTGACCTTCACTTCCTGGCCTTCGGACACGACGTCACCCGGCTTCTCGACGCGCTCGTTCTTCATCTCGGAAACGTGGACGAGGCCGTCCTTGCCACCCATGAAGTTCACGAACGCACCGAAATCGACGA
>JBELMF010000051.1:0-19498 GCA_042096015.1 Sphingomonas sp.
GATCGCGACACGGCCCGCAGGATAGGCCGGCGACCACCGCCGCCGGCCGAACAGCCCGTTACCGCGGCCGCTCGTTGCCGCGCGGCTCCGGACCGCGTCCGCCGGCGCGCGACACGCCGGAGTTGCGCGTGAACCCGGACCGGCCGCTGTCGTAGCGCGGGGTGCGGGCGCGATCGCCGCCGTTCTGCCGCCAATCCTGCCGAACGTCGCTGCGGAACTCGCGACGCGCATCGCGCCGCCCGTCGCGGAATTCGCCGCGGTCGATGGTGCCGTTGCGGTAGGCCTGGCGATTGTCGCGGAGATCACCGCGATAGTCGCGGCGCTCGTCCCGATAGTCACGGCGGAAGTTGTTCCAATTGGCGCGGGCGCCGGGGCGGTTCCAGCCGGGACGCGACTGCCAATAGCGGCGCTGCGCATCGTTCCACCGGTAGGGTCGGCGATACCGATCGTACACGTACACGCCGGTGCCCGGATAATAGAAGTTGTTATACCAGCCGAACGTGCCGCCGTAGCCGAGGCCGCCATAGCCGTAGCCGCCGTACCCGCCCCAGCCGGCGTCGGCATAGTAAGGATCGGCATAATAGCCCGAACCGTAGCCGAGCGACACGCCGCTATAGCCGTAGCCGTCGGTGCATGCCGCCGTGCCCATGCCGATGCCGCCCAACAGGGCGATCAGGCCAATACGCTTCCACTGCATCCTGCCACTCCTATACACTGGAGCTGCGGCCGGTACGCGCCGCAGTTGATCGAAGAACGAGAGCGCCTGGGCGAAGTTCCTCAATGCCCGGGGAACGAAACCAGCGCGTTAACTTCTATGCCGTCGCGGCGCAGCAGATCGGCGCCGCCGAGGTCCGGCAGATCGACAAGGAACTGCGCCTGCGTGACCGACGCGCCCGCCTTGCGGAGCAGCCGCACCGCCGCGCGGGCGGTGCCGCCCGTGGCGATCAGATCATCGATCAACAGCACGCGCGCGCCCGGCGCGCAGGCATCGGCATGCATGGCGATCCGATCCTGGCCATATTCCAGCGCGTAATCCTCCGCGATCGTCGCGCCGGGCAATTTGCCGTCCTTGCGGATCAGCAGCACCCCGGCATTCAACGGCACCGCCAGCGCCGCGGCGAACAGGAAGCCGCGCGCCTCGATCCCGGCGACCAGATCGACCGTCCCGTCCGTGGCGGCGACCATGCGCTCGACGCAGGCCGCAAGGCCGGCGGGGTCGAGCAGCAAGGTGGTGATGTCACGGAACTGGATGCCGGGCTTGGGAAAGTCCGGGATGGTGCGGATCAGCGCCTTGAGGTCGTCATTCTCGCTCGCCGCCACATTGCCTGTACGCCCCTCCCGCGTACAGGAGGGCGCACCATGACTCCCCTCCCGCTTGCGGGAGGGGTCGGGGGAGGGGCTGTCGGATTTTGTCATCTTTCTGGACATGCCCTCCCCTAGCCCCTCCCGCAAGCGGGAGGGGAATGGAAGCAATCTCCTCCCGCAAGCGGGAGGAGATTTGAAGCAAAGCCCTCCCGCAAGCTGGAAGGGAACAGAGGCGAAGCGTCCCCCCGCAAGCGGGAGCCGAAGAGGGTGCAGCTAGGTTAGCGAAAAACGCAAAAAGGCCCCGCTCGCGGATGGCGAGCGGGGCCTTTCTTCACGCCCGTGATGCGGCCTGGCTTAGTGCTTCACGCCGCGCCAGACGTTCTGATAGGCGCCCCAGGTCAGGAACACGAAGATCACCAGGAAGATGATCGTCGCGAAGCCCGCGGCATGGCGCGATTCGAGGTTCGGCTCGGCGGTCCAAGTCAGGAAGGCGGCGACGTCATTCGCCATCTGCTGCCGGGTGGGCTGCGTGCCGTCCTCATAGGTCACCTGCCCGTCCGAGGTGATCGGCGGCGGCATCGCGATATTGAGGTTCGCGAAATACGGGTTGTAGTGCAGCCCGGTCGGCGTCTTGGCGTCCGGGAACTTGCGCAGCAGCTCGGCCGGCTGGTTCTGATAGCCGGTCAGCAGCGAGGCGACATAATTGGCGCCGTCGTGCCGTGCCTTGGTCATCAGCGACAGGTCGGGCGGCAGCGCGTTGTTGTTGGCGGCGCGCGCCGCAACCTCGTTCGGGTACGGGCTGGGGATGCGATCCGACGGAATATTCTTGCGCGTCGCGGCTTCGCCCGTCTCCGGATTCACGCTCGGCTGCTCGATCGGCCAGGCCTGCGCCAGTGCCTTCACCTGGCCCTCGCTATAGCCCAGCTGCTCGAAATCGCGGAACGACACGTACTTCAGGCTGTGACAGGCGGCGCAGACCTCCTGATAGACCTTCAGGCCGCGCTGCAGCTGCTGCCGATCGAACTTGCCGAACAGGCCTTCCGAGGGAAGGCCGGCATTGTGCGGATGGCGATGGAACTCATGTTCCGCGGTTTCCGGCGCCGGATCGGTGATCGCGGTCGAGATCGTCCCGAACAGCGCGATGCCGAGCACGAACACGAAACCCGCGCCGATCAGGAGTGCGATGGTACGAACCATTGTCTTGTTATTCCCCCGTATCGGCTCAGTGCGCCAGCGCGGTCTGTGCAGGCGAGGTGCCGCCATGCTTGGCGAGTACCGCTTCGGTGATCGAATTGGGCAGCGGGCGCGGACGCTCCGAGCGCGAGACGATCGGCAGAATGATCAGGAAGTGCGCGAAGTAATAAGCCGTCGCGATCTGACCGATGATGACGTTGCGCGCGGTCGCTTCCGCCCCGCCGATATAGCCGAGCACCAGCACGTCGAGCAGCAGCACGGCGAGGAACCAGCGATAGGTCGGACGGTAGTTGGCCGAGCGCACCGGCGACGAATCCAGCCAAGGCAGGAAGAACAGCAGCAGGATCGAGCCGAACATGGCCAAGACGCCCCACAGCTTGCCCGTCAGGATGAAATCCGCGGTGAAGCTCTTGAGGATCGCGTAGAACGGCAGGAAGTACCATTCGGGCACGATGTGCGCCGGCGTCGAGAGCGGGTTCGCCTCGATATAATTGTCCGGGTGGCCCAGCATGTTCGGCGAGAAGAAGATCAGCGCCGCGAACACCAGGAAGAACACCGCCACGCCGACGCCGTCCTTGGCCGTGTAATAGGGGTGGAACGGCACCGTATCCTGCTCGCCCTTCACGTCCACGCCGGTCGGGTTGTTCGAACCCGGGATGTGCAACGCCCAGATGTGCAGGATGATGACGCCCGCGATCACGAACGGCAGCAGATAGTGAAGCGAGAAGAAGCGGTTCAGCGCGGCATTGTCCGGCGCATAGCCGCCGAGCAGCAGGATGCGAATCGGCTCGCCGACCAAGGGAATGGCCGAGAAGAAGCCGGTGATCACCTGCGCGCCCCAGAAGCTCATCTGGCCCCACGGCAGCACGTAGCCCATGAAGGCGGTGGCCATCATGAGCAGGAAGATGACCACGCCGAGCAGCCACACCATCTCGCGCGGCGCCTTGTACGACCCGTAATAAAGGCCGCGACCGATGTGGATATACACCACCAGAAGGAACATCGACGCGCCGTTGGCGTGCGCATAGCGCAGGAACCAGCCGCCGTTGACGTCGCGCATGATCTGCTCGACCGACTGGAATGCCACCAGCGAATTCGCGCCATAGTGCATCGCGAGCACGATGCCGGTGACGATCTGGCAGACCAGCGCCACGCCAGCGAGGACGCCGAAATTCCAGAAATAGTTCAGGTTGCGCGGCACGGGATAGCCGGCACCGACGGCGTTATAGACGAGGCGCGGCAGCGGCAGCTTCTCGTCCATCCACCGCATCAGCGGCTGCTTCGGCTCATAATGCTTGGCCCAGGGAAAGCTCATTGTGCGTGCTACCTCAACCGACCGTCACGACAGTGTCGGACGTGAATGTGTAATCCGGGACGACCAGGTTGGTCGGCGCCGGTCCCTGACGGATGCGGCCCGCGGTATCATAGGCCGATCCATGGCACGGGCAGAAATAGCCACCGAACGGCCCCTTGTTCTCGCCCTCGCCCGCGCCCAGCGGCACGCAGCCGAGGTGGGTGCACACGCCCAGCGTGATCAGCCAGTTCTTCTTGCCCGCCTTGGTCCGCTCCTCCAGCGTCTGCGGATCGCGCAGCGAGCTGACGGCGACCGCATCGGCGTCGGCAATCTCCTTGGGCGTCAGATTGCGCACGAACAGCGGCTGCTTGCGGAAGGTGGACTTGATCGCCTGCCCCGGCTCGATCTTGCTGATGTCGACCTCCGTGGTCGACAGCGCGAGCACGTCGGCCGACGGGTTCATCTGGTTGATCAGCGGCAGGACGATGACGCCCGCGCCGACACCGGCCCAGGCGACCGCCGCAATATTGATGAAGTCTCGGCGACGGGGATCATGCCCGTCTTCTACATTGTGGGCGGGATGTTCGCCCGGAGTAAGCGTGCTGTCGACCGTCGCCATTCACCAACCCTTGTCCAACCGGTCCCGGCGGGGAACGCGCGTGTGGAAAGAGCCTCCCCCGACGCCCGCCTGAAAACCCCCATCGCCCCGCGGGGTGCCGGGTTGATAGCTGCGCACCTACGCCCTGCCAACAGTCATTTTTGCGTTCATTCATCCACGCTTCATCGTGGCAGGCGCGTCGCCGACCGCTAAGGCCCCCTCATGCGCATCGCTCTTTATGAACCGGACATCGCCGGCAATGTCGGTACCATCATCCGGACAGCCGCCTGCTTCGGGGTGCCGGTGGACCTGATCGAGCCGATGGGTTTCCCGTGGAGCGACCGCGCACTGCGACGGTCCGGGATGGATTACGCGCGGGCCGCAGACGTGGTGCGGCACGCCGATTGGCAGGCCTTCGACGCGCAGCGCACGGGTCGGCTGGTGCTGGCCACGACGCGGGGCGCAACCGACCTATGGGAAACGGCATTTCGCGCCGGTGACGTGCTGCTGTTCGGCAGCGAGGGCGCCGGCGTGCCGGACCAGGTGCATGCGCGCGCCGATCTGGCGGTAAGGATCCCGCTCTCCCCCGGCTTCCGCTCGCTCAACGTGGCGGTCAGCGCAGGCATCATGCTGGCCGAAGCGCTGCGGCAGACGCGGCCGCATGCGGAGAGCCCAGAGTGAGACATAATGTCGTCTCGACACCCGGCTTTCCCCGTCGTTAGGGATCGATCATGATCACGCTAGATCCCGAACAAACCCTTGCCCGCACCTGGTTCGAGCAGCTTCGCGACCTCATCTGCGCCGAGTTCGAGGCGATCGAGCGCGAGGCCGGCTCCGATGCCAGCTTCGCCTACACGCCCTGGGACCGCGTCGATTCGAGCGGCGCCGCTGGCGGCGGCGGCGTGCGCGGGGTGATGACGGGACAAGTGTTCGAGAAGGTCGGCGTCAACGTCTCCACGGTGGGCGGCGCCTTCGATGCGGAGTTCGGCAAGACCATTCACGGCGCGGCGGAGGATCCGACCTTCTTCGCCACCGGGATCAGCCTGGTGGCGCACATGGCCAATCCGCACGTGCCGGCCGTCCACATGAACACCCGCTTCCTCGTCACCACGAAACGCTGGTTCGGCGGCGGCGCAGATCTCAATCCGCCGCTGCCGATCGGGGCGGACACCGCCGATTTCCACGCCGCGCTGAAGGCCGCCTGCGATGCCCATGATCCGGCGCATTATCCGCGCTTCAAGGAGTGGGCGGACGATTACTTCTATATCCCTCATCGCAAGGTGCATCGCGGCGTCGGCGGCATCTTCTACGATCATCTCGAGGGGGATTTCACCACGAACTTCGCCTTCACTCAGGATGTCGGCCGCGCCTTCCTGGACGTGTTTCCCCGCATCGTCCGGCGCCGCATGGGGATGCCGTTCACCCCGGCCGAGATCGATCAGCGCAATACCTGGCGCGGCCGCTATGCCGAATTCAACCTGGTCTATGATCGGGGGACGCTGTTCGGACTCAAGACCGGCGGCAATATCGACGCCATCCTGATGAGCCTGCCGCCCGTTGCAACCTGGGGCTGATCCATGGGGCTGACGGCCGTTCCGGACGACCAGCTGGCAACGGTGGTCACGACGCTGGAGATGACGCGGCGCCCGCCGCTGCGCCCCACCCCGCCCTCACCGCTGCGCCTGGCGCGTTGGGCGACACCGGGCGCGGCCGCCTACCGGACGCTGTTCGAACGCGTGGGCGGCCCATGGCTGTGGTTCTCGCGGCTGGCGACGGACGAAGCGGCACTGCTGGCGATCATCCGAGACGCTGCGGTGGAAGTCTATGCCGCGGTCGATCCGGGCGGCATCGAGGTGGGCATGCTGGAGCTCGACTTCCGTCACGCGGATGGCTGCGAACTATCCTATTTCGGGCTGGTGCCCGAGCTTACCGGGCGGGGGCATGGCCGGTGGCTGATGGCCGAGGCGCTGGGCCGGATGTGGCGGCCCGGGATCAGGCGGGTTTGGGTGAACACCTGCACGCTGGACCACCCTTCCGCGCTCAATTTCTATCGCGCGCAGGGCTTCGTCCCGATTCGGCGCACGATCGAGACCTTTGCCGATCCGCGGGTCGCCGGCCTATTGCCGGCAGACCGCGCGCCTCACGTGCCGATGCTCGCGGCACGGCGATAGACGACCGTCCCGAGCAGCAGCAGCGCGACATTGTAGGCAACCGATACGGCGGTCAGCAGCATCGCCACCACCGCGATCAGAAACGGATTGTCGTGCCCCGGCTGGCGCAGCCACGTGTCGAACGAGAACAGCGGGCTCACCGCCACCCATTGCGCCAGGAACAACGCGACCACCGCGCCGAGCAGGGCCCAGCTGTGGGCGGCGGTCAGACGCCAGCTGTGGACGAGAGCGCCGCTCGCGCTGCGGTTCGGCTCCGCCGCCAGGATCGGGAGTGCCGCGACGAGGCGCGCCTGTACGAACAGCCCGGGCAGCACGAACAGCCACAGGCCAAGCCCCACCGGGATCGCGACGAGCAGATTGAGCAGGACGAACCTGCCCAGCCGCCGCAATGCGAGCTGCACGCTTTCGCCCACCGTCGGCCTGCCGGGCGCGAGCAGCAGCAGGGCGATGGCGGCGAGCCCGACCATGCCGATGAGATCGGCCAGCACATACCAGAAGCCGTTGCCTTGCCCCCAGACGGACACCGCGTTCAGCCATTGCTCCATCGCCGCTTCCTCGCCCGGCTCCGCGGGCAGCGGCGGCAGCGGATCGCACAGCAGCTGAACCGCCAGCGCGGGCAGGAACACGAACGGGCCGGCAAGCCGCAGGACAAGATCGGCCCCATGGCGGAAGACGCGCCATGCGTCCGCCAGCAATCGCGCGAAATTCGGGTTCATGCGGGGTCGCGCGCCTCCCGGGCGGCAAGGTAGAACTGGCCGGAAAAGACCGCCTGGATGATGCTGAAGATCGCGGTGATGATCGCGGTCACGGCAGCGATCGCGAACGCCACCCAGGCCGCGCCGTCCGCCCCGACGAGAAGACGCACGACCAAACCGACGATCGACGTGGCGGCCAACAGCACCACCAGCAGCACGATGGAATAGAGGATCAGAACGCCGATCAGCTTCAGCGTGGATCCGCGGGTGAGCGCGAACGAACGGCGCAGCGCACCGAGCCCGCGACGTTCGTTGACCACCACGCCGAGGAGCGGCACCAGCTTCGCACCGAGCCACACGCATGCGACGCAAAGCGCGAGAAAATAGAGCATAGCCAGCCCGAACATCGCGACATCCAGATTGTCCTGCGACAGGCCGGCGCGGGCGCGCTCCACATCAAAGCCGGAGAACACCAGCAGGAACACCCCCGGCAGCGTCGCGATGAAGGCAGCGATGCCGAGCACGATGATCACGCCTAGCATGGGGCCGATCCGGGCGCCGCCGATCGCCAGCGCCGTGGATCGATCGACCGCCGGATCGGTCGCCACCGCGGTGATCGCCAGCGCGCCGAGCGTGGCAGCCAGGAAAACCAGGATCGACACCAATCCGCCCGCCAGCTTCACGGCCGCAGACGTACCGCCCAGAGCCTCCATCGCCCCCTGCATGACCGGCGGCCCGACCAGGAGCAGCACGGCGATCGACGTCAGAATGGCGGCACGGCCGGTGATGACCGCCATTGTCCGGTCCCACACCATTCCCATGCTGATCATCGGGTGATCCTGTCTGTGCTCATGCGGCGGGACGCTACCCGATCGACGCGATACTTGCCAATCGCCTTGACGAACCGCATCTGCCCGAGCGTGACTGACATCGCGAATATCGAGTGGCGCGTCTCTCAAGACCTCACGGACTATGCCGGCGCCCTTTCCGAAATGGAGGCGCGCGCGGCCGCCGTGTCGGCCGGCGAGGCGCGCGAGCTCGTCTGGCTGCTTGAACACCCGCCGGTCTATACCGCCGGGACGAGCGCCGATGCGGCCGAACTGATCGACCCTCGCTTTCCGGTGATCAAGGCCGGTCGTGGCGGCCGGTACACGTATCACGGACCCGGGCAGCGGATCGGCTATCTCGTGCTGAACCTCGCCGAGCGCGGCCGGGACGTGCGCTGCTTCGTCCACGCGCTGGAGGGCTGGATCATCGCCGCGCTGGGCGAGATGAACATTCACGCCTTTCGCGCGCCGGGTCGCATCGGCATCTGGACGCTCGACGCCGCCGGCCGGGAGGCGAAGATCGGGGCGATCGGCGTGCGCGTGCGCCGTTGGGTGACGATGCACGGCTTTTCGGTCAACCTCTCGCCGGACCTGTCGCACTTCGGCGGGATCGTGCCGTGCGGCATCGCGGATTACCCGGTGACGAGCGCTGCGGCGCTGGGCGCCTGCCATGCCTTTGAAACCTTTGACGCCGCGTTGGCGTTGTCCGCAGGCGCTTTCCTCGAAAGCCTTGCTTGTGCGCGTGAAATCGAGGCTTGAGGGGTCGGCGTTCTGTGACTAATATCCACTTCGATTTGGGTATTAAGGATCCGTCCGCCGTTCCAAATCCACTATCTAGGGAGCTATCCATGCGTGCATTCTCGAAGATCCTGACCGGTTCGGCCATCGCAGCGGCCGCCCTCGCCGTTTCGGCTTGCGGCTCGCAGACCGAGACCACGGTCGACAACACCACCATTACCGACATGAACGCCACCGAAGGTCTCGACACGATGACCGACAACATGACGGCTGTCGACGGTGCGATGAACGGCGGCATGATGGCCAACGACATGATGGCCAACGACATGATGATGATGAACGGCACCAACGCGATGTAATCATCGCGTCGTTGACGTGATCGAGGAAGCCGTCCGGGAGACCGGGCGGCTTTTTTCATGCTTGACGGCCAACGCCAAAGCGCCTCTTTTGCATGATGAACGGTGTTGGATAACGGTGGAAAAAGGCGTATGAATCCCGCGCGTTGCGTGTTTGGGGGGAGCAAGGGGATGGTGGTGTCGCGGGTGTTCGGGGCGGGTGTCGCGGCCGCCGCGTTGCTGGCGGCGGGGCCGGCTTCAGCGCAATTCTTCATGAAGTCCAAGGACCTGTCCGGTCAGGCCGTGCGGGGCGACGAGCCCGGCATCGCCCAGCCGCTGCCCGGCGCGACCGAGAAGGAGCTGAAGGCGGGGCTGACCTGGACGCTGCGCGCCGCGCTGAACGTGGCCGCGCTGCAATGCCAGTTCGAGCCGACGCTGCTCACGGTTGACAATTACAATGCGGTGCTGACCGATCACAAGCAGGAGCTCAAGGACTCCTACGACGTGCTCACCGCCTATTTCAAGCGCACCAACAAGACGCCGAAGGGCGGCCAGTCCGCGCTGGACCAGTTCGGCACGCGCACCTATTCGAGCTTCAACGCCGTGTCGTCGCAGTATAATTTCTGCCAGACGGCCGGTTCGATCGGACGCGCGGCCATTTACGCCCCGCGCGGCAGCTTCGGGGCGGTCGCGCAGGAGCGGATGCGCGAGCTGCGCAACAGCCTGAGCCCGTGGGGCGAGCAGCAATTCCCCCGCTACATCCACACCGAGGCCCGCGTCCCGCGGCTCGACAAGGCATGCTGGTCGGGCAAGGGCGAGTGGCAGGTGAAGAAGTGCGGAGCGCTGGACTTCCCGCCGCCGGTGGCAGCGGTCACCATCGCGCAACGCTGACGCGGCAGGAGGCGTCTTTCGCGGTCGACGGGAAAGACGCCGGGGACCTGCCCTAATCGGCCGCCACGAAGGCGTTCACGCTGCGATCCTTGCGCACGCGGGCACCGTTGAACATCGTGCCGTTCATGGCGATCCACACGCCGGGCGCGGCAGTCTGGACGGCGGCAAAGGCCATACCCAGGTTGAAGGTGGCGTCGCTTTCCGCGAAGCGCGCGGGAGCCAACGCGCCGACCAGCACGATCGTCTTGCCCGCGACATGCGCAAGCGCCCGCGCCGTATCGGTCATCGTATCGGTGCCATGGGTGATCACGATGCGCCGCTCCGGCACCTCCGCGACGGCAGCGGCGATGATCGCGCGATCGGCGTCGGTAAGCTCCAGGCTGTCCTTCCGCATCAGCTCCACGATCCGGTACGGCATCGTCACCCGCGCGGTCTGCAGCAGCCGACCGACCACGGTGTCGCCCACCTGATAGCTGCTCAGCGCGTCGAAATAGAGCTTGTCGATCGTACCGCCGGTGGTGAGGATCAGCACATCATTCATGGTTCGTCCTAGCTGTTGCAGACGCGCCCTTAACGCGCCGACGGACGATCCGGGAGTGGCAAGTCAGAAGCCGTTGACCTGCGGCGTGATCGTTGCGCGGCCACCGCCCCCCCTTTCGAAACCGGCCGGTCTTGCCCCTTTACAACTTCCGTTCACGCCCGCGAGCGACGGTCCCGCCAAGCGGCAGCCGCGTTGCCGCACCCTCCCCGGCGCTCAGGCCGCGGCGCGTCGCCTTGACGCTTCCGGGTTGGAGAATTCCATGCTGTCGTCGACCGAACCGAACCGCAGCGCCATGACGTCCAGCGCATAATTCTGGTTGAGCCGCCACGGCTTGCGGTTGCCCTGCTTGGGCAGTTGATCGGCGACGCGCTGGATATAGCCGGAGCTGAAATCGACGAACGGCTCGGGCATGATGCTCGTGTCGCCGATCCGCGGGGTTGCCTGGCGCACGCCCCGCTTCTTCATCGTGTTCAGGATCCGGCACAGGTACATGGCGACCAGATCGGCCTTCAGCGTCCAGGAGGCGTTGGTGTAGCCGAACGTGAATGCCAGGTTCGGCACATCCGAAAACATCATTCCCTTATATTGCAGGGATTTGGACAAGTCTTTTGCGACACCGTCGACAGTAGGCGTGATGCCGCTCAACAGCTTTACTTCCAGGCCGGTCGCCGTGACGATGATGTCGGCGGGAAGCTCCTTGCCGCTGGTCAGGAGGATCCCGTCGCGCGTGAACCGCTCGATCGTGTCGGTGACGACCAGCGCCCGGCCCGCCTTGATCGCGTCGAACAGGTCCGCATCGGGCACCAGGCACAGGCGCTGGTCCCAAGGATTGTACCGCGGCGTGAAGTGGGTCGCGACATCGTAGTCGGGGCCGAGGTGTTCGCGCACCTGATCGAGGAGCTTTGCCTTCACCTTCTCCGGCCGCTTGCGCGTCATGCGATAGAAAAACATGCCGAACAGCACATTCTTCCAGCGGGTCACGCCATAGGCCGCCTTGCCGGGAAGTTTCGCGCGCAGCCAGTTGGCGAGCGCGTCCTGCCCCGGACGGGACACGACATAGGTCGGTGAACGCTGCAGCATCGTCACGCCGGCGGCGGTTTTGGCCATTTCGGGCACCAAAGTGACAGCCGTCGCGCCGCTGCCGATCACGACAACGCGTTTCCCAGTATAATCAAGATCCTGCGGCCAGAACTGCGGATGAATGATCAGCCCGGCGAAATCATCCTGGCCGGCGAATTGCGGGGCATGGCCGCGATCGTAATCGTAATAGCCCGAGCACATGTGGAGGAAATTGCAGGTGAAGGTCACCGCACCGTCGGGACCCTCGGCGGTGACCGTCCAGCGCGCATCGGCCGTCGACCACGCCATGGCCGTGACACGATGGCCGAAACGGATGCGGCGATCGATCCCGCCCTCTCGCGCGGTATCTTCGATATATTCACGAATGGACGGCCCGTCGGCGATCGCCTTGGCTTTCGTCCAGGGGCGAAAGCTGTAGCCCAAGGTATGCATGTCGCTGTCCGAGCGTATGCCCGGATAGCGGAACAGATCCCATGTCCCGCCCATCGACGCGCGCGCCTCCAGGACAAGGTAGCTGCGGTCCGGACAGCGTTGCTGCAGATGGTGCGCGGCGCCGATTCCCGACAGCCCCGCCCCGACGATGATGACGTCGACATGCTCGTTCATGGGCGATCCTCTTCCTTGCCTCCGTCGTAGCCGATCGAAGGGTTTCGGAAAAGGACTTAACTGACCGGAGTGTCAGTAGCGACTGCCCGTGTGCGATCCTCAATAATCCTTCGAATAGCGCAACTGGGCGTTGGAGCCACCGAACGTGCCCGCCTGGGTCAGTACGCTCAGCGCCTTGGTCAGGGCGATGGTCAGCTGCGTCGCGGTGAACCCGCGGGCGTCGGTGACGATCTCGATATAGATATCGTCGGTCAGATACTTGCCGGCGGCCAGCGCGCTGCCGCGGCCTGTCGCCTCGTCCGACCCGAGGATGCGCAGCCGATCGAACCCGGTGGCCGAGCGCAGCTTGCCGAGCGGATTGAGGCCGCCGCCCGAACCGCGCAGCGAATTGAGCGCAGCCGCCAACTGGATCGCCTCGGTCGCCGACAGGTTTTCGGGATTGGTGCCGAACAGCAGCCGGCTCAACACCTCGTCCTGCGGCAGGGTCGGCGTGGATGTGAAGGCGATCTGCGGCCGCTGCCCGGTGCCGGTGATGTTGATCACGAACGTCACCCCGTCGCTCTGCGTCGTGGCGCGGATGTCGATGTCCGGATCGGTCAGCTCACCACCGCGGAAGCGGATGCGTCCACGCTCCACCTCGAAGCTCTTGCCCGCGAAGGAATAGGTACCGCGAACCAGATCGAGGCCGCCGGTGATATTCGGCGCGGCGGAGGTGCCGCCGATCCGCATGTCGGCCTCCCACTCGCTCTCCAGGCCCATGCCGGAGACATAGAGCTGGTTTTCAGCGCGCACGCGCATGTCGAGCTTGAAAAGGCCCATCGACGGCGCCTTCTCCGCCTCGGGTCGATCGGTGATGCGCGGCTCACGAATGTCGCTCTTGCGCCTGATGCCGGTGAGTTCCGGCACCTCGGCCGCACCCTGGCGGATGATCTGGTAGCGCGCCTCGGGAATGGTGATGTCGGCCCGGATCAGCCCGCCGTCGCGCCCGTTGGTGACCTGCACCGTCCCGCTGGCTGTTGCGCCGATGGCATCGGATCGGGCCAGCCGGGCATTGTCGAGCCGCGCGTTGATCTGCATCGGATAGCCCTGATCGGCGGCCAGGCTGACATAGCCCTGCGCCTGGACCGATCCGTCGCCCGCCGTTGCCGTCATGCTGTCGAGCTGAAGCCGGTCCGCCGTGAAGCGCGCCCGGATCGCCATGTTCGACAGGCGGGTACCGAACGTTTCGTTGTCATAGGTGAGGCTGTCGGCCCGAACGACACCGTTGAGCTGCGGCGCCGAGACCCGGCCGCTGAAATCCGCCGCCACGACGATCGGCCCGCTCAACTGCTGCTCGGCCAGCCCGGCAAGACTGAAGAGCACACCCGACGGCCCATTGTAGCGGATGCCTCCACTGAGCGGCGCCGCCATCAGCCGCGATGCCCAGGATCCGCCGGTGCCGACCGGTCGAAGGAAGGCCTGCATTCGCCCGACGGTGGTGTCGCCGCGCTTCACCAATGCGCGTGCCTCCGCGCCACTCGACACGAGGCGACCCGCGAACACCACGTCGACCGGTTCGGACACGGTGGCGAGGCTGGACCGGGTGAAATTGTCGATCGTCAGCCTGGCATCCGCCTGCGGGAAGGCATTGGGATCCGACTGCACGAAATCCACGCTGCCGGTTGCCGTGCCGCTGAGACCAAGGTTGGGCACGAAGGCGTTGGCGATCGACAGATCCAGGCTGTCCAGCCGCATCTGCGCGTTGAGGCCCGCGCCATAGCTGCCGGCGACGCGCAGGCGGCCCTTGTCGAAGACGATCTGGGTCGGCGCCAGGCGGTACGTACCCCCCGCGGTGGTGATGCGCGCCGGATTGCCGGTACGGAAGTTGATGCTGTTCGCCTGCCCCTGCAAGGCGACCAGATATTCCTGCGGCGTCAGCTTCGCGTTGGCCGCGATGCGGAATGGCACGCCGTTGGAACCGGTGAGCAGCGCCTGCGCGGTCCCGTTCCCGCCGGCGTAATCAACCTTCACCCGACCCGACTGGATCACCGTGGGGCCGTAGCGAAGATCGGCGATCTGCACGTCGGCCACCACCTTGGGCTGATCGTACAAGACGACGTTCGCGCTGACGATCGCCCGTCCGATGACGAAATCGACATCGCCCGGGATCTTCGCGGCATAGGCACGCGCATTGACGTTCGCGGTCTGATACTTGCCCTGCGCCCCGAGCGCCACCGCGCCCGACAGCCCCGAACCGGCGAAGTTCAATCGCCCGGTGAACGGCCCGGCTGCAGACTGGACGACCCGGCCCGCGAAGTTGACGCCGGCGAACACCACGCGTCGCACGTCGATCGCCAGTTGCGCGCCCGGACGGACAAGCACGTCGGCGTTGAACGGGCCATAGGTGGTGCCGCCCGTCGCGGTGACGGCATAGGCGCCGTCGCGACCGACCACACGGGCGTTCAGATCCACCAGGCCGATCCCCACGCCCGGTCGTGGTGCGCGCAAGGTGACGACGGGCGCCGCGGCGCTGCCGCTCACCCGGGCGAACAGGGGGCCGTATTGGCTGGAGTTGGCGTCCGCCTCCACCAATACGGCGCCGGTGTTCAGATCATAACGCCCGCCGCCGCGCGTTACCCGGAACGCAGGCGCGTTCACGCGCACGTTGCGGATGGTGACGATCCCGTCCGTGTCATAGCCGATATTGGCCACCGCCACGGCGTTGCCGCCCAGGAAGCTGCGCACCCCGTCGTTGAAGATCTCCCGCGTCTGGATGCCGACGCGGCCGATGATGCCGAAACCGCCGTTCGGCTTGGTGACCAGTTCGGCATCAGTGTTCAAATTAATGATGCCGACGCTTTCGACCCGGAAGTTGTTGACCCTGCCCTTCAAGGCACCGGTGTAGCGCCCCGTTTCCATGTTGGCGGCAATGATCGCGGTCGCATCGATCGTGTCCGAGCGGATGCGCAGATTTTCGGAAAGGATCGTCGGCATGTCGACGGCGATGTCACCATCGATCTTCACGTTCGTCGTCAGACCGCCGAGCGCCGGATTGAGTCCGGCGATCCGCCGCGCGCGGGCATGCACCGGCACCAGGATCCGATCCGCGTCGACGCGCGCCAGCCCTTCGGCATAGACGTTCTCCACCGTCGTCTCGCCAAAGCCGAGCGCGGTGGCACGCACCTTATAATCCACCGTCGGGGTCGCGAAGGCGCCGTTCAGGACGACGCGGGCGAGCACGTCGCGACCACGAAGGTCCGGCGCGATCGCGCCCGGTGTGACCAGCTGTGCATCAACCGCGAAATTGCCGAACTGGCTGTTCGCCATGTCGATCAGGCCGCCGGCATCGACCACCAGCGCGCTGGAGCGCAGCTTGATGCGCGTGTCCGCCCGGCGTTCCCGCAGCGTGGTGTCGATTGCGACGTCAAGCTGCGGCGCGGTGAGCCGCTCGACCGGGCCTTCGAGGTAGAGGCCCGGCTTGGTGAAACCGCGCACCTCGACATGGCCGTCCCGTGCGGTGACGTTCAGGTTCGCCAGCTGCCCGCCGCCCAAGGTGGCCAGCGCGCGGCCCTGCCACGACGCCCAATCACCCTGTCCGCTGATCGTGGCGGTGAGTGGCGCCTTGGTGCCGGCGAGGCCTGCGACCAGCCCGCCGGCGGGCGCGAACAACCGCGCGTTCACATCGAGCTTGTTCTCGTCGGGCACCGCGTCCAGGCGAAGCCGCAGCGTGTCGCCGCCGGCTACACCCGCGCCGCGCAGCGCCGCCGCATCAACCGTCAATTGCGCGCGGCGATCGGCGATATGGGCCGCCCCCTCAATCTGCGCGACATTGCGCTGGCCGGTAACCGGCGCCTCCATCACGAACCGGGTGACGCGGAGCCGATCGATGTCAATGTCGAGATCAGGCAGCAGCGGCGCGTTGGGGTCGCTGGGCTGCGCAATCAGCTCCGGATTGCGCTCCATGGTGATGAGCTCGCTCTGTAGGCTCTTCACGTTGACGTGATTGTTGACGAACGCGAACGGCCGCCAATCCACATCGAGGCGCGGCGAGGAAATGAACACGCCCTTGGGATCGCTGACCCGAACGTCCGTCAGAACCATGCGGCTGTACAGCGAGCCGTCGATCCGGCCCACCTTGATGTTCAGGCCGCTCGCGGTGGTGTAGTTGCCGAGCTGATCGGCGACGAAGCGACGCCCCGGATCGGTATTGATGCCGAACACGATCGCCAGCAGCAGAAGCAGCAAGGCGCCGATCGCGATGCCGATCCACTTCAGGATCCGTTGCCACAAGGGACGGCGCTCGATCACAATTTCGGTCTCTGCCGGGGCGGTATCCTCTGCCATCAGAATGCCTGCCCGATCGAGACGTAAAGGGCGATCCGGCCGTCGCCCTCACGCGGGTTCAGCGGAGTGGCGATGTCGATGCGCATCGGCCCGAAGTTGGTGTAGAAGCGCCCACCGATACCGGCGCCGAAGCGCAGGTTCGATCCCTTGGGGAAGGTGCTTTCATAAGCGTTGCCTGCGTCGATGAAGGGCACGATCCCGAAATTCCCGAAACGGTAGCGCGCCTCCAGCGCGAATTCGTTTATGCTGCGGCCGCCGACAGGTCGCAGATCGCCGATGTCGATATTGCCCTCTTCGTCAGGCACCAGCGACGACACCGGTTCGAACGGCCCCAGCCGCTGGAAGCCGTATCCGCGCACGGAGCCGCCGCCGCCGCCGTAATAGCGCCGCGACGGCGCGAGGTCGTCGCGATCGATGCCGAAGATCGAACCCGCGCGCGCGCGACCGGCGATTACCAGACTATCGCTGACCGGATAATAGAAGGTGCCTTCCACCATCGTGCGGGCATAAGGCCGCACCGAGCCCTGCACCGAGGTTTCGGGGCTCAGGTTCAGCTTCAGGCGATAGCCCCGGGTGGGGTTCAGCAGATCGTCCGACGTATCCCACACCGCCTGCAACGGAATCGCGGCGATGCCATAGGTACGCCGGACCCGCTCGTTGCGGCCGAAATCGAACACGCTTTCGTTGGTGCCGGTCAGTTCCGCACCAAAGGCATAGGTGAAGCGCTTCTGCCAGATCGGTGTCGAATCATAGGCCCAGCGCGCGAAGAGCGATCCGGTGAAGGCATCGAACGCGTCATAATTGGTGTGATTGGCCGAAGCGCCCGCGGAGAAGGTGCGATCGCGCTTGCCGGCGTTCTGGCGGCGGAACGTGGCGGAGGCACCCTGTTGCTGCGTGCCGCCGATCGCGGTGAGGATCAGCGCACCCTCAGGCGGGAACAGATTGCGGTGGGTCCAGCTGCCCTCCACCTTCGCGCCCTCCCCGGTGCCATAGCCCGCGCTGCCGGACAGGCTGCGGAACGGGCCCTTGGACTGGCGCACCAGCAGATCGACCTGCTCGGTGCCGTCCGGGCCCGGCTGTCCGGTACGCACCGGCTCGACGCCGATGGAGTTGAACAAGCCGGTCGCGACAAGCGCCTCGCGCAGATCATCGCGCTTGCGGTTATCGTAGAGCTCGCCTTGCTCGAAGCGGGGAAAGACGTTGAGGTGCTCGAGGTCGAAGACCGCATCCCCTTCGGTGCGCAGCACGCCGAAGGTGGAGCGGGGGCCGGTCTCCACCGGAAGGGTATAGTCGCCCTTCATGGTCTGATCGTCGAGCAGGATGTCGCGATCACCGACCTCTGCGAATGGGTAGCCGCGTTGCGGCAACACCAGCGCGACATTCGCTTCCGCGCCCTGCACGCGCGCGGCCTCGATCGGGTCTCCGGTCTTGAGCGGCAGCTGGTCGCGCACCAGGTTCGGCGGCACCGTCTGGTCGGCGACGACCGTGATGTCGCCCAGCGTATAGATCTTGCCCGGCGTGGCGGTGACGATCGCACGCAAGCGACCGGGCTCGTCCGGCACCGTCTCCAGCACGGAAGTGGCGACGCCGTCATAATAGCCCAGCGAATGCATCAGCCGGACGGCGAGCTGCTCGTCCTCCTTGGCGCGGGCGTTGACCTGGGTCGCGTTCGCCGCCTTGCCGTCCCCTTCCTCCAGTGCCGAGAGCGACTTGAACTCATCCTCGAGATCAAGCTCATCGAGGCCGCGCACCACCGTCTCGTAGCGGATTTCCGGCGCATCCTCGTCCGCCACGTCGGCCACGGTTTGCAGGGGCACCGTATCCGTGCTGGACAACGGCGGCAGCGGCTGGGCGATTTCCGGATCGATCGTCGCGGGAGGCGGAATCGTCCCGGGCGCCACGATCGGGGCGGGCGGGGTCTGTCCGTCCGTGGACGGCAGCGGCTCGAGCGGCGCGTCGATGTCGCCGGACAGCGGCGGCAGCGCCGCGTCGAAGGCCTCTTCCGTTATGATCGGCGCGTTGCCCTGCGGATCGGTCGCGGGGCTCGAAGATGCCTGGGGGCTCGGTGCATCGGGACCGGTCGCCGGAGCGGTACCGGGCTTCGCCATCTGCGCGCCCGCCGTCGAAGAGGCTGCGATCAGCGCGACGGCCAGCCAGCGATGACACCCCGAATCAAACTTCACGATTGCCCCTTTTCGACCCGGCAGCGTCCGATCTTTCGATACGCCCCCGTTCCATCCAACGCCTTGTTGATGGATAAGTTTCCTGCCGCTTCCGATCCGGGGGATTGCGACATGTTGCGACATGTTGCGACTGGCACAGGATTGTGAATGCGGTTACCCGATGATCATGGCGCGACCGTCGTCCGCTGCGCCCTCGCCCCTCGCCTTTGCGGAGCTCAGGATATAATGCATCACGCAGATGTTCGTGCTCCCGATGTGGTCGGGACGATCGACGGATTGGTGAGCAAACAGGATTGATGTCGTTGATCGTCGCACGAAGGATCGCGCTGCTGGGCATGGTGGCGCTGGCAGGCTGCAGTGAGGGCACGGATCGCCAGCCGGCGGGCAAGGGCGAGCAGCGCGGACCGGCCCAGGTCGGTTACGTCGTCGTGCAGCAGACACGGGTGCCGCTGGTGACCGAACTGCCCGGCCGGACGGTGGCATACCGCAGCTCCGAAGTGCGGCCGCAGGTCAGCGGGGTGATCCAGAAGCGCTTCTTCGAGGAAGGCTCGGTCGTTCGCCAGGGCCAGCCCCTCTACCAGATCGATCCCAGCCTGTATCGCGCGGCGGTGAACGAAGCCGCGGCATCCGTGGCCAGTGCGCAGGCGACTGCCGAGGCCGCCCGTGTCCGCGCGGACCGATTCCGCCCGCTGGCCGAGATCGAGGCGGTCAGCAAGC
>JBELMF010000052.1:0-19489 GCA_042096015.1 Sphingomonas sp.
GTAGCGCACCGGATCGCGGCCAAGCGGGTCCTCGGCCGGGCGCTCGATCGGCGCGGGTTTGGGCACCGGTGTGTTGGGGCTGAGATAGGCCGGCGGCCTTACATTTGGCGGGCGTTTCGACATCGGCTCTTCCGGTTGCGGCGTTCACCCGCCACATGGGCGCGATGCCTGCCCCCGCCAACCCCCAAGCGCGCGCGCCGCGCCGCCCCGCCGATCCCCCCGGCACCCCCGCCCGCCGCGCCGCGATGCGGTTGCTCGATGCGGTGCTGCGCCGCGGCGATCCGCTGGAGGCGGCGCTGCCCGCCGCCACACGGGACCTGCGCGAGGCGAACGATCGCGGCCTTGCCCATGCGATTGCCGCCGAAGCGCTGCGCCGGCTTCCGGATCTCGACGCGCTGATCGATTCGGCGACGCGGCAGCGGCTGCCGGACGATGCCAAGGCGCGCACCGCGTTGCGGATCGCGCTGGTGCAGACTCTGGCGCTCGGCACGCCGCCGCATGCGGCGATCGCGACGGTCCTGCCGCTGGTCGATGGTGGCCCGCGCAAGCTGGTCCATGGCGTGTTCGGCGCGCTGACCCGCGCGGGCGCCACATTGCCGGAAGTTCCGGCGCTGCCGGCGGACGTGGCCGAGCGTTGGCGCGGGCAATGGGACGATGCAGTCGCGCAGGCGGCGGCGCGGGCGATCGCCGCGCCGCCGCCGCTCGACCTGACGCTTGCCGCCCCCGACGCCCTGGCGCCGGAAGGGTCGGCGCTCGCCCCCGATCAGCGCCGACTGACCGATCATGCGCCCGTGTCGCAGCTGCCCGGCTATGACGAGGGTGCCTGGTGGGTGCAGGATGTCGCGGCGTCGCTGCCGGCGCGCTTGTTGGGTGGGGGGCAGGGCAGCGCGCTGGACCTGTGCGCCGCGCCTGGCGGCAAGACGATGCAGCTGGTGGCCGCCGGGTGGGACGTGACCGCGCTGGAAATCGCGCCGTCGCGGGCCGCACGGCTGCACGACAATCTCGCGCGCACGAAGCTGGCGGCGCGGGTGGTGATCGCCGATGCGCTCGACTGGGCGCCGCCGGGCGCATTCGACGCCGTGCTGCTCGATGCGCCATGCAGCGCGACGGGCATTTTCCGCCGGCATCCCGACGTATTGTATCGCGCCCATGCCGGCATCGTGGCGGAGATGGCCGCGCTACAGGCGCGGTTGCTGGACCGCGCGGCGGACTGGGTGAAGCCGGGCGGCCGGCTGGTATATGCCACCTGCTCGCTGGAGCAGGCGGAGGGCGAGGACCAGCTGGCACGGTTCCTTGCCGACCATCCCGATTACCGGATCGATCCGCCAGGCCCGGACCTGCTGCCGCACGGGATCGTGCCGCATCCCGACGGCTATATCCGCACGCTGCCGGGCACGCTTGCCGATCGCGGCGGATGCGACGGCTTTTTTGTCGCACGGCTCGTGCGCGCTTCCGCCTGATCGAAAGCCGCGTTAACGAATAGCCATGAAGCCCGTTCGCATCGCCCCGTCCATCCTCTCCGCCGACTTCGCCAGACTGGGCGAGGAAGTCCGCGCCATCGACGCCGCGGGCGCGGACTGGATCCATATCGACGTGATGGACGGTCATTTCGTGCCCAACATTACCATCGGCCCGGCCGTGGTGAAGGCGCTGCGGCCGCACACGACCAAGCCGTTCGACGTCCACCTGATGATCTCGCCCGTCGACGTCTATCTGGATGCGTTCGCCGAAGCGGGCGCGGACACCATCACCGTCCACCCGGAAGCGGGCCCGCACATCCACCGCTCGCTCCAGCACATCAAGTCGCTGGGCAAGCGCGCGGGCGTGGTGCTGAACCCTGGCACGCCCGCGAAGATGCTCGATTACCTGATCGAGATGGTCGATCTGGTGCTGGTGATGAGCGTCAATCCCGGCTTCGGCGGGCAGAGCTTCATCGACAGCCAGCTGCGCAAGATCGCGGCGATCCGCAAGATGATCGATGCCAGTGGGCGCGACATCGACCTGGAAGTGGACGGCGGCATCGATCCGCGCACCGCACGGCTGGCGATCGATGCGGGCGCCGACGCGCTGGTCGCCGGCACCGCCACCTTCCGCGGCGCCGCCGATGCCTATGCCGCGAACATTCGCGCGTTGCGAGGCGAATGAGCGAACAGCGCGACGATCTTCCGCCATCCGACGGGATCGGTGAAGGCAAGCGGCTGGTACGCGTCGGCGGCGACAAGGGATTGTCGCTGGCGGAACGTTTCAGCGACCGTTTTCACCGGCTGACCTGGCGGACGCCGATCCACGGGCTTCGGCTGAAGGGGCGCTATCCGCTCAAGCTGATCGCGGTGCCGGACGATCCGCTGTTCGGCGATTTGGCGCGCGGCGAGGCGTTGCTCGATGGCCGCATCCTGTTCCGCGGGGAGAGCCACCCGCTTGCCGGCCTGGATCTGCGCCGGTTCCAGCCCTCACCGCCCTTTGCCGACTATCTTCACAGCTTCGCCTGGCTGCGCGATCTGTCCAGCGTCACGACGCGGGCCCATGGCGCGCCGATCGCCGAGGATCTGATGGCGCGCTGGCTGGCCGCGCACGGCGAGAAGGTGACACCGCTTGCGTGGCGGCCGGATCTCTGGGGACGGCGCCTGCTGTTCTGGACGGCGCATGCGCCGCTGATTCTGTCGTCCACCGATCTGGTGTATCGATCGAAGGTGCTCAACGCGCTTGCTCGCGGCGCGCGCCACCTCGACAGCAGTGCCGACAAGGCGCCGCCGGGCGTTGCGCGGGTGGCGGCGTGGTGCGGCGTGATCGCGGCCGGGTTGCTGATCCCGGGCGGCGACCCCCGCCGGACGTTTGGCGAGGCGGGATTGTCGCGCGCGCTTGGCACGGCGATCTTCGACGATGGCGGCGCGATCAGTCGTTCGCCGGAGGCATTGCTAGACATGATCGCGTTGCTCGCGATGCTGCGCGAAAGCTATGCGACGCGGCGCCTGGACCTGCCGTCCTTCGTGCAGGATGCGCTGGAGCGGATGGTGCCCGCGGTGCTGGGCGTGTGCCATGGCGATCGCGGGCTGGCGAGCTGGCAGGGCGGGGCGCCGCTGCCCGCCGAACATGTCGGCCAGGTGATCGCCGCCACCGGCATACGGACGCGGCCGATGCGGCAGGCGCGCGACTGGGGATATCAGCGGCTGGTGGCCGGGCACGCAGTGCTGGTGGTGGATGCCGCGCCGCCGCCGATCGCGCGGGTGGTCGAGGGAGGCTGCGCCTCGACGCTGGCATTCGAACTTTCCGATGGACCGGCGCGTATCGTCGTCAATTGCGGCGGGGCAAACGGCGCCTTGGCGGCCCTGCCCCGCGCGCTGGTCGCCGGGCTGCGCACCACTGCGGCGCATTCCACGCTCACACTGGCGGATACCAATTCCACGGCGATCCACCCCGACGGCACGCTGGGGCGCGGCGTCCGCGAAGTGGAGCTGAGCCGCCAGGAATCGGAGAATGCCAGCTGGATCGAGGCGAGCCATGACGGCTATGTCCGTCGCCACGGTTTCGTGCATCGCCGCCAATTGGTGCTGACCGGCGACGGACGGGAATTGCGCGGCGAGGACGTGCTGCTTCCCAAGGGGCGCCGCCGACAGGCAGGCGCGAAGCTCTTCGCGATCCGCTTCCATCTCGGGCGCGGGGTCGAGGCATCGCCGACTGCGGACGGGCGCGGCGCGATGCTGCGCGTGCCGGGCGGTGCGATGTGGCAGTTCCGTACCGCGGGCGAATCGCTGGCGATCGAGGACAGCCTGTGGATCGACGCCGACGGGCGGCCGATCGCGACCCAGCAGATCGTGCTCGGTGGCGCGGCGGAAGCGGGCGGCGCGACGGTCGGCTGGGTCTTGAAGCGCGCGCGGTGACGTTTAAAGGGCGCGGCAACAGCAACCGGGTTTAGAATACCGTTCGCCCTGAGGAGGGACTGAGCGCAGCGCAGCGCCGTCGAAGGCCCGTCTTGAACGGCCTGAAACTGGCGAACGATGCTTCGAGACGGCATTTCGCCTGCGGCTCAGCACCTCCCCAGCACTAACGGATCGTTCGCCCCGTCCGCAGGAACGTCATGACCAGCATCCCCATTCGCCGCGCCCTTCTTTCCGTGTCCGACAAGACCGGGGTCGTCGATCTCGCCACCACGCTCGCCGGACAGGGCGTCGAACTGATTTCGACCGGCGGCACGGCCAAGGCGCTGCGCGATGCGGGGCTGACGGTGCGCGACGTGTCCGACCTGACCGGCTTTCCCGAGATGATGGACGGGCGGGTGAAGACGCTTCACCCGATGGTGCATGGCGGGCTGCTCGCGGTGCGCGACGATGCCGCGCATGCCGCTTCGATGGAGGAGCATGGCATCGGCGCGATCGATCTCGTCGTGGTCAATCTCTACCCGTTCGCGCAGACCGTCGCGAAGGGCGCCGAGCGCCCCGAGGTGATCGAGAATATCGACATCGGGGGCCCGAGCATGGTGCGCTCGGCGGCGAAGAACCATGCGTTCGTCGCGATCGTCACCGATCCGGCGGACTATGCGATCGTTGCACGCGGCGAGACGTCGCTCGACGAACGCAAGCGGCTGGCCGCCAAGGCGTTCGCCGCGACCGCCACCTATGATTCGATGATCGCGAGCTGGTTCGGCTTTGCCGATCAGGGCGAGCAATTCCCGGCGACTCTGCCGTTCACGCTCGAGGCGCCCACGGTGCTTCGCTACGGCGAGAATCCGCACCAGCAGGCGGCTTTCTACCGCCACGCCGGCCCGTCGGTGCCGGGGATCGGCCAGGCGCGGCAGGTGCAGGGCAAGGAGCTGTCATACAACAACCTCAACGACGCCGACGCGGCGCTCGAGCTGGTCAGCGAATTCCGCGATGCCGGGCCGAGCTGCGTGATCGTCAAGCACGCCAATCCGTGCGGCGTGGCGACCGGGGCGACGCTGTCCGAGGCGTATGAAGCGGCGTTCGCGTGCGATACCGTGTCGGCGTTCGGCGGGATCATCGCGCTGAACCGGACGCTCGATGCGGCGACGGCCAAGGCGATCACCGGCATCTTCACCGAAGTGGTGGTGGCGCCCGATGCGGACGAGGAAGCGATCGCGCTGTTCGCGGCGAAGAAGAACCTGCGGCTGTTGCTGACCGGCGCCTTGCCCGATCCGGCACGCGGCGGGCTGACCGCGAAGACGATCGCCGGCGGCTGGCTGGTGCAGTCGCGCGACAATGGCGTGCTCAGCCACGACATGCTCAAGGTGGTGACCAAGCGCCAGCCGACCGCGCAGGAACTGGCCGATTGCCGCTTTGCCTGGACGGTGGCGAAGCACGTCAAGTCGAACGCGATCGTCTATGCCAAGGACGGCAGCACAGCCGGCGTCGGCGCGGGGCAGATGAACCGGCTCGAATCGGCGCGCATCGCGGCGTGGAAGGCGAAGGATGCGGCGGACAAGGCCGGTTGGTCGACGCCGCGCACGATCGGCTCGGCGGTCGCTTCGGACGCCTTCTTCCCGTTCGCGGACGGGCTGCTCGCGGCAGTCGAGGCGGGTGCGACGGCGGTGATCCAGCCCGGCGGCTCGATCCGCGATGCCGAGGTGATCGCGGCGGCCGACGAGGCGGGACTGGCGATGGTGTTCACGGGGATGCGGCATTTCCGGCACTGAGCGCAGCGTCGTTCGCGCGGGCGCTTCCGCATCGACCGTTCGATCGGGCATGAGCGGCTGATGGCTCGTCCCAGGATCCTGGTCGATGCGGATGCCTGTCCGGTGAAGGATGAGGTGTATCGCGTCGCCTATCGGCTGAACGTCCCCGTCACCGTCGTCAGCAACGCGCACCTGCGGGTGCCGCAGCATCCGCTGATCGCGCGGGTGGTCGTGGACAGCGGGTTCGACGCGGCGGACGACTGGATCGCGGAGCATGCGGACGGAACGGCGGTGGTCGTGACGGCCGATATCCTGCTCGCCGATCGCTGCCTGAAGCAGGGCGCGGCGGTGATCGCGCCGACGGGCAAGCCGTTCACCACCAGTTCGATCGGCAATGCCGTGGCGGTGCGGGCGATCATGAGCGACCTGCGCGCCGGCGGAGACCGAATCGGCGGCCCGCCGCCGTTCGGCAAGGAAGACCGATCACGCTTCCTGTCGGCGCTGGATCAGGCGCTGCAGAAGCTGCTGCGCCGACACGCCGGGTAGCGGCTGGTCCGGCCAAGCCGGGTGGGAGTCGCTGCTCTCCGGCAAAGGCCGGGGCCTAGTTGGGGGGACCAGCATAGCGCAAGTCGCGCATCGTCACCCAAGCCTTCCTACCTGGACCCCGGCCTCCGCCGGGGAGCAGCTTGCGATTACGGAAGGCGAATGCGATGCCGTCAGGCCCGGCCGTACCACCAGACGCCATTCTTCACCTCGCGCACCGCGCGGCCTTCGACTTCAAGGCGGCGGAGGTGGGCGAGCGACTCGCCCGTTGCCATGCCGATCACGTCGAGGCCGATCGGGCGGCGGAACAGGACCTTGAAGCAGTCGACCGCGCGGACCGGGCCATCGGCCATCAGGTCGATGATCGCGTCGAGCCGGTCGAGATGTTCGTCGCGCAACGCGTCGAGGCGGGTGTGGAGGCCGTAGAAGGGGTCGCCGTGACCGGGCAGGACAAGCAGATCGTCGGGGAGTTGCTTGAACTTCTCGATCGAGCGCAGCCAGTCGCCGAGCGGATCGTCGTTGGTCTGGCTGACATGGACCGAGATGTTGGAACTGATCTTAGGCAGCACCTGGTCGCCGGCGACGAGCACGCGGCGGTCGTAGTCGACCAGGCAGGCGTGTTCGGGGCTGTGGCCGCTGCCGGTGATGACGTGCCAGTCGCTGCCGCCGATGCGCAGCGTCTCGCCGTCCTGGATGCGGGTGTACATCAGCGGCATGCGGGCGATCGCCTTGCCGAAGTTGGACCAGCCCTTGGCCGAACCGTGCGCGACCTGTTCCTCGTCCCAGCCCGCGCCGCGCCAGAAGTCGAGCTGTTCCTCGGGCACTTCGGGGCGGGAGTCCGCCGCGAGCATGCGGACCATCAGCCATTCGGTGCGGGTCATCACGATCTGCGCATCGTCGAAGCGGCGCGATAGCCAGCCGGCGAGGCCGACGTGATCGGGGTGCATGTGGGTGCACAGGATGCGGCCGATCCGCTGGCCGCCGAGTGGGCCGTCGAGGATCGTGCGCCACGCCTCGGTCGAGCGCGGGCTGGCGGTGCCGGTGTCGATCGCGAGCAGTTCGGGGCCGTCGTCGAGGATCAGGCCGTTGACGTGCTTCAATGGCCCCGACATCGGCACGCGCCACCAGCGGATGCCGTCCATGACGGACAGGAGCTCGCCCGGCTGCGGCCCGCGATCGCCGAAGGGGAAGGTGAGACCGGCCGAACTGGTGGGCGTCAGCCCCTCGTCGCCGATCAGCGTGCGGTTCAATGCGGTCGCCATGACGGCGACGCTATCAGCATAACATTCGTTAGGTCGAGGGGATTCGGTGTACGCACCCGTCATCCCGGCCTTGCGCCGGGATCCAAGGTGCGGCTGGCGCTGCCGCGAGAGGGCTGAGCACAGCGCTCGCGGATGGTTGGATCCCGGCGCAAGGCCGGGATGACGGTTGTTGCCGCTCAGCGGCGGAACGGGTCCTCGAAGAACGGCTTGGGCGCGACGCCTTCGTCGCCGGCAAGTTCTGCGTCGCGGGCGGCCTGCTCGCGCTCGGCGCGGAGCTGCTCGATCAGCGCCTCGCGGTCGCCGTCGAGGCGGGTGTCGGTGGGCTGCGCCTCGACGCCGGCCGACTTCGCCGCCTTGTTGACCGCCGCATCAAGCTCACGCTGGGTGGTGAGGCCGAGCGTCACCGGATCCTTGGGCGTGATGTTGCCGATGTTCCAGTGCGTCCGATCACGGATCGCCGCGATCGTGGTGCGCGTGGTGCCGATCAGGTTGGAGATCGCGCCGTCCGAGATTTCCGGATGGTTGCGGATGATCCAGGCAATGCCGTCGGGCTTGTCCTGCCGCTTCGAGACCGGCGTATAGCGCGGGCCCTTGGTGCGGCGGACCTGCTCGGGGCCCTTGGTGATCTTCAGGCGGTAGCCGGCGTCGGCCTGGCCCTTGTCGATCTCGTCCTGGGTCAGTTCGTGCGCGCGCACCGGATCGCGACCGGTGAGCTTGGTCGCCGCGGTGTCGTCCGCGATCGCCTGCACTTCCAGGATATGGAGGCCGCAGAACTCGGCGATCTGCTCAAAGGTGAGCGATGTATTGTCAACCAGCCAGGAAGCGGTCGCGTGGGGCATGAGCGGCTGGGCCATGCGGGAAGCCTTTCGGTAGAAACAAATAGGGCCGCCCCTTACCGGAGCGGCCGCCTAACCTGCTGTGACTTAATGTGCGCGGGCCCGGAGGGCAAGCGTGCTCGCGTCAGGCGGCCCGGGCGAGATCAATCGGCACGAGCGCGGCCAGGAATTGCCGGGCACTGGCACGCCAGGTGAATTGCGCACCGGCGGCCGCGCAGCCTGCCGGGTCTAGCGCCAGTGCGCCGCTGATCGCCTTGGCCAGACTGTCGTTCATCGCGCCGCTTTGCGGCGTCAGCACGTCGACGGGGCCGGGCACCGGATAAGCGGCGACCGGCGTGCCGCATGCCAAGGCCTCGATCATCACCAGCCCGAACGTGTCGGTGCGGCTGGGAAACACCAGCACATCGGCGGCACGATAACAGGCGGCGAGGGCGTTGCCGAACTGTGCGCCGAGAAAGTGCGCGTCGGCAAACCGCTGCCTCAGGCCGGCGATCGCCGGGCCGTCGCCCACCACCACCTTACTGCCGGGGTGCGGCGTCGAAAGGAAAGCCTCGATATTCTTTTCCACCGCGACCCGCCCGACGTAGAGCATCACCGGGCCGGGCAAGGCGGCCATCGTCGCATCGATCGGCCCGGCGGCCGTGAACTCGGGCGAGACACCGCGCCCCCATCGGCGGATCTGCGTCAATCCATGTGCCTCCAGTGAGCGCTGGATTGTCGGCGTGGAGACCAGGATTGCCGATGACGGCTGGTGGAACCAGCGGATGAACCGCCAGATCCATTCGGGATCGGCCCCGGTGCGTGCCGACACATAATCGGGGAACTGCGTATGATAGGCGGTGGTGAAGGGCAGGCCCCGATCAAGGCACCAGCGTCGCGCGGCGATGCCGAGGGGGCCTTCGGTGGCGATGTGCACCGCCTCCGCGCCGCTGTCCGCGATCCGCCGCCCCACGCCCCCGCGCGTCGCGAGCGCGAGGCGGATCTCGGGATAGGTGGGGCAGGGGACGGAGCGGAAGGAATCGGGCGCGATCACCGTCACCTGGTGCTTCATCGCGATGAGCTCGGCCTTCACCGATTCAAGCGTGCGCACCACGCCGTTGACCTGCGGTGCCCAGGCGTCGGTGACGATCGCGATCCGCATCGCCGATCAGGCCGCAATCGCGAACGCAGGGGCGCGGTTGCGCTCGGCAATGATGTCGGCCCAGTGCAGGATCTCCATCCGGCCGTCGAAATGCTCGACCAGCGCAGTGGCGCTTTCGACCCAGTCGCCGTCGTTATAATATTGGATGCCGTTGATCTCGCGCTCTTCGGCGGTGTGGATGTGCCCGCAGACCACGCCATCAACGCCGCGCGCCCCCGCTGCCTCGGCGACGATCTCCTCGAAGCGGGAGATGAAGGCGACGGCGTTCCTGACCCGCGCCTTGGCGTGCTTGCTCAGCGACCAATAGGGCATGCCGAAGCGGCGGCGGAAGGCATTCACACCGCGATTGGCCGCCATCAGCAGGTTGTAAGCGGTGTCGCCGACATGCGCGAGCCAGCGGTGCGCGAGCGTGATCGCGTCGAATTCGTCACCGTGGAGGACCAGCAAACGGCGCCCATCGGCGGTTTCATGGATGGCATTGCGGCGGATCGCGATGCCGCCGAAATCCAGCCCGCAGAACTGGCGGAACGCCTCGTCATGGTTGCCGGGGATGAAGATCATCCTGGTACCCCGGCCGACCCGCTTCAGCAGCCGCCACACCACGTCATTGTGCGCGGCGGGCCAGTAGAAGCGCTTGCGCAGGCGCCACCCGTCGACGATGTCGCCGACCAGATACATGGTATCGCTGTCGACATGGTCGAGGAAGTCGATCAGCATGTCGGCATTGCAGCCGCGCGTGCCCAGGTGGACATCGCTGATCCAGATCGTGCGATAGCGTGTCCGCTCGACCACCCGTTCAGGCACGGTCGGACGCGAATTGGCGAAGTCAGCTAAGTCGGTGACGTCAGCCATCGTGACGGTCATCGGCATGGCAAGGGCCCTCCCTGCGCAGGGGAGTAGCAGCGCCGCGTTACGGCCAAATCACCGCTGGGTTACCGTACGATAGCGATGGCGTGACGCTTTTAGGTCAAACGGCGGCCAGATCGGGCTCTCGCGACGCTGCGATCATCGCGACGAGCTGCGCCAGCGCGGGCTGATCCTGATCGTGCCGCCAATAGGCGCGCAGGCGAAAGCGGGCGGCGCGATCATGCAGCGGCTTGATGCACAGATTCGCCATGCCGAAATCGACCTGGCTTTCGCATAGCAGGGTAATGCCTTCGCCATCCGCCACGCGTTCGAGCAACTGACAGCGGCGAGCATCCGCGACCATTCGGGTAGCGGGCATCCGGGTGGCGGGCGCATCGCGGGCGAACAATCGGTCGGCCAGAAAGCGATGCAGCTGCGCGCGGGCCCGGTCGCGTGACAGCAGCATGATCTCGTCCCGCAACATGGCCGCATCGACGGCCGAGACGGCGGCGAGCGGGTGCGTCGGATGGAGGGCGACGACCGCCCGATCCCCCCACAGGTCAACGCCGGCAAACCCGGATTCGGCATCCCCGGGGCGGATGGCAAGCGCCAGGCGGCGCGTGGCGACCGCCGGCAGCAGCTCGGCAAAGCCCATCTCATGGACGCCGACGCCCACGTCCGGGCAGGCAGCCGCAAAAGCCATCAGCGGCTCCGCCAAGCGGTCACGACATAAAGACGCGAAGCAGCCGATCGCCAAGGCGTTGGTCGCATCATCGGCAGGGGGATCAAGGAGGAGCCGCATCGGCATAAATGTGGCCTGCGACCAGCAGGTTACCGGTGTGCTTTGCGACGAGTGCGACGAAATCGCGACCAAAACGACGACCGCCGCGTCCGGCGCACGACAGCGCTATGCCCGTTGCGGCGAACAGGTGCTAAGCTGCGACCGGATCGGGAGGAAAAGGGGCGATGCATGCGGCACGAGACGTTCTCTCGCGCACTCGCGGATGCGATCCGCGACGAAACCGATCCGTCGGCGATCCTCGCCATTGTCTCGGACATGCTGCAGCAGCATCTGGGCGTCGCCCGGGTGATCTACAGCGAAAGCGAGCCCGGCGCGGACGGGCCGGTGTTCAATGTCCGCCGGGATCAGGCGCATGCCCTGCCCGATGCCACGGGCAAGCATCGTTTCCCGCCTGCCTTTGACGACCTGTTCGCCGCCTTCGCCCGCGGCGAGACGGTGGTAAGCGACGATTTCAACGATCTCGGCGGGCCGATCACGGCAGGGTTTCGCGATTACATGGCGGAGATCGGCGTGCGCGCCGGCTTCGCGGTGCCGCTGGTCAAGGGCGGGCAGTTGCAGGGCGTGCTGACCGTACAGCATCACCAGCCGCGGCACTGGAACCAGGAAGACGTCGCCTTGGTGGAGGCGCTGGCCGAGCGGACGTGGGCGACGCTGACACGTGCGCGCGCCGAGGAGGCATTGCGCGCCCGTGATCGCGACCAGGCGTTCCTGATCCAGTGGAATGATCGCGTGCGCACGGCCGGGGACCCCGGCGTCATCATGGACACCACCTTGTCCATGCTCGGCGAACACCTCCGCGCCACCGGTACGTCATGCGCGACCATCGAGATCGATCCCGCCAGGCCCGAGGCGGCGACGGCGGGACGCTATACCGTGGTGGCGGAGTGGAAATCGCGCGGCGACACGGCGGTCGGCCGGTCGTTCCCCGCCAGCAACCTGCCCGAGAGTGTCCGCCGCGCCTATCTGGCCGGCGAGATGCTGGTGAGCAACGATCTTGCCCACGACCCCCGGTTCACCGAGGCGGCGCGATCACGCTATGCCGCCGGCCAGATCGCGGCCCGCATCGGTGTCCCGCTGGCGCGGGATGGCGTGGTGCAGGCGATCCTGTCGATCGAACAGAACCGTCCGCGGCACTGGACCCGTGGGGAAGTGGTGCTGATCGGCGAGGTCGCCGAACGGATGTGGGGCCTGCTGGAGCGCGCCCGCACCGAACAGGCATTGAAGGCGCGCGAACGCGATCAGGCATTCCTGGTCGAATGGGCCGACGCCTTGCGCCCGCTCACCGCACCCGACGACATCATGCCGGTGACGATGGAGCGGCTCGGCCGCCATCTCGGCGCGACGCGGGTCACCTATGCCGAGGCGGATGAGGTGGAACGCGTGTTCACCACCTGCTGGGATTGGTGCGACGGCTGTCCCAGCCTGGTGGGAACGCGGGTGGCGCTTGGCGACATCGGCGAGCAGGCCAAGCGCGAATGGATGGCGGGAGAGATCGTCCGCTACGACGACGTGGCCGGCGATCCGCGCAATGACGAAGGCGACATGGCGGTCTATGCCGAGCGGCAGATCGGTGCTTTTATCAGCATCCCGCTGATCCGCGCGGGACGGGTGGCGGCGATCCTGTCGGTACAGTGCCGCACGCCGCGGCGGTGGCGCGACCGCGAGATCGCGCTGATCCGCGACATGGGGGATCGTACCTGGAACGCGCTGGAGCGGGCGCGATCGCAGGCCGAACTGGCACGGCGCGAACGCGATCAGGCGTTCGTGATCGCGTGGAGTGACCGGCTGCGCGCCGAGACCGCGCCGGAAGTTATCGTATCGACGACGCTGGCGGCGATCGCCGCGCATCTGGGCACCGCCCGCGCGAATTTCGCCGAGCCGGAAGGCGAGGACGGCGGGCGGGGCGGGTTCGTGGTGCTGCACGAATGGCGCGACGCAACCGGGCAGACCAGCGCCGTGGCGCGCCCGGCGGTGAGCGATGCAGTCGAGGGCGCCTATCTGGCCGGCGAGACGGTGACCGCGCATGACGTGGACGCCGACCCGCGGTTCGATGCGGCGGCGCGGGCGCGCTATCACGACGTGGATGCGGTGACCTTCGCCGCCGTGCCGATGGTGCGCGGCGGAATCACCCGCGGTCTGCTGTCCGTCCAGGACCGGCGACCCCGGGTGTGGGCGGAGCGCGAGGTGCAATTGCTCCGCGAGGTCGCCGATCGATTGTGGACGATGCTGGAGCGCGCGCGTGCCGAGGCCTCGCTGCTCGATCGCGAGCGCAATCAGGCGTTTTTGGTCGAATGGAGCGACCAACTGCGTCAGCTGACCACCGCGGACCAGGTGATGGCCGCCACGCTGGAGCGCCTGACGCGCTATCTGGGCGCCACGCGCACCACCTATTCGATCGCAACCGGCGCCGAGCGCGAGTTCATCGTCGTCGCCAATTGGTGCGACGGGGTACGCAGCGTCGTCGGGCGCCGCTTCTCCGTCGCGCAGGTTTCCGCAACGATCGCCAGGCAGTGGGAAGCGGGGCGCATCGTGCGGTACGACGATGTCGTGGGCGATCCGCGGGTGCTGCCGGGGCGGGAAGCCTATTACGAAGAGATCGAGGTTCGCGCCTTCATCACCGTGCCGCTGATCGTGGAGGGGGAGATGCGCGCCTCGCTCTCCGTGCAATCGGTGACGGCGCGGCGCTGGCGGGACAGCGAAATCCAGCTGATCCGCGACGTGTCGGAGCGTTTGTGGATCGCGCTGGACCGCGCGCGTGCGCTTGCCGAATTGCGCCAGCGGGAGCGCGATCAGGCGTTCCTGATCGGCTGGAGCGACCTGGTCCGGGAGGAGAGCCGGGCGTCGGCGATCCTGTCGATTACCCTGGAGCGGGTCGGACGCTACCTGGGCGTAGCGCGCGCCAATTTCGCCGAAAGCGATGCGGAAAACCATGCGCTTCATGTCGTGCGCGAGTGGACCGGCGGCGGCACGCCTGCGCTGCTTGGCGCGCGCTTTCCTCTTTCGGTGCTCGGCACGCGGCTGATGGAGGAGCATCTGTCCGGCGATCCGGTGGTCGTCGACGATATTGCCCTGGATCCGCGCTTCGACCCGGAGAACCGGCCGCTGTTCCACAGCCTGGGCATCGGCGCGCTGATCAGCGTGCCGCTGGTGCGCGGGGGTCAGCTGATCGGTGTCCTTTCGCTGCAGCAGGCCGAGCCGCGCGTGTGGCGCGGCAGCGAGATCCGCCTGCTGCGCGAGATCGGCGATCGGACCTGGGCGACGCTGGACCGCGCACGATCCGAGGAGCGACTGAACGAAAGCGAGGCGCAGCTGTCCGCCTTCATGGAGAATGCGCCGGTCGCCATGCACCTGAAGGACGGGGAAGGGCGCTACATCCGGGTCAACCCCGAACTGGCGCGGGCGACGGGGCGGCCGCCCGAGGAGCTGATCGGGGTGCAGCCCAGCGACGTGTTCAACCCCGCGCTGGCGCGCGAGATCGCCCGGCTTGAGGCCAGGGCGCGCGCGGGCGAGACGGCCAGCGCCGAACTGGTGACGGGGCTGCCGGAAAACTACGCATCGGTGCTGACCATCAGTTTTCCCGTGCCCGGCGAAACGGGAGCGGCGCGCACCGGCGGCTTCACCATCGACCTGACCCAGCGCAAACGCGTGGAGGAGGCGCTCGCGCGGAGCCGGGAGGCACTTTATCAGACGGAGAAGCTGTCTGCGCTCGGCTCGCTCCTCGCCGGGGTCAGCCATGAGCTCAACAATCCCTTGTCGATCGTCGTTGCGCAGGCGGTGATGATGGAGCGGCAGGCCAAGGGCACCGACCTGGCCGAGCGCGCCTTCAAGATCCGGAAAGCGGCCGACCGCTGCGCCCGCATCGTGCAGACCTTCCTTGCCATGGCGCGCGCCAAGGAGCCGGAGCGTCGGCCGGTCGACCTGAACCAGGTCGCCGTGGCGGCGCTCGACCTTGCCGAATACGGGCTCAAGACCGAAGGGATCAACGTGGAACGCCGGTTCGATCCGGGGCTGCCGCATATCGCGGCGGACGCGGACCAGCTTCACCAGATCATCATCAACCTGCTGATCAATGCGCAGCATGCGCTCGCAGGCATGGAGGGGGAGCGGCAGGTGACGATCGCCACGGCGCCGGGGCCGGAACCGATGACGGTGGTGCTGGACATCATCGATAACGGTCCCGGCGTGCCGGAAGAGGCGCGCCGACGCATCTTCGAACCGTTCTTCACCACCAAGGCACAGGGCGAGGGAACCGGCGTCGGGCTGTCCTTCTCACAAGGGCTGGCGGAAGCGCATGGCGGGCGGCTGACGTTGCTGCCCACCCGTGCCGGCGCGACCTTCCGGCTGACCTTGCCCGTCGAGGCGCAGCAGACGCTCGGGCGGACGGAGCCCGAAGAGAGCGACATGGCGGTCGCGCCGACCCGGCGCGCGCTGGTGGTGGACGATGAGGTGGAGATCGCTGAATCGCTTGCCGATTTCCTGTCGCTCGAAGGCTTCGTCTGCGACATTGCGGTAGGCGGTGTGGCGGCCAAGGCGCGGCTGACGCGCGGTGACTATGACCTTGTCGTCAGCGATCTGCGCATGCCCGATCTTGATGGGCCCGCATTGTATGATTTCGTCCGTACCGAGCGTCCCGATCTCGCCACGCGCATGGCCTTCGCCACGGGAGACACGCTCGGGGCGGCCGCCGCGCGCTTCCTTGCGGAGGTGAAGCGGCCCGTGCTGGAGAAACCCTTCGTTCCCGAGGCGGTGCGCCGCTTCCTTGATCAAGTGGAGCAGGCATGACCGAGGCGAGCCCGCATATCGTGCTGGTCGACGATGAGGAGGATCTGCGCGAGCCGACAGCCGCCTATCTTGCGGAGCAGGGGCTGGTGGTGTCCGAGGCGGACGGTGGGCGCGCGCTGGACGCGATCCTGGCGGGCGGGCCTGTGGACCTAGTCGTGCTAGACGTGACGATGCCGGAGGAAGACGGGTTCTCGATTGCGCGGCGGCTGCGCGCAGCGGGCATGCCGATCGGGATAGTGATGCTGACGGCGCGCCGCGACGTGATCGATCGTGTGGTCGGCCTGGAGCTGGGAGCCGACGATTATCTGATGAAGCCGTTCGAACCGCGCGAGCTGCTGGCGCGGATCCGTTCGGTGTTGCGCCGGATTGCGGCTGCTCCTGCTTCGTCGGGGGAGGCGCAGACCGCGCCCGCCAGCGTGCCGGAGGGCGGCTATCAGACCGAATTCTGGATCCCCACGGGCCGCGGCCAGGTGCGCGTCGCCGTCGACGCCATCGAATGGATCGAGGCGGCCAAGGATTATGCGCTGCTGCACACGGCCGAGCGCAGCTACATGATTCGCGTGACGATGGGCGCGCTGGAATCAGCGTTGGATCCGGCGCACCTGATGCGGGTTCACCGATCCGCCTTTGTGCGGCCGGATGCCGTGCAGGTGATCAACCAGATCGGCCGGCACACGACATTGGTGTTAAAATCAGGTGCCAGCGTGCGCGTCGGCCCGCAGCATGTCAGCGAGGTACGTCACCGCCTTAACCGGTGATCAGCGGACCTGCTCTACCGGGGCGCCCGTCACCGGATCGGTGGTGGGCGTAAGCGTGAACAGGCCGACGGCGCCAAGCACGAAGCCACCGGCAAATTGCCACAGGAAGCTGGACTTGAAGAGGCGGGTCATGGCGTTGCTCTGTATCTCGTTGGTGTGATGCGGGGCGTGATAGCGCCCGCGTCCTGAACCGTGGCTTGGGCCACTGTTCATCGGTCGTTCGGCATATAGGGAGGGCTGCGTTGCGCGTGTATGTCGAAGGTGGAAAGCAATCGTTTCCGCTGAAACATCGATCGCATCCCTCCCGCGAGCGGGGGGGGGGAGGATCTTACCTCAACGCGGCGCAGGCCTGCTGGATGCGGGTGCACGCCTCACGCAGGATCGTATCGCTGGTGGCGTAGCTGATCCGCATCGCGGGCGAGAGCCCGAAGGCAACCCCCTGCACTGCGGCGACGCGCGCGTCCTCCAGAAGATAGCCGACGAAATCGCTGTCGGTCTCGATCCGTTTGCCGCCGGGCGTCGTTTTGCCGATCAGGCCGGAAACTTCGGGATAGACGTAGAACGCACCCTCGGGGGTCGGGCAGGTGATGCCGGGCGTGTCGTTGAGCATCGCGACGACCAGGTCGCGGCGCGTCTTGAACGCGGCATTCCGCTCGGCGAGGAACGACTGGTCGCCGTTGAGCGCGGCGGTTGCGGCTGCCTGCGCGATCGAGCAGGGGTTGCTGGTCGATTGCGACTGGAGCTTGGCCATCGCCTTGATCAGCCAGGGTGCGCCGCCGGCGAAGCCGATCCGCCAGCCGGTCATGGCATAGGCCTTGGAACAGCCGTTAACCGTCAGCGTGCGCTCGTAGAGCGACGGGCAGACCTCGGCGATCGTCGCGAAGCGGAAATCGTCATAGACGATATGCTCGTACATATCGTCGGCGAAGATCCAGACGTGCGGGTGGCGTTCGAGCACCTCGCCAAGCGCCTTCAGCTCAGCGGGTGTGTAGGCGGCACCGGTCGGGTTCGAGGGCGAGTTGAGGATCAGCCACTTGGTGCGCGGTGTGATCGCCGCTTCGAGCATCGCGGGGGTGAGCTTGTAGCCATGCTCCGGACCTGCGGCAACGACAACGGGCGTGCCGCCGGCGAACTGCACCACGTCCGGGTAGCTCACCCAGTAAGGCGCGGGGACGATCACCTCGTCGCCAGCCTCAACCGTCGCGACGAGCGCGTTGAACAGCGTGTGCTTGCCGCCGACGTTCACGCTGATCTGCTGGGGCGTGTAGGTGAGGCTGTTGTCGCGCTTGAACTTGGCGACGATCGCGTCCTTCAGCTCGGGCGTGCCGTCAACATTGGTGTACTTGGTCTGACCCCGGCGGATCGCCTCGATTGCGGCTTCCTTGACGAAATCGGGCGTGTCGAAATCGGGTTCGCCCGCGCCCAGGCCAATGACGTCGATACCGGCGCGCTTCAGCTCCTGCACCTTGGTGGTGATCGCCAGCGTGGGCGAGGGGCTGATGCGATCGAGCGCGGCGGACGTCTTCATGGGTGCCACTCCTGCTTGGGGCGGGGCGGCTATAGCGACGGCTTTCCCGATTTCGCAACCGCAACGAACGCCGGAACGAGGCCGCGCAGCGCATTTCCGACCAGGAGCCCTGTCGTGAGGTCTTCCGGCGACAAGTCCCGCTCGATGGCGCGGCCGCTTGCAATCAGTTCGGCCCGCAGGACTCCGGGCAGCAGCCCGCGGGTGAGCGGCGGCGTCAGCAGGCGATCGTCGCGCTCCACGAAGACGTTGGTGAAGCTGCCCTCGGTGACACAGCCGTCGGGATCGACAAACAGGACCTCGTCCGCGCCGCTGCGCCGCCGGGCCTCGTCATAGAAGGCGCGATCGCTGGTCTTGTGGCGCAGGCGGAAATCGGCCGATGCTACGGGCAGCGGCACCAGGGCAACCCGCATCGGCGTGTCGCGTCCCGGCGGCAGCGGCGCGATCTCGATGGTGATCTTCCCGCTGCAGCTGGTGAGCAGACGGACCCGCGCCGGGCGGCGCAGCCGAAACGTCGCCGCCTGCAGCTCATTGCGGGCGTCATGCCGGTCAAAGGTGAAGCCGAGCGCGGCGGCACTCTCCTTCATGCGCGCAAGATGCCGTTCGATAAGCAGGATGCCGGCTTCCGGATCGAAGCGCATCGTTTCGATAAGATCCGGCGTACGCCGGCCGTGGGAAAGAAACGCACCCTTGGCCATCGCCTCATCCCATTCGCTGTCTGCCCGGCTGTCGGCAACGATCCCGCCGCCGAGACCCAGCGTGGCGTGCGTCTCGCCCGCCGCGAGATGGAGCGTTCGGATCGCGACGTTGAACTGCGCGCCGCCATCGGGATCGAAGCGGCCGATCGCCCCGGTGTAGGGCCCGCGCGCGCTATCCTCCAGACCGGCGATCACCTGCATCGCCCGCACCTTCGGCGCGCCGGTGATCGAGCCGCAGGGGAAGGTGGCGGCAAGCACGTCCACCGCGTCCCGCCCGGGCGCCAGCACGGCCGAGATGGTTGATGTCATCTGATGGACGGTGGGATAGGCCTCGACGGCGAACAGCGCCGGCACGCTGACGCTGCCGGGTTGCGCGACGCGCGACAGATCGTTGCGCATCAGATCGACGATCATCAGGTTTTCGGCGCGCTGCTTCTCGTCCGTCGCCAGTGCCATGGCCACTGCGGCATCGCGCCCCGGATCGCACGCACGCCGTGCGGTGCCCTTCATCGGGCGACAGGTGAGCGCGCCGTCCTCCAGCCGGAAGAACAGTTCGGGCGAGAAGGACAGCAGCGTGTCCGCGCCCGTTGCGACGATCGCGCCCCAGCCGGCCTGCGCCCGGCTGCGCAAGGCGGCGTAAAGCGCCAGCGGATCCCCCAGCACCGCGACC
>JBELMF010000053.1:0-18955 GCA_042096015.1 Sphingomonas sp.
CAGTGGGCGCGCTCCGCGGGGCGGCGCTGGGTCGGCTCCTCGGCAGTGGGCCGCTTGCGATGGCTGATCCAGACGCCGTGCCGGCAGGAAAGTACGGCAAAGCAGCCCTACAGCGACTTGGCGCCTGGCGCCTGGTGGCGCCGCACGTGGTGCGCGGAGAGAGCGTACGCGCGGCGCTTGCGTTGGTAGAGCGCGGCGCGGCCCCCTATGGGATCGTATACGCGACGGACGCACGAATTGCGCCCGCCCTGCGTATCGCCGGGCGGTTTCCTCCCGGCAGCCACGCACCGATCGTCTATCCGATCGCCGGCCTGCGCGCGTCGCGGCATGCGGATGCGGAAGGCTTTCGCCGCTTTCTCCTCTCCCCTGATGGTCAGTCCATTCTGCGCAAATTCGGGTTCGCATCGCGTTGAGTGAGGAGATCGCAACGATCGTCCGCCTGTCGCTGCTCGTCGGCGGGGCGGCGACGCTCGGCACATTGCCGTTCGCGTTTGCCATCGCCTGGCTTCTCGCCCGCGCGCGTTTCCCCGGCAAGCTGTTGCTCGACGGGCTCGTCCATCTGCCGTTGGTTGTTCCGCCGGTGGTCACCGGCTGGCTGCTGTTGCTCGTTTTCGCCCCAACGGGGCCGCTCGGTGCGCCACTCGCCCGGTGGTTCGACACCAGCGTGCTGTTCCGCTGGACGGGCGCCGCCATCGCCGCCGGCGTCATGGCGCTGCCCCTGATGGTGCGCGCGATCAGACTGTCGATCGAGGCTGTCGATCAGCGCCTGGAGCAGGCCGCCCGCACGCTTGGCGCCGGGCCCTGGCGCACCTTTGGCACGATCACCCTGCCGTTGGCGTTCCCTGGCGTTCTTGCCGGCGGCATGCTGGGCTTCGCACGATCGCTGGGCGAGTTCGGTGCCACGATCACCTTCGTCTCCAACGTCCCCGGCGAGACGCAGACCTTGCCCCTGGCGATCTATGCCGCGCTCCAAAGGCCCGGAGGAGAGCAGGTTGTCTGGCGTCTTGCGGTCATCTCGGTCGTGTTGAGCCTGGCGGCGCTCGTCATCTCCGAACTTCTCGCCCGGCGCCAAGGACGCAGGCTCCATGTCCTTTGACATCGATGTAACGGCGCGTCGCGGCGACGCCATCATCGGAACGTCGTTTCGAACCGAGCAGGGCAGCGCCGTGCTGTTCGGTCCATCGGGCGCAGGCAAAACCAGTGTACTGGCGATGATTGCGGGGCTGTTGCGGCCCGATCGCGGCCATGTCCGGGTGAACGGCCGCCTTCTGTTCGACGCTGTTGGCGGCCTGGATCTGCCCCCGCAAAGACGTCGCGTAGGCATGGTGTTCCAAGAGCCGCGGCTGTTCCCGCATCTCTCGGTGCGTCGCAATCTCCTCTACGGCGCGCGGAACGGATCGATGCTGACGCAGGTGGCGCGAAAGCTGGATATCGAGCCCTTGCTGGATCGATGGCCGCGCACATTGTCCGGTGGGGAGGCACGGCGGGTGGCGATCGGGCGCGCGTTGCTGAGCGATCCGGCGTTTCTTCTTCTCGATGAACCCCTTGCGTCGCTTGATCAGACGCGGCGTGAGGATGCGATGCAGGCGATCGAGCGTATCCGCGACGATCTGAAACTACCGATGCTGATCGTCACCCACGACCGGCACGAGGCCGAACGCCTCGGCCAGCACATCATTCAGATGTGATCTCTTGCGGATGATGCGGGACAAGCACCAGCGTCTTGCCCTCCACACGCCAGGATTTCAGGCGGGACAGAAAATTCATGCCGAGAACGTCGGTATTCCCGAAAGCAGGCGATACCACGACGGGAACGTCGCGGGCCACCACATTGCCCAGTCGCAATTCGTCGACCGCGGCGGTCTGCGCCCTGATCGTTCCGTTGGCGGTGCGCAACAGCATCGGGAACAGCGCGTCGCGCACGTCGAGTCCTGCGGCGACGGCGGTATCCTGGGACAATGCGGTGACCGTCGCGCCGCTGTCGATCAGCATGCGGCGGCTGACCCCTCCGAAGTTGACCCTTGCCCAGAAGTGACCGTCCGGGCTCATCCGGATACGTGTTTCCGCGCCGACTACTTGCTGTCCCGATAAGTCGAACAGCTCTGCAACACGCCCTAGGTAGGGATCAAATCGCTCCCGTTCGCCCAGTACGAGGACAAGGGCACCGAGCAGAAGCACCCACGTCAGCACGCCGACGACGCGACCGATCACCGGAACGCGTCGCAGCACCGCCGCCACGAGCACGATCGCGAACAGCGGGAGGATGAGCGGGAGGTGGGGGGCCAAGTCGGCGAAGGCGGGCATGGGTCTGCATATAGGGTGGTCCGGATCGCACTGCGATGAACACTCGTCGCGAAAGCGGTTGCCTCGTCGTTTACCACTCTTGGTAAGGAGTTGGACACCTTTGGGTGCTCAACTTGCGGGGAAGCAGCGGAAAGGCTGCGGGATTATGAGGGCCGCCCGGACCAGGCGGAAGGTGGAGATCATCGCGGTCTTGCTTGCTTCGCAAGCAGGAAAGGATAATCCATGGCACTTCTCCTCGGGTCCCTCACCGATGACGAAATCGAAGGCACCAACAACGGCGATCAGATCCTCGCCCTAACCGGCGACGATGTCGTGGTCGGGCGCGGTGGTGCGGACATCATCGATGGCAGCATCGGCAACGACATCCTCTACGGCGCATCCAAGACGCTTTGGCGCGATGGTGAGACGGACGTCCTCAACGGCGGGGCGGGCGACGATATCATCTACGGCGAATTCGGCGATGTGCTGGATGGCGGCACCGGGTTCGACCGGGTCTATCTCGATCTGTCGGGTGCTACGGAAGGGCTCAACCTAGATTTTCGCCCAACCACGATCGGGATCGATATCGGGCTCCTCGATCTGGCGCGGGTCGAACTGCCGCTCGGTGAAGGTCGTTTGGCGAACATCGAGGTCGTCGAACGGCTGATCGGCACCGACTTCAACGACGTGTTCCGCATGGCGAACGCCGAGAAGCTGGGCAGCGTCGTCAATGCCGGGCGTGGCGATGACATCGTCCGCAGCATGACCGGCGACAACGAACTCTATGGTGAGGCCAACAACGACATTCTGATGACCGGCCGTGGCAGCGATAAGCTGGACGGCGGCGCAGGAAGAGATCGGCTTTCCGGTGGACGTGGACAGGATACGCTGACCGGCGGAGCCGGGCGAGACATCTTCATCTTTGACGAAGGCGATCCCAGCGCGTCGCGCGCGAAGGCCGACCGGATCACTGATTTTTCGCAGGCCGAGCGTGATAAGATCGACCTGAGAAAAATGGATGCCAACATACTGACCGAGGACCTGGATGACGCCTTCTCGTTCATCGGTAATGAACGATTCAGCGGCACGGCCGGCGAATTGCGGTTCGCGCAGTTGAACGGATCGACGTTCGTCACGGGCGACGTCGACGGCGATGGCAAGGGCGATTTCCAGATCGAACTCAACGGACTGGTCGACCTGACCGTAGCCGACTTCAAACTCTGATCACGGGCAACAGAAAAAGGGCGGTCCCTCGCGGGATCGCCCCTTTTCTTGTGCCCGTATCCTCGCCGCAGCGAGGGCCCGATTGCCGAAGCAATCGGGCTGCGCATCTTAGCGCTTCGAGAACTGGAAGCTGCGGCGTGCCTTGGCGCGGCCGTACTTCTTACGCTCGACCACGCGCGGGTCGCGCGTCAGGAACCCGGCCGACTTGACCGGGGCGCGCAGGATCGGCTCGAACTTGGTCAGCGCCTGGCTGATGCCGTGCTTGACCGCGCCGGCCTGACCCGACAGCCCGCCGCCCTTGACGGTGCAGATCACGTCATACTGGCCCTCGCGCTCGGTGATGCCGAACACCTGGTTGATGACGAGGCGCAGCGTCGGACGCGCGAAATAGACTTCCTGGTCACGACCGTTGATCGTGATCTTGCCCGAGCCCGGCTTCAGCCATACGCGGGCGACTGCGTCCTTGCGGCGGCCGGTGGCATAGGCGCGGCCGTACTTGTCCAGCTCCTGCTGGCGCAGCGGCGTGGTCGGCGCCGCAGGCTCGTCGATCTGGCCGGCCATATAGGCCTCGGCCTGCGCGTCGCTCGACGAAGCGGCGGGCGCGTCGGTGGCGGGCTGCTGCTGCGCCTGCTGGGTCAGCGAAGCGAGGTCGGAAAGCGACTGGCGGTTGTCGGACATTATGCGCCCACCTTGTTCTTGCGGCTCATGCCGGCGATGTCGAGGACTTCGGGGTTCTGCGCTTCGTGCGGGTGCTCGGCGCCCTTGAAGATGCGCAGGTTGCGCATCTGCTTACGGCCCAGCGGGCCGCGCGGGATCATGCGCTCTACGGCCTTTTCCAGAACGCGCTCCGGGAAGCGGCCTTCCAGCACCTTCTCGGCGGTAACGCCCTTGATGCCGCCGGCATAGCCGGTGTGCTTGTAATAGACCTTGTCCGCCAGCTTGTTGCCGGTGAAGCGCACCTTGTCGGCGTTGATGACGATGACATTGTCACCGCAATCGACGTGCGGGGTGAACGAGGTCTTGTGCTTGCCGCGCAGCACGTTGGCGATCACGACGGCTGCGCGACCGACCACCAGGTCGGTGGCGTCGACGATGTGCCACTTCTTTTCCACTTCGGCGGGCTTGGCCGCCTTGGTGGTCTTCATCAGCGCCTTCATGGGCTATGGACCTTTGCAAGAAACGAAGACGCCGCCCCCGTGAAGGTGCGGCGCGATGGGGGAGCGTTTGATCGAGCCGGGACGAAAAGTCAACGAATCTGCGACTTCGCTGACGGGTATTATGATACCGCCTAGAAGAACAGCTTGCGGAAGCTGATACGTATCGAGCGGCCCAACGGGTCGAGCAGTGCCGGTTGATAGCCGACCGGGACGGCGCCGCTCGTATCGCGCACATCGAGACGTTGGTTGAAGAGATTGTTCACCGCCAGCGTAACGCGCGAGCCGCGGAAGAAAGGCACCTCGCGCACCAATGCGCGCTGCTGGCTGAGGTCCGCAAAGATGCGCAAGTTGGCCGTGAACAGCGAGCCGAAGGACAGGTCCTCCGGCGAAGGCGCGCCGTCGGGATCGGCGAGGATCGTGGTGCCGCTTTGCCATGTTCCGTTCAGCCGCACGCCGATGCCGCTTCGGTTGTACCCGGCGTTGAACTCGATCTCGTGCCGTGGCTGGCCGCCAGTCGCCCCGACGGCTGAGCCGCCGAGCAAGTCCAGTTCGGGAACACCGGGTCGAATCAGGATCGTGTCCTCCAGCCGCCAGGTATGAAAGACGCTCACCTGCACGCGGCCCTGGCGACCGCCGCCGAACCCTCCACCACCAAAGCCGCCTGGTCCACGGCCGCCGACGCTCGCGCGTCCGCCGGACGGACGCACGCCGCTTTCGCTCGCACCGGGACCGCCGTCACGCTGGAAGCGTTCGCGGAAGGCGGCGCGGCGCTGCTCGATCTCTTCGGGGGTGAGCGGCTGGCCGTCGGGCCCGGTCGGGGGCGGAGCCTCAAGTGCTTCGGTCCAATTCAGGCCCCAGCGGATCTGGCGCTGCCGGCTGCGGTCAAAATTCACCGGGCGATTGTCGATGCGGATCAAGGTGCCCGCGGCATCACGATCGAAGCGATCAGGGAACGCCGCCTCGATCTCCGGGGTGGCCGTCGGGAAGCTGGCGATCGGATTGTCGATGCGGCTGTCGGTGTAATTGGCGAGGATGGTGAGATCGGTACCGCTGATCGGCTTGATCGTTGCGCCCAGCTTCAGCACGCGGCGGCTGTCGGATAGCAGGTTCGGATTGCCGCCGGTGACGGTGGTCGCCTCCACCGTCTGCCCGGTGGTGAGATCGAAGACGCGCACGTTGGGCGTGACGATCAGCGGATTGCCGAGCTGCTGGATGGTCGGCGCGCCCTGTTCATGAGTGACCGAGCCGATCAGCCGGACCGCCTCGATCGGCCGCCAGTTGAAGCCGTAGCCGACCGAGCCGAGCGTACCGAAGTCCGACAGCTGATCGACGGCACCATTGATGTTTGCGGACAATGCGCCGATCGGCCCGTCCTTGAGGATAGGTACATCGACGTTTGCTTGTCCCGTGCCCTGGTCGCGCGACAGATCGGTGGCGGTGAGCAGGCCGGCGCGCCGCGACTCGCTGGAGATGTCGCGCAGCGAAAAGCCGGCCTTCAGCGTGGCGGAGACGGCGCCGGCGGGCAGATCGAACAGGCTGCCGCTGAACGTGCCCTCCGTCTCGACCGTTTCCGCCACCGATTCGGCCCGGTCGCGCTGCACGCCGGTGCCATAGTCGCGATCGGTGAGGGTGGTTGACCAGTCGCGGGTGTAGCCGCCGTTCAGCGACCAGCGCCATTTCGACAGGTCACCGGTGAGGGCGTAGTTGAGGACGCCGGTGCGGGTGCGGCTGTCGCGCTCCAGCCGCTGTCCGTCCGAGGCACTGCCGAGGCCGGCGAGGGTGTTGGCACCTTCCAGCTCGCCGCTGATCGTAGCCGAGACGTTGCCGAGAATGGTGCGGTTGTAGGTGGCGTTGAGTTTGGCTGCATCGCTGGCGGCGAGCAGGGTGCGGTTCGGATCGGCCTCGACGACATTGCGCTCGGTTTCGAACAGCGGGTTGCTGCGGGTATATTCGCCGTCGACGCTGAAGCGGCTGCCGTTCGCGAGGCGCAGGTAATTGATGTCGGCTTCATGCACTTGCCGGCCGCCATCAGTGGCCAGGTTCGTCTCTGCCTCTGCTGTGACGGCGTTGAAGCGCCGGCGCAGGACGATGTTCACCACCTTCTGGTCTGCGCGATAGCCGTATTTCAGGGCGACTTCCTCCGGCAGGATGTCGACCCGCTGGATCGCCTCGGGCGGCAAATCGCGGATTTCGCGAAAGCCGCTGATCCGGCGGCCGCTTAGCAGCACGACGGGCGCCCCTTCCCCGCGCCCCTGGATGCTGCCGGTCAGCGGGGCGAGTTCTTCCAGCAGCTCGCCGATGTTGCTCGCGCCATAAGCGCGGATGTCGCGTCCGGTGAGGACGACCTCCGGCTTGATGTCGCCGATCACCGATCCGCGCGGCTGCCGATTCCCGGTGACGATGATATCGTCCTCCAGCTCCAGCGCCTCCTCGGCTTCCGCAGGCGTCTGTGGATCCGCGGCGGTCTGCACCGGCGCGGTCGCGGCCGCGACGATCGACAGGGCGGGAAGGAAGAAGGCTGGCAAGGAATAACTCCGAAGGTGGGCGTGTTTGTCGCTTGTTGCGCGAAGGTTGTGTGGCCCGTGTCGCAGGGAAGGCGCGCAATCGTCGCAAAGTGTGTCGGTGGCAAACTGTGTCTTTTCCGTCACATAGTCTCGGGACGGAGGTGACCGGCTGAACGAGTTGGCTCGTCGCGGCATGCTCGTGTATCCTCCCGGTCATGGATGACGAGCCTCCGCCGACAGACACCAAGCTCACGCGCTCGAAGCAGCGTTGGGCGAGCGAGCGGAAGTTTATCACCGGTGCAACGGGCGAGGATCAACGCCTGCCCCCCGGCCAGCATCTGGTGCGGGACTGGCCGGTTCTTGATCTCGGGCGCCAGCCGGACGTGTCGGTCGACCGCTGGCGGCTGGTCGTCAAGGGCCTTGTCACCAGACCGATCACGCTCGACTGGGCGGCCTTCCAGGCATTGCCGCAAACCGTTCTGCGCAGCGACATTCACTGCGTTACGACCTGGTCCCGCTTCGACAATGACTGGTCCGGGGTCGCGACACGCGACCTGCTCGATCTCGTCGAACCGCGCGACGAGGCGAGCTTCGTCATGCTCCACGGATTTGACGGCTACACCACCAATGTGCCGCTCGGGGACTTCGCCTCGCCCCAGGCGCTGGTCGCGCAATCATGGGCTGGCAAGCCGCTGACGCGCGAACATGGCGGGCCGGCACGCCTTGTCATTCCGCACCTGTATTTCTGGAAAAGCGCCAAGTGGATCAGCGCGATCGAGTTCCTCGGGGCCGACCGCGCCGGGTTCTGGGAGGCCAACGGCTATCACATGCGCGGCGATCCCTGGGCGGAGGAACGCTACAGCTGAGCCGCATTCAGGCGCGACGACCCACCGCATGGGCCGCCGCGACGACCGCGATCAGCAGGATTGCCGCATTCACCTGATGTGCAACGGCGATGGCAATCTCCACGCCGGTCAGAAGAGTTGCGATGCCGAGCACGATCTGCAGTCCGACCAGCAGGATCGCGGCGCCCCACGCATTCACTGCACCGCAGCGGCGTGCCGCGACCGCCAGGCACACGATCGCTCCCGCGGCCGCAAAGGCAAACCACCGATGGGTGAACTGGACGACGACCGGATTGTCGACGGCGTTCTTCCATAGCGGCGCCATCATCGGTGTGTCCTGCGGGAACAGCGCATCACCCATCAACGGCCAGCTGCTGAACGCATAACCAGCGTCGAGCCCCGCGGTGAAGGCGCCCAACACGATCTGCACGGCGAGCAGCGCCAAAGCGAACGCGCTGAGAAGCGTCAGCCGGGCCGGTCGGGCCGATGGGCTGCGCGCAAGATCGCGAAGGTCCAGTGCGGTCCACACGATCCCGCCGAGGATCAGGAGCGCCGCGCTGAGATGGACGGCCAACCGGACGTGGCTGACATCGGTGCGTTCCGACAGCCCCGATGCCACCATCCACCAGCCAAGCGCACCCTGCATAGCGCCAAGCGCAAGGAGGGCGACGAGTCTTGGCCCATAGCCGCGCGGGACTTCACGCTTCACCGCGAACCATAGCAGCGGCAGGGCAAATGCCAGGCCGATCACCCGGCCGAGCAGGCGATGCACAAACTCCCAGAAGAAGATCGCCTTGAAGCCCGAAAGGGTCATGCCGCGGTTGATCAGCTGATATTCCGGGATGCGCTGGTAATTGGCGAACTCCGCCTGCCACTGGGCGTCGTTCAATGGCGGAATGATGCCGCTGATCGGCTTCCACTGGGTGATAGAAAGGCCCGATTCGGTCAGGCGCGTGATCCCGCCGACCGCGACCATGGCGACGATCAATGCCGCAACGATGTAGAGCCACCGTGCGAGCGCGAGCGGTCGGGCAGAAACGCGGAAGCCAGGGCTGGGCTGGAGCATGATGCCCTGTAGGATCGGTCCAACCAGCCCGCAATGGGCGCATCGTCGCATCATGCGGAATATTGATTATGTAATGTTGTATCCTGCAGCTGTCGTCGCTACATGCCCGTTCGATGGCAACCGCGACCCGTCCTGGCAGCTCCTCGCGACTCGACCGATTGGCGATTCTCGTATCGGGGCTGTGCGTTGTTCATTGCATCGCCAGTGCCGTGCTCGTCGCAATGCTGTCGGCTGTCGGCGGCCTGTTGCTCGATCCGATCTTTCATGAGGTCGGACTGACGATCGCCATCGGCTTTGGCGCGGTGGGGCTGGGCAGGGGCGCGCTCCAGCACGGGTATCTATGGCCGATCGCGGTGGGCTCTCTCGGGCTGGGGATCATGGCCGGTGCGATGACCCTGCCCCATGACGCCGGTTTCGGCCACAGCGGCGAGGCATTGTGGACCATCATCGGCGTCGGCATCCTCGCACTCGGCCACGATCTGAACCGCCGCGCCGACGGGTGAGCGCTAGCTAGCTTCGCGCAGGGCCTGGGCTAGGGAGGCGGTGGCGCTGCCGCGACGGGCGGGCTGCGGTTGATCCGGCGACGGCGCCCAGCCTGTCAGGTAAATGATCTCGAACCGCTCGCTGACGCGGCCGTCGGGATCGGCACCGTCGGCAAATGCCGCGGACGCGCGCGCCAGGGTGCTGCGCCCCATCGCTTGACGATCGACGAGTATATTGCTCCCGGCCATGCCCCTGAGGTCGTCGAACAAGCGCCCCAGGTTGCCGTATCGCACGTTCAGCGGCTCGGCGTCAGCGACCGGCAGTGCGAAACCGGCCCGCATCAGCAGATCACCGGCCGAGCGCACGTCAATCTGCGGATGGAGGCGTGCCACTGGCCGATCTTTCTCGGCAGCGCGCAGTGCGGTGCGCAGCGTTGCGAGCGAGCCCGCACCGACCATCGCGCCCAGGAACAGTCCGTCGGGACGAAGCACCCGGCGAATGAGGGCCAGCGCGCCCGGGACATCGTTGACCTGATCGAGTACGCCGGCGGAAACGACCAGGTCGAACGAGGCATCGGCAAACGGCAAACGATCTTCGTCGCCCTGAACCGCGCCCGCCACGCGCGCGAAGGCATGGCCCGCATCCAGCCGGGCGACGCGTGCACCGGCAGGAGGAGTGAGCCTTCCGTCGAAGCTGCCGAGGTCCAGTACGTCGGCGAAGCGGCGCTTCACGCTCGCCAGTCGTTCCGCGATCCCGTCCAACATCGTGGCGCGGATGAAGTCATGCTCGGCATAGTGGGCGGCGGCGCGGTCGCGCTGCCGCCGACGGGCGGCGCGGTCGAAGATTTCTGGCGCGGTCATGGTGCCGGCTTGTGCGCGTCTGGCGCACCGGCGACAAGTGTGGCGATGCTGGGCGCGCTTCTCAATCCGGTGATATCATTTGCGCTGCCGCCACGGTGTGCCGGCTGTGGTTCGATCACGGGCAGCGATCATCGCTTTTGTGCCGATTGCTGGCGCTCGCTGCAGTTCCTTGGGCCGCCCTGGTGCGCTGCCTGCCATATCCCGTTCGATCATGATCACGGTCAGGACGCGCGCTGCGGCTCCTGTCTGGCAGATCCGCCGCCTCACGCGGGAGTCGATGCAGCCGTCGCTTACGACGCTATCGCGCGTCATGTGGTGCTGCGGCTGAAATACGGCGGTCGTGCCGCCTTTGCGCAGACGGTGGCACGATTGATGGTGCGGCATCTGCGCCCCGGTGCCGATCTTCTGCTTCCCGTTCCGCTGCATCGCTGGCGCCTTTGGTCTCGGGGCTACAACCAGGCTGCCCTCATGGCAGCAGCACTATCGCAGGTGAGCGGCGTGGCATGGACGGGCAACGTGCTCGCCAGGCATCGCGCGACGCCCGTGCTAAGGGGGTTGGGGCCGGCCGGCCGCCGACGGGCGGTGCGCGGCGCCTTCGTCGTTCCCCCGGATCGTCGTGAGGCAGTGCGCGGCCGCCACGTCGTGATCGTGGACGATGTCTACACCAGCGGCGCCACCACCGATGCCTGCATCACCGCGCTGCGGTCCGCGGGCGCCGGAAGCGTCTCGGTACTCTGCTGGGCGCGCGTGATCGAGCGGCAATCCGATTGACATTCCACGGCATCGTCCACACGTCAGCACCATGGCACAGGTCGAAATCTACACCAAAGCATGGTGCCCCTATTGCGTGCGGGCGAAACAGCTGCTGGCCAGCAAGGGCGTGTCCCCGACCGAATATGACATCACGCTTGGCGGGTCGAAGCGCGTAGAGATGATCGATCGGGCGGGCGGGCGGACAACCGTGCCGCAGATCTTCATCGATGGGCGCCATGTCGGCGGGTCCGACGATCTCTCCGCCCTTGATCGGGCGGGCAAGCTTGATGCGATGCTTGCCGCCGCGCCATGAGGGCGGCTGTCCTGCAGATGACGAGCGGGATCGACCCCGCGGCGAATGCCCGAACACTGACGGACGCTGTTCGCGCTGCGGCTGATCAAGGCGCGGCGATGCTGTTCACGCCCGAGATGTCGGGATTGGTTGATCGTGATCGATCGCGTGCGGCCGCGGCGATCGTCAGCGAAGCCGATGATGCCGTGCTCGCCGCCGTCCAGGATGCGGCCGCTCGATCAAGTATCTGGGTTCATCTCGGCAGCCTTGCGGTGCGCCGTGACGATGGACAGCTTGCCAATCGGGGGTTCGTGATCGACGCGACCGGAGCCATCCGCGCCCGGTACGACAAGCTTCACCTTTTCGACGTCGACCTGCCGGGGGGTGAAAGCTGGCGTGAATCGGCGGCTTATCGGGGCGGCGAAGCGGCGATTGTGGTGGACACGCCCGTCGGCGCGCTTGGCCTGTCGATCTGCTACGATCTGCGCTTCGCGGAACTCTATCGGGCGCTTAGCGACGCAGGCGCGACGGTGTTTTCCATTCCGGCAGCCTTCACTCGCCCGACCGGCGCGGCGCATTGGCACATCCTTTTGCGGGCGCGAGCCATCGAATCTGCGGCCTTCGTCATTGCTGCCGCTCAGACGGGCGCTCACGCCGACGGGCGCGAGACTTATGGGCATTCACTCGTGATCGATCCCTGGGGCGATGTGCTGTCGGAAATGGGGGAGACCGCGGGCCTGTCGTTCGCGGATCTCGATCCTGAACGCTCGGCTGATGTGCGACAGCGAATTCCTGTTCTCGCTCATCGTCGTGGCATTCCTCCGGTGACGGTCGTGTCATGATCGTTTTCGATCTGCGCTGTTCGAACGATCACGTGTTTGAGGCGTGGTTCGCCTCGACCGCCGCTTATGATGAACAGCGCGACCGAGCGTTGGTGTCTTGCCCGATTTGCAGCGATACGTCGGTGGCAAAGGCCCTGATGGCGCCGAACATTGGCGCGAAGGGCAACAGCCGCGCCGTGCCAACGCCGATGGAGGTCAAGGCCGCCCTGAAGGCGCTCGCGGGCGCTCAGCAACAGGCACTTGAGGGATCCCGCTGGGTCGGCGGCCGCTTTGCGGAGGAGGCGCGCGCCATGCACCTCGGCGAACGCGAGCAGGAGACCATACACGGCAAGGCGACGCTAGCGGAGGCAAAGGCGTTGGTCGAGGAGGGCGTGCCGGTCGCAGCGTTGCCGTTTCCGGTGCTTCCACCGGAGAAGGCCAACTGAGTGCGCGTGGTCCGCACTTGCGATCGAATTGTCGGTGATTGACCGGCTATCGCCCGCGCCCTAGCTAGGCGGCGATGCCCCCGTAGCTCAGCAGGATAGAGCGACGGTTTCCTAAACCGCAGGTCGTGAGTTCGAATCTCGCCGGGGGCACCATGGCCTTTGAGCTCGCCCTTAGATGCGGCTCGGCAAACCAGATGGACGGGCGCTGGCCAGCTGGCGCGCCCGTCCCGATATGAGTCCAGTCAGCTGGTCAGGCTTTGACGTGCGCCGAAATATACTTGTTCATTTCGAACATCGTCACCTTGTCCTTGCCGAAGACCTTCTTCAGCTTCTCGTCAGCCAGGATTTCGCGCTTGTTTTCGGGATTCTGCAGGTTGTTCGACTTGATATAGTCCCAAACCTTGCTGATCACTTCGCTGCGCGGCAGCTTGTCGGTGCCGACGATTGCGCCGAGTTCGGGCGAGGGCTGAACGGGGGCGTGGATGCCACCGGTCTTGGGCTTGCCCTCCTCAGTCTTGGTCTTCGTAGCCATTGCTTTCCTTCCTGTTGCGCCGGTCCTCCGGCATCTCGCGGAATCACGCCGTTGCGAAAGCGTGACAGCCTTTGTGCGCTGCCTCGGTGCGCTTGTCACGTGTTTGTGTCCGCTCGCTCCGCATCGGCTGGTCCGTGGCGTTGGAGAAGTCTAAGCGCCGCAGGGCACGTGCGATCGGAGAACAGATGGACAAGGTTAGCGAAAGCAAGGCGTTCGGCGGCGCCCAGGGCGTGTACCGCCACGCATCGGCAAGTACGGGCACGGACATGACCTTCGCCGTCTATGTGCCGCCGCACGAGGATGGCGATCGGCTCCCCGTGCTGTGGTACCTTTCGGGGCTGACGTGCACGCACGCCAATGTCATGGACAAGGGTGAATATCGCCGCGCCTGTGCCGATCACGGCATCATCTTCATCGCGCCTGACACCAGCCCGCGCGGAGAGGCGGTGCCTGACGATCCGTCATGGGATTTCGGACAGGGGGCAGGTTTCTACGTCGACGCCACGCAGGGTCCCTGGGCGCCGCACTTCCGCATGCGCAGCTATATCGAGGATGAGCTGCCCGGGCTGATCGCAACCGAGTTTGCCGTGGCCGATCTCTCGCGACAGGGGATCACTGGGCATTCGATGGGCGGCCATGGTGCGCTGACGATCGCGCTGCGAAATCCCGACCGGTTTCGCAGTGTCTCCGCTTTCGCGCCGATCAGCTCGCCCTTGCATTGCCCCTGGGGCGAAAAGGCGCTGGGTGGTTATCTCGGCCCCGACCGAGGCGATTGGCTGTCCTATGATGCCTGTGCGCTCATCGACGGTGGTGCTCGCCTGCCCGATCTGCTGATCGATCAAGGCGAGGCGGATCCGTTCCTGGCCGCGCAACTCAAGCCCGATCTGCTTCGCCGCGCGTGCGATGACGCAGGTATGGCGCTCACCCTGCGCCTGCAGCCCGGATACGACCACAGCTACAACTTCATCTCGACGTTCATGCGTGACCATGTGGCGTGGGCGGCCGAGCGCCTGCGCTGACAAAAGAAAAACGGGCCCTTGAGGGGCCCGCCGGGAGTTGTTGGGGTGTCCGCGTGCCGCCGCGTGCCGGCCCGAACGGCTGGCGCGCGGCGTACGCTGATCAGAATTTGAAACCCGCCGCGATGCCGTAGCGGCGTGGTTCCAGCGTGAAGATGTTGGTGAACAGGCCCGACGATTGATCGGTCAGGTACAGGCCCGTCGTGGCATTGTTGTCGAAGATGTTCTGGATGAAGCCACGCACATACCAGCGCTCGTTCAGACCGTTGAGCTGAACTTGTGCGTTGGCCTGCTCATAACCCTCGATGCGGTTCACCCGGCCGTTGAAGATGTTGCCGTAGCTTTCGCCCGTGTAGGTAAGGTCCATCCGCGGTACCAGGCTCATCCCGTTGGAAAACTCGAAGGTCTTCTGAACGCCGGCGGAGAACTTCACGATCGGTGCCTGCGGCAGGGCATTGCCCTTGATGCTCACGCCGATCCCGTCGACCACCTGGATCAGGCCACCCGGATTGAGCGGGCTGGCGGGCCCGGCAAGCGTGGTCAGCGTGTTGCAGAGGCTGAACGCGCCGCTGCGCGCGCCGACATTGGCGTCCGACGGATAAGGTGTGGGCCCGCGCAGGCCGTTCGCCGCTGTCAGACCGGCGCTGCTGTTGATCACATTGTTGGCCGCGGTGACGAACGCCTCGGCGGCAGCGGCGGTTGGTCCCCTCACGACGCAGTTGAAGGCGCCGCCGATGTCCTTGATGATCACCGTATTGGGATCGCCGCCCGACGGATCACGCTGATTGATGAACGGGCCATCTTCCTGAACGTCCGTCTTCAGGTAGCTGGCGCCGATGTTGATCGCCCAGTCGCGCGCGGGGCGGATGATCGCCTCTGCCTCGACGCCCCAGATGTTCGCGTCGATATTGTCGTTGATCGACGAGCGGGCGACGATGCGGCTCAGCTGCAGGTTCTTGTACTGATAATAGAAGCCGGTGAGGTTCAGCGTCAGCTGGCCATTGGCGAACGTATTCTTCGATCCGATCTCGAACGCGTTGACGATTTCCGGTTCGAATGCATCGGGAATGGTGAGCCCGGGTACCTGAACGGCAGGGTTGAAGCCGCCCGATTTGTAGCCGCGCGAGTAGGACGCATAGAGCAGATTGTCGTCGGTGATCTTATAGTCGACCACGGCACGTCCGGTGATTTCATCGAAGGTGCGGTTGCGACGCTGCACGTCCTGAATACCCGGGGTCACGGGATCGGCATCGTAGCTGCCGTAATAAGGCGAATCGAACGCGCTGCCAGTCTGCGAGTACGGCACCAGGAAGCTCGCCAGCGTGCTGCGCGCGACCAGCGACTTGTTGTCGTTGTTGTAGCGCACGCCGACCGTCAGCTTCAGGCGATCGCTAATGTCGAAATATCCTTCGCCGAAGATGCCGTACGACTTCAGTTTGAACTGCGGCGTGGCATTGCGGAAGAACGGGGTGCCGGAGAAGGACGGCGGCACGCCCTGCGCGGCACGGCCCAGCGATTGAAGACTGCCCAACACGCCGACCACATAGTCGATCGCGAACGCATTCACGTAATAGTCGCCGTCGGTGAGCTTGTTCTCGACGTAAATGCCGCCGAGCAGGAAGTTGAACGGGCCGTCGAAGTCGGAAGAGATGATGGCCTCGGCCGACCAGGCCTTGGTCTTCTGCACCGATCGGTCGAAGGCAAGCGGCACGCTGTCGCAGCGCTTGAACCCGCCATAGGAGCCCAGCCCGGTTTCTTCAGGAAGCGAGGTGCACAGATCGGATCCCACGCCGTTCGGGATCAGCGCATTGGCGATCGGGCTGAAATACGCGCCCAATGCCGGATTGGCTGCAAAGGCGGAGAGGGCGGTCAGGCCGGGTATGATGCCGGTCGCATTGCCCACTCCCAAGGAATAGTCCTGCGATGAATCGACGGACGTCTCGTGATAGAAGCCGGTCAATTGTGCCTTGATGGGCCCGAAATTATGTTCGAGCCGCGCCTGGACCTGCAATTCGTCCGTGAAGTATGTCGGATTCACGGCAGAGGCGATCTCGCGAACGTCCTGGCTGTCGGTGTAACCGGCATAGGCATCGGCGCCGTACAGGCTGTTCAATCCCAGCGCGGCAAAGGTCGGTCCGCCGTTCAGGCCCAGAAACTCCCGAGAGCCCAGCGTGCCGGTGAAGCTGGCATTCGTGTTGCTCCGGGCCGCGTCGAGGCGCCCGTTGAGGCACCCCAGCGTACCGGTAGGATCGCGCTGGCACTGCTGCTTCTGGATGCGCAGGCGATCGTCGTCCTCGCGGAAGTAATAACCCATCAAGTCGAACGTCGTGTCGATCGAGGGCTCCCAGCGGAACGAGCCGCGGATCGCGTACATGTCGCGTCCGTCGATGCTCGTATTGTCATACAGGTTCTTGGTATAACCGTCGCGGTTCAGGTAGAAACCGGCGAGGCGGACGGCCATGGTGTCGCCCAGCGGCACGTTGATCATCGCCTTGGCGCGGATCGAATCGTAATTGCCGTATTCGGCCTCGCCAGACGCTGCGAAGCGATCTGTACGCGGCTTGGCGGAGATGAAGTTGATCACGCCCGACGTGGCGTTCCGACCGAACAGCGTGCCCTGCGGGCCGCGAAGCACCTCGACACGCTCGAGATCGAAATACTCGGTCTCAAAAATGCGCGTGGCGAACAGCGGGGTGCCGTTGATGTGAATGGCGGTTGCCGCATCGCAGGAGATGCCCACGCAAAGATCGCCGATACCGCGGATCGTGAAGCTCGATCCGCTGAAATTGCCCTTCGAGAAGGTGATGTTCGGCAGCGACAATTGCAGATCGGAGGCGTTGTCGATCTGTTGCTGCTGGAGTGCCTCCGCCGAGAAGGCCGAGACGGCGATCGGCACCTCCTGCAGCGTCTGCGCTTGGCGTTGCGCGGTGACGACGATATCGGAACCGAAGCCGGTGTCCTGGGCAACCGGTGCGGTGCCGGCGGGTGCCGGTGCCGTCTGGGCAAGTGCGGCGGAAGGCAGCATCGCGATCAACGCGATGGCAGAGGCAGAAAGCAGATCGATCTTGCGCATTGACATCCTCTCCTGGATCCGCCGCCGGCTTTTCGCCGATCTGCGGTTGCTCAATTTGCGAAGGTAAAAGTAGCGCCGTAACTTTTCTTACGTCAAACGAAATTGCGTGAGCGTTGTGCGTCAATTCGGATATTTGTGTTGGAAATGAGACAGTAGCTGAAACGAACTTATGCTTCATTGCAGCATTCGAAGCGTTTTGCGTTGCACAAGGATTGTTGAGTTATGAACGTTCACGGCTCTCCGGACGACGGCGATATCGTGGGAGACGACGGCAAGATTGTCGTACCCGATCATGTTGCGGATGCGATACGAACGTTGCTCCGCTGGGCAGGGGACGATCCCGCGCGCGAAGGGCTGGTCGACACGCCCCGGCGGGTGGCCCGCGCCTGGAAGGAATATTGCGCCGGCTATGGCGAGGATCCCGCGCATCACCTTTCGCGAATCTTCGAGGAAGTGGGCGGCTATGACGAGATCGTGCTGCTGAAGGACATCCCGTTCCAATCGCATTGCGAGCACCACATGGCGCCGATCATCGGGCGGGCGCACATCGCCTACCTGCCGAAGGATCATGTGGTGGGCATCTCCAAGCTGGCGCGCGTCCTGCACGCCTTTGCCCGGCGGTTGCAGGTGCAGGAGCGACTAACGGCGGAGGTCGCCGACTGCATCTGGAACGGTCTGAAACCGCAGGGGGTCGCCGTCGTGATCGAGGCGAGCCATGCCTGCATGACGGCGCGCGGCGTCCGGACACCGGGCGTATCGATGGTCACCAGCCGCATGATGGGCGTGTTCCGCGACGATGAGCGCAGCCGCAAGGAAGTGCTCGCGCTGATGGGCATGCAGGGGCGCCACGGTGGTTAGGGCGTGACGCGAACCGTACTGGTCACCGGCGGGGCGAAGCGCCTGGGCGCGGCGATTGCGCGGGCCTGCGCCGCGGCGGGTTGGCGCGTCGTCATCCATTATGGTCGGTCGGATAGCGAGGCGCGGGCGCTGGCCGCGGAGCTCGGTGGCGCAGCGGTCGGTGGAGACCTGGCCGAGGTCGACGCGATCGAGGGCCTGTTCGAGCGCGCGCGTGCCGCTGCGAAGGGGCCGATCCACGCACTGGTCAACAGCGCATCCCGCTTCGAGGAGGATCGGCCCGAGGCGATCGACAGGGCCCTGGCGGCGCAGCTCTATGCCATCAACTGCATCGCGCCGGCGATGCTCGCGGCTGCCCTGGCAACGCAATCCGATCTGGAAACCGGCTGCGTCATCAATCTGCTCGATCAGAAATTGGCCAATCCGAACCCCGATTTCTTCTCCTACACGCTGACCAAATATGCGCTGGCCGGCGCCACGGAGATGATGGCGATGGCATTCGCGCCACGGGTGCGCGTCAATGCGGTCGCGCCCGGGCTGACGTTGCCTAGCGGCGATCAGAGCGGCGCTGCGTTCGACCGCGTCTCGCGCGAGAACCTCTTGCGTCGTCCCGTCGGCGCGGAACAGGTCGCCGCGGCGGTCGTCTATCTGCTGGACGCCGTGAGCATCACTGGCCAGACCATCCATGTCGATAGCGGCCAGCGCTTCCTGCGCCGCGAGGGGGATGTGATGTTCGAAGGGAGGG
>JBELMF010000054.1:0-18947 GCA_042096015.1 Sphingomonas sp.
GGTGGTGATCGACTACGATCACGTCGACCGGCGCGGCATGGGCGGCGGCAAGCGCATCGAATGCCTGGGCCCCGCAATCCACGGTGACGATCAGCGACGCGCCCTCCTGCGCCAGCCGCATCATCGCCGCCGCGCTGGGGCCATAGCCCTCGGTCAGCCGATCGGGGATGTAGGCGCGCCCCTCGACGCCGAGCTGGCGCAGCAGCAGGATCATCACCGCCGTGGAGGTTGCGCCGTCGACATCATAGTCGCCGAACACCGCGATGCGCTCGCCCCGCTGGACGGCATCCGCCAGCCGCTCCGCCGCGGTATCCATGTCGCGGAAGATCGACGGATCGGGCATGAACGCGCGGATCGAGGGGGCGCGGTGATCGTCCAGCCCCTCACGCGGGCAGCCGCGCGACAACAACAATTGCGTCACCAGATCATCGGGCGCGAGATTGTCCGCCGCCGTCGACCGCCAGCGCCACGGCTGGCCCAGGATCGACCGCTCCACCCCCAGCACGTGCATCATCGGATCAGGCCAGCGGCGTCCAGGGTGCCTCGCGGAACCATTTGGTGATGATGTACTTCACGCCTTCCGACACCGCGGTGCCCTCGTGCAGGGTGGCGGTATTGGGGCTGCCGTCCGGGTTCATGTTGTTCCACGCCAGCAGCGTACCACGCTTGGGCTTCACCCGCACACCGGCCTGGGGGAACCAGGTGGCGCCGCCCTCCTCCACGTCGTTGAGGAAGATCATCGCCGTCCACACGCGCTGGCCGCCCGACGCCTTCATGGAAGGCCAATAGCTTTCGCCCTCATGGAAATAGTCATGATGCGCCTTGAAATATTGACCGGGGGCATAGCGCTGCCCCTGCATCGTCTCCCCCCATGCGGGATCGAGACCGAGCAGATGCGCCAGCCCTTCGTCGATCGGCTGGATCTCGGGCGAGCGACGATTCATGTCGCAGCTTTCCGACGTGCGGAACGAACTGTTGCCGCTATCCGACAGCAGCGTCGACGGACGCCGGTTGGCATCGATCATCGCCACCAGCCGCTTGCAGGTGGCGATATCGAGATAGTTGGGGATCTTCCACGCCGCGGCCTTCTCGCTCGGCAGCCTGATCGATCGCGGATCGGCCTCCAGATTTGCCGCAACGGAGGAGCCGATCGCCGCGCGGTGCGCGGAGGGATGGCCGGGTACGCTGGTGATCGCCATGCAATGCTATTTGCGCGTGATCGGGCGGATGACAAGGGAGCGCCCCTCACCGATCGCGGCGAGCGGGAAGGCATGGCACAAATATATGGAGGTGGGGAGCTTCTGTTGCCCGGCGCTCCCCGTGCCGCTGGTATCCGCTTCTGTTGCCCGGTGCGGTCCGAACCGCGCTATCTTGGTGTAACCTTAGGCCGTTAAGCCGTCAGGTTACGCCGCAATCGCGAGTGCTTCGTTATCGTTGGCACTTGTGTATGGGCCGTCGCGGTGGTCCCATTCCGAGCAAAAGCCAGCGCCTTTCAACACACGTCGATCCTGGTTCGGCCCCGTCAACGCGTCTGCTGAAAGCAGAAGCGATGGTGGAGCCGCCGGGTACTGCCCCCGGGTCCGCTGCGTCTATTTTACGCCGGCGCTTATCGCCATAGCCGTGGGGCAAGCCCCGCGAGCCCAACCGATATAGGATGCGGCCCGTGCGGTGGAAAGGGCAGAAAGTTGGAAGAGGCGCCTTCCGGTCGCCATAATGCGGGTGCATATAACAGGATATCATGCTTACCCAGCGTTCCCGTTACGCCCTTCGTTCGATGCTGTTCCTTGCGACGATGCCCGCCGGCGGCCCGCCCACGCCGATGAACCGCATCGCCGCCGCAGCCAATGTGCCGCGCAAGTTCCTGGAGCTGATCCTGGCCGACCTGCGCGATTCAGGGCTGCTGCACAGCCAGCGGGGCAAAATGGGCGGCTATCTGCTCGCGCGTCCCGCGCATCTTATTTCGCTGGGCGAGATCATCCGGGTGATCGAAGGCCCGCTCGCGCTGGTGCCTTGCGTCAGCCGCACCGCCTATCGGCCATGCAAGGATTGCCAGAGCGAGGCCGATTGCGCGATCCGGCACGCGATGGCGCGGGTGCGGGACGAGACGGCGCGGATCCTGGACGGAACCAGCCTGGCCGACGCGACCGCGGAGGAGATGGCCGCGGCCTGATGCCGCTCGCCCGGTCGCACCGTCAGGCGGCGACCAGCCGGTATTGCATCAGCGCGTCGTAATCGGCGCGGCAGGCGTCCACCACATCGGCAAGCGCGGGTGGCAAGGCGGGCGGCGCGGTTTCCGCAGCACCGAACCCGGTCGACGCCTCCACACGACCATACCAATGATCGGCCCACACACCGTCCGCAGGGTGGCGCCCGGCAGGCCAGGATAACATCGCCGGGTCCCAGGCGATGCCGAGCGCCGCGCACAGCGCCGCCAAGGTGCCGCCAGGATCCCGCAGCACATCCGCCGAATCCACCACCGGCGGCGCGGTGCCGGTGCGATCGGCCTCGCGATCGAAGAAGGCGCGCTGCGCGGCGACGCCGAGGTCCTCCGGCGTCACCGTTTCGCGCTTTGCCGCATAGGACGCCGCCATGCGCGCGGGATCGCGGATGAGGAAGGCGTGGACGACGCCGTCGAGGTCATCGGGCGCGACCGGGCCGACCATGTGATGCGGCATGTGCTTCTGATACCAGATCGGCCTGCCGCCCGGCGCCGGGCCGGCGAGCGCTGCGGCGACCGATCGCCAATCGCAGTCCATGCTGTCGATCACATCCTCGCGCATCGGATGATCCGCGCCGCTCGCCTTCAGGAAGCAGCCGTAGAACGGCTCGTCGCTGACCGCGCAGTCGGCGCGGCTGGAAAAGCTGCGCATCATCGCGGTGGAGATGTTGCGCGGACCGGACCACATGGCGATGCGGAGCGGCTGATCGCCGCTGGGGGCGATGCGGAGCGGCTGATCGCCGCTGGGGGCGATGCGGAGCGGCTGATCGCCGCTGGGGGCAATGCGGAGCGTCACGCCAGTTCGCGCTCCACGGCCTGGCGGTAGAGGCCCTGCAATCGTTCGACCATCGGCCCACGTTCGGTGCCGATCACGCGGCCGTCGATCGTGCCGATCGGAGCGAGACCGGCGAAGGTGCCGGTGGTGAACGCCTCATCGGCGCCATAGACGTCGGTCAGCGAGAAATTGCGTTCATAGGTCGGGATGCCCGCCGCGCGCGCCGTCTCCACGACGATGCGGCGGGTGATGCCGTCGAGGCAATAATCGCCGGTCGAGGTCCAGACCTCGCCGCCCCGGACGATGAAGAAGTGCGTCGAGTTGCACGTCGCGACGAAGCCGTGCGGGTCGAGCATCAGCGCCTCGTCCGCGCCCGCCTGCGCCGCCTGGATGCAGGCGGTGATGCAGTTGAGCTTGGAATGCGAGTTGAGCTTGGGATCCTGCACGTCCGGATAGCCGCGGCGGACGTGGACGGTGGCGAGGTTGAGCATCCGCGTCGCGGTGCCGGTCGCGGGTGCCTTCCATTCGGGAATGATGACGATCGTCGCGGGCGAGATGACGACGCGCGGGTCCTGGTAGGGCGTGGAGCGGATGCCGCGCGTGACCATCAGGCGGATGTGGACGCCGTCGCCGGTCATCTGGTTGGCGTCGAGCACGCGGCGCAGGCGGCCGACCAGCTCCGCGCGGGTGATGCCGATGTCGAGCATGATCGCCTTGGCGCCCTGCCACAGCCGGTCGAGGTGGCGATCGAGGAACGCCATGCGGCCGTTGTAGACGCGCAAGCCTTCCCACACGCCGTCACCAAGCATGAAGCCGGAATCGAACACCGACACCTTCGCCTCGGGGCGCGGGAACAGCTCGCCGTTGACGTCGATCAGGACATGGTCGTTGCGCGGATCGGGGGTGAAGACGTGGGTGCCGGTGGCGTGTTGGGTCATGTGTTTGTCCCGCTTTGGTCGCCCTCACCCTTCCGCGCCTTCGGCGCTCCCTCCCTCTCCCGCTGGGAGAGGGAAGGGGCCCGCGACGCGTAGCGTCGGGGGAAGGGTGAGGGTGACGGGAAATCAGATATGCAGTGCCTTGCCGTAGGCGCCCAGCACCGCCTCGTGCATCGTCTCGCTGATCGTCGGGTGCGGGAACACCGTTTCCATCAGCTCGGCCTCGGTCGTCTCCATCGTCTTGCCGATGGTATAGCCCTGGATCATCTCGGTCACTTCGGCGCCGATCATGTGCGCGCCGAGCAGCTCGCCGGTCTTGGCGTCGAACACGGTCTTCACGAAGCCTTCCGGCTCGCCCAGCGCGATCGCCTTGCCGTTGCCGATGAAGGGGAAGTTGCCGACCTTCACTTCGTAACCGGCTTCCCTGGCCTTGGCCTCGGTCAGGCCGACGCTGGCGATCTGCGGACGGCAATAGGTGCAGCCCGGGATGTTGCGCGGGTCCATCGCATGCGGGTGGCCGCCGGCGATCGCCTCAGCCGCGATGACGCCCTCGTGGCTGGCCTTGTGCGCCAGCCAGGGCGGCGCGGTGATGTCGCCGATCGCCCAAATGCCGGGCACGTTGGTGCGGCACATCGGATCGGTCTTGAGGAAGCCGCGCTCGTCCATGTCGACGCCGAGCTCCTTGAGGCCGATGTCGGCGGTGTTGGGCACGATGCCGATGGCGACGATGACGTGGCTGAACTCGGCCGTCGTTTCCTTGCCGGCCTTGTCCTTGAGCTTGGCGGTGACGCCTTTCGCGCCGACGTCCAAGCCGCCGATGCTCGCTGACGTCATGATCGTCATGCCCTGCTTCTTGAGCGCCTTTTCGAGATGCGCCGACACATCGGCGTCCTCGACGGGCACAAGCCGGTCGAGCATCTCGACCACCGTCACGTCGGCACCCATGTCGTTGTAGAAGCTGGCGAACTCGATCCCGATCGCGCCCGATCCGATGACCAGCAGCTTCTTGGGCATCTCGGGCGGGGTCATCGCGTGGCGATAGGTCCACACGCGCTTGCCGTCGGCCTTGGCGAACGGCAGGTCGCGCGCGCGCGCGCCGGTCGCGACAATGACGTTCTTGTACTGGAGCTCGGTCGCCTTGCCGTCCTGGGCGGTGACGGTGAGCTTGCCCTTCCCCGTCAGCTTGCCGGTGCCCATGTGCACGGCAACCTTGTTCTTCTTCATCAGGTGCGTGACGCCCTGGTTGAGCTGCTTGGCGACGCCGCGCGAGCGCTTCACCACCGCCTCCAGATCGGCGGTGATGCCCTGCGCCGCGAGGCCATAATCCTTGGCGTGGCTCATCAGGTGGAACACCTCGGCGGAGCGCAGCAGCGCCTTGGTCGGGATGCAGCCCCAGTTGAGGCAGATGCCGCCGAGCAACTCGCGCTCGACGATCGCCACCTTCAGCCCGAGCTGCGACGCCCGGATCGCCGCGACATAGCCCCCCGGCCCCGAGCCGAGGACGACGAGATCATAAGTGTCTGCCACTGTTCAGTTCCTTGGTTGGCGCGCGGCCTTCGTCACGGCCGGCACGCTCATTGCCAGCACCGCCAGCATCGTTGCCCAGCTCACCGGCTCCAGCGAGCCGGCGCCCTGAGGATAGGACCAGATGGCCGCGCGGAAGAGGGCGAACGTCAGCAAGAGGCCGGCGGCCAGGTGCAGCAGCTCGACCAGCACCGCGCGGGTCATCTCAGGCGAGCATCCCCAGCGGATTCTCGCAGAGCGCCTTGAATGCCTGCATCAGTTCCGCGCCGTCCGCGCCATCGATGGCGCGGTGATCGAAGCTGCCGGTCGCGCTCATGACCGTAGCGATGCCGAGCGCATCGTCGATGACATAGGGGCGCTTCTCGCCCGCGCCGACCGCCAGGATCATGCCCTGCGGCGGGTTGATGACCGCCTCGAACTGCTTGATGCCGAACATGCCCATGTTGCTGATCGACGCGGTGCCGCCGGTGAATTCTTCCGGCTTCAGCTTCTTGTCGCGGGCGCGGGCGGCGAGATCCTTCATTCGGGTGGAGATGGACGATAGCGACGACGTGTCCGCCTCGGTGATCACGGGGGTGATGAGGCCTTCGGGCGTCGACACCGCGACCGAGATGTCGGCGCGCTTGAACGTGACGAGCTCGTTCGGCGTGTACATCACGTTGCACTTGGGCACCTGGACCAGAGCAACAGCGAGCGCCTTGATCATCAGGTCGTTGACCGACAGCTTGACGCCACGTGCGCCGAGACTGTCGTTGAGCTCCGCGCGCAGCTTCAGCAGCTTGTCGAGGCGCACGTCGACCGTGAGGTAGATGTGCGGCACCTGCTGCTTCGACTCGGTCAGGCGACGCGCGATCGTCTTGCGCATGTTGCTGAGCTTGGTCGTCTCGTGCGGGATGTCGGGTATCTGCGCCGGCGCGGGGGCGGGCACGGCGGCCGGAGCGGCAGCGCTTGGCGTGGCCTGCGGCTGCTGCGAGGCGGCGGCGGCCTTGCCCGGCTCCGCGCCCACCACGTCGGCCTTGACGATGCGCCCGTTCGGGCCCGTGCCGGTGAGGGCAGACAATTCCACGCCCTTCTCGGCGGCGATGCGGCGGGCGAGCGGGCTGGCCTTCACGCGCTCCCCGTCGGCGCGCGGCGCAGGCTTCTGCGCGGCAGGCTGCTTCGTCTCGGGATTATCCTTGGACACCGGCTCGCCCGTCTCGCGATCGACCGGAGCATCGACCTGCTCTTTCCTGGGCTCGGGCTTCGGCGCTTCCTTGGCGGGCGCTTCCTTCTTCGCCGGTGCGCTTTCCCCGCCCTCGCCATCGAGCAACATGATGACGGTGCCGACCTTCACGCCGTCGGTTCCCTCGGCCACGAGAATCTTGCCGACCACGCCCTCGTCGACCGCCTCGAACTCCATGGTCGCCTTGTCGGTCTCGATCTCGGCCATCAGGTCACCGGCCTTGACGGTGTCACCCTCCTTGACCAGCCATTTCGCCAGCGTCCCCTCCTCCATGGTCGGGGAGAGTGCAGGCATCTTGATTTCGATCGACATGAAGGTCCTCAGCGGTTCCTGGGGGAGCGTGCGTCTCTTGCGCCCTGCCCTTGCGCGGTCAAGCCCACAGGCGGATAAGGTGGGGTCTGACGGGGGCAAACCAAGACATATGCGTATCTATCTGACGGTGATCGACGACGCGCCGGAGGCCGAGATCGCGCTACGCTTCGCCGCGCGGCGCGCGGTGAAGACGGGCGGCGGAGTCGAGATCCTGGCAATGGTCGAGCAGCAGGAGTTCATCGCGTTCGGCGGCGTGCAGGCGACGATCGAGGACGAGGCGCGGCGCCGCGCCGAAGGGCTGGTCGCCAAGGCGGCGGGCACGCTGATCGAGGAATCCGGGCTGCGCCCGTCGATCACGGTGCGGCAGGGCGACGGGCCCAAGATCATCCGCGAATTGCTCGCCGCCAACCCGCAGGTCGCGGCGCTGGTGCTGGGTGCAGCGGCGGACGGCACGCCGGGGCCGCTGGTGCAGCATTTCGCCGGGCAGGCCGGAACGCTGCCGGTGCCGCTGATGATCATCCCGGGCAACCTGGATCGCGAGGCGATCGACCGGCTGAGCTGATCCGATCGCCCCGGGGCGCGGCATCACCTCCTGCCTGCCGGCCGATCGATCGCTGACCTTACTGCCACACCTCGCTCGTAGTCGTGGTGGTCGTCGTGGTGACCGTCGCCTGCGGCTGCACCGTCACCGTCGTGACGCTGGTGCCGGGATAATAATAGCCGTTGCTGTAGTAGCCGGGCGTCGCCGCGGCGGTGCTGCTCGTCACCACGGTGGTGCCGGGAGCAGCGGTCACGATCGCGCCGGGTGCCTGATAAGGCGGCGGGGCTGGCGGTGCTGCCCGAGTCGCGACGGCGGGCGGGTAGCGAACCGCGCTCGCGGGTGGAGGCACAGGGCGACGATCCTCGTTCCGATCGATCGCATAGCCGGTGAGTGCGCCGACGCCACCGCCGATCAGCGCGCCGCCGAGAGCCTCGCCCGGACCGGCGATCGCAGCGCCGGCGACCCCGCCGACGATCGCCCCCAGTGCCGCGCCGCCCGCGCCATCGTCCCGGCGCGGCGGATAGGGATAGGGCGCGCCCGGACGATCCGGATAGGCATGCCCGTCATAAACGGGCGCTTCACCGCGATAGGCATAGTCGACACCGTCAGGATCGAACTGGTCCCAATCGACGCCGCCGATCGTATCGTGAACCGAGCCACGCCGATCGATCAGCACCGCATCGTCATAATAGCGGGTCCAGGTATAGCCGTAGGGAGGACGCGGCAGGCCGTATCCGGACCAGTCGGCGATCGACCAGCGCGGCGACACCCAATAGGGCGGCAAGGCCGTGCCACGCACCGGTCGGCGATAGGCGCTCCACCCGCCCGGTGCCTGCCCGCCGGCCCACCAGCGCCCACCGACCCGACCACCCCAGCGTGGCTGGCCAGCCGGTACGCCGGCCGTCGCGGGAGCCACCGCCCGAGCGGGCCGCACATCGCCATCGCCGCGCGCCGGGGCTCCGCCGCCGGCCTCTGCCGTACCGGGCACTACGATCGACAGGCACGTCGCCGCCAAGAGGATCCGCATCGTCTTTCTTCCCCGTGCTCTGAACATCGGCAACCAACGATGGATCAGATGCGCGGTTGCCTGCCACCCCCGGATTGACCGGCGGCGCGGTGCCCCTGTCCCGCATTGGATCACTGCCTCGTGCAGGGCAGCGGGGCAACGACGTCAGCCGATCCGCGTCGCCAGCAAGGCGGCGATCGCCTCACAGCCGCGGGCATCCTCCGCGTCGAACCGGCCGGCAGCGGGGCTGTCGAGATCGAGCACCGCGATCAGCCTGCCGTCACGCACGACGGGCACGACGAGCTCCGACGCGCTCGCCGCGTCGCAGGCAATATGTCCGGCGAAGGCATGCACGTCGGGCACCAGCTGAGTCTCGAGCGTCGCGGCGGCGGCACCGCAGACGCCCTTCCCCACCGCAATGCGGATGCAGGCCGGCTTGCCCTGAAACGGGCCTAGGACAAGCTCACCAGCAACCAGCCGGTAGAAGCCCGCCCAGTTGAGGTTCGGCAGATACTGCCATAGGAGCGCAGCGGCGTTGGCCATGTTGGCCACGGCATCCGGCTCGTCCGCCGTCAGCGCATCGAGTGCGGAGAGGACATCACGATAGAGGTCTGCCTTGTCGTCGGCGACGATATCGAACTGGTACATGCGGCGCGATGTAGGCGCCCCGCGGGGCGAGCGCGAGAGGCTTCCTTCACGCGACGCTTACCATTGTCGCGGTAAGCGCCGGCCCCATGCCTGACGAAGCCGTGCCCGCCCCCGCCAGCCGCGTCGATCCACGCCCCGCCTCCGCGGTGTCGCACGGCGTGGGCATCGTCGGGGTGATCGGCCTGATCGCGTGGACCGCGATCGCGCGATACTATGGCATGGACGGCCCCTATGCGGCGCTGGTCAACGTGCTCGCCTGCGGCCTGCCGATGGTGGCCTGGTCGATCCTGGTCGACAAGGTGCACCGGCGACCGTCGACGGGGATCGACTGGTCGAACCCGAAGCCCTGGCGCGAGACGATCGACATCAGCCTGGTCAAGCTGGTCGGCCTGTGGGCGACCTGGGCTGGGATCGCGCTGATCTATGCCACCGGGCGCTTCTATTGGGAGGGGAATTTCCGCTTCGCCATGTGGTGCCTCGGCATCGCCGCGCCCTGGCTGTTCCTCGCCTCCATCCCCTATGTGATGTGGCTGGACCGGCGGCTGACGGAGCCTCGCGACGGCGCCTGGGCGTTCGGGGCCTGGCTGACCCACACCGCCAGGCCGGAACCGGGGGCGATCTACAATCACCTGCGTGCCTGGGCCGTGAAGGCGTTCTTCCTAGCCTTCATGCTGGCGATCGTACCGGGCGGGTTTGCGGAGTTCATCCGCACGCCCAGCTTCGGTATCCTTGCCGATCCGGTCCGCCTGGCGAACTGGCTGATCACCTTCATGTTCGTGATCGACGTGGCCTTTGCGACCGTGGGCTATGTGCTGACCATGCGGCCGCTGGACGCGCATATCCGCTCGGCCAACCCCTATGCCGCGGGCTGGGCGGCGGCGCTGATCTGCTATCCCCCGTTCCTGTTGATGGATAGCGGCGGGCCGCTGGATTATCACCCCGGCACCGCGGAATGGACCTATTGGCTGCAGGGGCACCCGCTGCTGCTGACGATGGTCGGCGCGGTGCTGGTCGCCCTGACCGCCGTCTATGCCTGGGCCACCGTTGCGTTCGGCATCCGCTTTTCCAACCTTACCCATCGCGGCATCCTGACGCATGGGCCCTATTCATGGTCTCGCCACCCGGCCTATTTGGCCAAGAACCTGTTCTGGTGGGTGTCGACTATTCCAGTCCTGTCCACCGGGTCGCTGGTCGATGCGGTTCGGGCGACGGTGATCCTGGCGGCCGTTAGCGGCGTCTATTACTGGCGCGCGCGCACCGAGGAGCGGCACCTGTCGGCAGACCCCGTCTATCGCGACTATAGCGCCTGGATGGAGCGCCATGCGCCGGTGCCGCGGTTCTTCCGCTGGCTGGGCGGCGGCCGGCGTCCCCCCATGCTCACCAACGACAGCGGGAGCCTCGCCGGTACGTGACGGGATAGGTTCGGCTCTAAGCCCTGACCTGACCGGTGCCGCGACCGATCCACTTATAGGTGGTGAGCCCCTCCAGCGCGACCGGACCGCGCGCGTGGAGACGGCCGGTGGCGATGCCGATCTCCGCCCCCAATCCGAACTCGCCGCCGTCGGCGAACTGGGTGGAGGCGTTCCACAGCACGATCGCGGAATCGACCGCGGCGAGGAAGCGGCCGGCGATCACCGCGTCCTCGGCGACGATCGCGTCGGTGTGCCCGGAGCTATGCCGGGCGATATGCGCAAGCGCGCCGTCGAGCCCGTCGACCAGCGCGACCGAGCAGATCGCATCGAGATATTCGGTATCCCAGTCGGCCCCGCTCGCCGGCCGGACGATATCGCCGATCGACGCTTCCGAAGGATCGCCGCGCACCTCGCAACCGGAATCGCGGAGCGCACCGACCAGTTCGGAGGGCGCGGCATAGCCCCGGTCGATCAGCAAGGTCTCCATCGCGCCGCACACACCCGTGCGACGCATTTTGGCATTCACCACGATCGCTTCGGCCATGGCCCGATCCGCCGAGGCGTGGACGAAGATGTGGTTGATGCCGTCGAGGTGGGCGAGAACGGGGACGCCTGCCTCGGCCTGGACGCGGGCGACCAGGCTCTTCCCCCCGCGCGGCACGATCATGTCGATCGCCCCGTCCGCCGTCAGCATCGCACCGACTGCCGCCCGATCGGTGGTGGTGACACGCTGAACCGCCTCGCGGGGCAATCCGGCGGCCGCCAGCCCGGCGCAGAAGGCATGGTGAATGGCGGCATTGCTTGCCACCGCCTCCGACCCGCCACGCAGGATCACGGCATTGCCCGACATGACGCATAGCGCAGCCGCATCGGCGGTGACGTTGGGGCGGCTTTCGTAGATGATCCCGATAACGCCGATCGGCACGCGCACCCGCGACAGGACAAGGCCGTTGGGGCGGGTGACGCTGTCGATCACCTGGCCGACCGGATCGTCCAGCGTGCCAACCGTCGCCACCCCATCGGCCATCGCCGAGATCCGCCCTTCGTCAAGACGCAGGCGATCCAGCATGGCAGGAGACAGCCCGTTCGCCTCGCCTCGCGCGATGTCCACGGCGTTGGCGGCCAGAATCTCCGCCGTGGCGGCGCGCAACGCGGCAGCGGCGGCGTTCAGGCCGGCGCGGCGCTCATCCGTCGTGCGCCGCGCGAGATCGATCGCCGCGCGGCGCGCTTCCGCCGCCATGCCGGCGATCAGGCTAGCGGGTGACACGTCAGGCGATTGCGGATCGAGCATGACGGGCCGGTATCACACGCGCCCGAACGCGACGAGTCACGCCGCGTCGGGGAGCGGATCCGAGCCGGAACAGTCACCACCCTTGGCGGTCTCGACGGCGCGCGGCTTGGCCCGCCCCATCGTCCAGTTCGCGGCCATGCGCACGCGCGGGTTGGGCGCACACCAGATCTCCCCGGTCTCATTGATCGCGGTGACCCAGATCAGGTTATGCTCCTGGCCATAGTCGATCACGGCGATGGCATAGCCCGCGCCCTTGTCGAGGACATGGAGAGGGATCGGAGGGTCGAGCTGCTGGAACGACATGGCGCGATAACATTTGAAGAACTTTGTTCGTTCCGGCCGATGCGATCAGCGGCGGTGATCCCCATGTCACTGCAATGAAGCGCTTAATCGATCGCCGTCGGCTGCTGGGCCTCATCGGCGCCGGCTGTACATCAGCCGTGCTGGCCGCCTGCCGCGCCACCCCTGCTGCCGCCGAGACCTTCCCCGTGCAACTGAGTGACGCACAATGGCGCGCCAAGCTGTCGCCGGAGGCCTATCGCGTGCTGCGCCATGAGGCGACAGAGCGGCCGTTCACCAGTCCGTTGAACAAGGAAAAGCGTGCCGGAACATTCATCTGCGCCGGATGCGCCCAGCCGCTGTTCGCAGCGCGCACGAAATTCGAGAGCGGCACGGGCTGGCCGAGCTTCTGGGCACCGCTGAAGGGCGCGGTCGGCACGCGACGAGACTCGACGCTGGGCATGACCCGGACGGAAGTGCACTGCAGCCGCTGTGGTGGGCATCTGGGCCACGTATTCGATGACGGGCCGCCCCCGACGGGCAAGCGTTATTGCATGAACGGCGCGGCGATGGCCTTCCGCCCGGCCTGATCAGCGCTATCCAGGGAATAATCCCGGGTTTCGGCCCGGTCAGTTACCGAGCGTGACGCCGCCCTGCACCGGGACCGATGCCGCCGCGGCAATGGCGAGATTGGCCAGCCGCGTCTCATCGGCCTCGTCGTCCGCGCCCGCGATCGCCGGGGCCGCGCCCGGCAAGTGATCGGCATAGATGAAGCCGTTCGTCGGATAATCCGAGGTGCCCAGCCCACCGTTGGGAGCGTACCAAACCTTCACCAGGCTCCAATCGCCGGCCGCCGACACATCGATCGCGCGCACGTTGCGCTCGATACCGCCGCGCCGCGACCAGTTGGCATGGGTCAGCAGAACCTCGCGATCGCTGACCACTTCGCTGACCATCGCGACATGGCCGACGCGCATGCGGCGAGTGGACTGGAAGGAGAGAACGGCCCCGACCTTCGGCGTGTTGCCCCGCTCATACCGCCCGGCAGCCTGGCCCCACCAGGTGTTCGCATTGCCGTGGATCTGGATGCCCGAAATCTCCCGGGCATAAGGCGCGCATTGCCAGAACTGCGCATTTGCCGCCGTGGCGGTCATCAGACCGCACGAAACCACCAGCGCGGCGCGCGCCACCAAAGACTTGACTTGCATTGCGACCCCCCGGTCAACCCGACGTTCGTTGAAAGCTGGCTACGGGGGGTCAGGAAAAATACCAATATCGGCGGGAACCATTTCCGATGAACGGTGTTGGGGTGCCGACGAAGCGCCGTTTCGTCGCAATCCCGTCGTTCATTGGGTTACGGAACCGGGTCGACGCGCTCCGAATCAAGCGCCTGCATCCGCAATGCCTCAAGCCGCGCTCTATGCTCCGCCCGCCCGAACGGAAAGGCGCGATAGGCGAGGGCCGCCACCAGCGCGAGCGCGGTGGCGCAGACGATGTAGATGACGGTCAACCGATCGAGCACCGCCACCGGCACCTGGCCGGGCACGGCCTTGGCCGGGAATCCGGCCGCAGCGAGGATCAGACCTGTCACGAAGATACCCACGCCGCTGGTGCATTTCTGGATGAAGAACCCGCCGGCGAAGAACACCCCTTCCGACCGGCGCCCGGTGCGCTGCTCCGAATCCTCGACGACATCAGCCATCATCGACGAGCCGAGAATATGCGCCGTGACGCTGGTGGCGGTCGCGGCGGCCAGCATGCCGAAGAGCAGCGGGAGCATCACGGGGCTGCTGGAATCTGGGAACAGCCCTGCCAGGCGCAGCCAATAAGGCGTCGTGCCGATGATGATCGCCAGGATCGCCGCGGTGGATGCCGCCTTGGGCTTGCTGGTCACCTCTCCGATCTTCGGCGCAGCCACGAACGCGACCAGCACCCCGCCGAACAACACCATGCTGAGCGGCACGAAGGTGGGCACGGTCAGCCCGAGGAACGACACCGTCGTGAAACCCCACACATAGGTGTAGAGATAGTTGGAGATCGCATAGGTGATCCCCTGGTTGGTGAAGACGAACAGCCCGGCGATAATCAGGATGACGAAGGCCTTGTTGCGCAGCGTCTGGCCGAGCTCGGCGAAGTTGCGACCGAGCGACTGCTTCTGGATCACCGGCGCCGGAAGGTTGGGGATCTCGCGGTGCGTCCCCAGGGCGGATGTCAGGATCGCGACGCCCATGAACAGCGCACCGGCAATGGCGAAGCTCTTATAGCCTTCCGGATTGAGCAGCCCGTTGGGATATTCGGGCGTCGGCGACAGGAACACCCAATAAGCTGCGATCAGCATCACCAGGCCACCGGCCCAGCCGAACAAATAGCGAAAGGCCATGATGCGGGTGCGCTCGTCATAATCGGCGCTTAGCTCCGCCGCCATCGCCTGGCTCGGCACTTCATACGCGCTCACCGCGCTGCGCACGAGCACGGCAACCGCGAACAGCCAGCCAAGCGTCGCCGCCTGCGAGCTTTGCGGCGGGTTCCAGAGCAGCACCCAGCCGAGCATGATCGGCAGCGCCGAACCGTAGAGCCAAGGATGGCGGCGCCCCCATCGCGTGCGCGTGCGATCGGACAGGAAGCCGATCGTCGGATCAACGAAGGCGTCGATGATCAGCGCACACATGATGACGAAGCCGACGGTCGCTGCCGGCACGCCGATCACCTGATTGTAGAACAGCAACAGGAAGGTGCCGAAGCCCGAATCCTTCACGCCATAGGCCGCGGCGCCGAAGCCGTAGCTTGCCATGGTTCCGGACTTGAGCCGGCGGGCGGGTGGCGCCGCGCCTGCTCCTCCCGTCACGCCGGTTTTGCCGGGAACGGAAACGGTGGCTGAACTCGCAAGCGTTGCGTTCATTGGAATGCCTCCAGTGCGGCAAACAATCCAGGCTGGTCGGGATCCCAGCTCTGCCGGGTGCCGATGGTGATGCCGCCGTCGACCACGAGATGCGTGCCGGTGACGAAACCCGCCTCGTCGCTGAGCAGGAAGGCAACGGCGGCGGCGATATCCTCCGGGCGCCCCGCGCGCTTCACGGGCTGTGCGCCCGCCGCGATCTGCGCGATCGCCTGATTGGCCAGCGCCCGCTTCTCGGCGGGCACCTCCAGGTGGCGTGTGAAGATGTTGGTGGTGATGAAGCCAGGGATCACCGCGTTGACGCGGATATTGTCCTTGGCGAGGTCAGCCGCCGCCAGCTTCGACAAATGGAGCACGCCCGCCTTGGCCGTGGAATAAGCAATGGGCGCATAGCCGGTGCCGAGCGCCGACACCGACGAGGTGTTGACGATCGCGCCCCCGCCCCGTTTCGCCATGAGCGGGGCGGCGTACCGCATGCCGAGCGCCACCGAGCGGAGCAGCAGCGACTGGGTGCGATCCCAGTCATCGGGTGCCATCTCGTCGATCTTTGCCGGCGTGCCACCCGCCCCGGCGTTGTTGAACAGGACGTCGAGCTCGCCGGGCGCCTCGACGAGCGCGCGGATGTCATCCGCATCGGTGACGTCGCATCGTCGGAACCGGATCTTGCCGTTCGACGTGCCGGCCAGTTCCTCACCTCCAGCGACATCGATGTCACCGACCCATACGTCGGCTCCTTCCTCGGCCAGCCGCAGCGCCGTGGCGCGCCCGATGCCGGACGCACCGCCCGTCACCACGGCACGCTTTCCCGAAAAGCGCATCCTCTCGTCCTATCATTTTGTGTTTTCGGCAGCATAGTATGGTGCGTAGCCCCGTCAATCATAACCTGTTCGAATTTTCGGTAGGCCGCTTGTCGCATGCGCCAGGCGCCGCTAGCCGACCGCTGAAACAAGGAGGGATGACGATGAGCCTGAACAATCTTTTCAGCCTGGAAGGGCGCACCGCACTGGTCACCGGCGGCAGTCGCGGCATCGGCAAGATCATCGCAAAGGCGTTCATCGAACAGGGGGCAAAGGTGTACATCTCCTCCCGCAAGGCGCCAGCCTGCGAGGAGACGGCCGCCGAGCTGGGGCCGAACTGCATTCCCCTGCCCATGGACGTCTCCACGGTGGAAGGCTGCCGGGCGCTGGCCGCGGCGATCGGCGAGCGGGAAGACCGGCTCGACATTCTGGTGAATAATGCCGGCGCGGCCTGGGGTGTGCCGTTCGAGGAGTTCCCCGAGAGCGGCTGGGACAAGGTGATGGACCTGAACGTGAAGTCGCCGTTCTTCCTGACGCAGGCGCTGCACGGGCTGTTGAAGGCAAAGGCCAGCCACGAGGCGCCCAGCAAGGTGATCAACATCACCTCGATCGACGGCATGCGGCTCAATCCGTGGGACACGTACAGCTATCACGCCTCCAAGGCGGCGCTGATCTATCTCACCAAGCGGATGGCGGCGCGGCTGATCGGCGACGGGATCATCGTCACCAGCCTGGCCCCCGGCGCCTTCGCAAGCGAGATGAACCGCGCGGCGCGCGACCATGGCGATCAGGTCGCCCAGGGCATTCCGATGCGCCGGATCGGCAATTTCGATGACATGGCCGGCGCGGCGATCTTCCTCGCCAGCCGGGCGAGCGACTATGTCGTGGGCGGCACGCTGGTGGTCGACGGCGGGCTGGTAAATGCGGCGATCGGGACCAGCGTGAATGCGTGATCGGGCAGTGGCGTAACGCGCTGCTGAGCTGACGAAAGCGGGGCGGGCGGCTCAACGCCGCCCGCCACTGGGCATCACCAGAAGATGTCGTGGATGACGTCAACGACTTCGCCGGAATAGACGTCGACCAGCAGCGCGTCATTATAGTAGCGCACCCAGCGATAATCGCCGTATGCGTCCGGCAGGCGATAGGCCCAGGGATCGTTGATCCAGTAGCTTTGCGCAAACAGCATCGACGACATCACGGCCCCGACCGCGAACCGGCGATAGCCGTAGTTCCAGCCATAAGGCGCGTAATAGCGCGGCAGGCGGAACACATTGCGATTGGCGTAGCGCCAGCGATTCCAGTCATAGCGCTGGTCACGGCGCCAGTCGCGGTTCCAGCCGCCACGCCCGTCCCCGCGCCAATCACCGCGCCCGTACCCACGATCACTGCCGCCATACCAGCGACGCTGATCGTTCCAGTCCGACCGGCGCGCCTGATCGCGGCCGTGATCGTTCCAGTCGGCGCCGCTGCGCGACCAGCTGCGCTGCACCTCGTTGCGGCGATCACGGCTGAAATCGCGCCGGTCCTCGCGGCGATCCTGGCGGAAGGCCTGAGCGTCGCGGTTGCGATCGGCGCGATAGGCGTCGCGCGTCACCGCGCCGGACGTGAGCGCCTGGCGGTCGCGCTGGCGCTCGGCGGCGAAGGTACGACGGTCGTCGCGACGCTCCTGACGGAACTCACGGCCTGCTTCGGTCCGCGCCGCCTGCGGGCGCTGCTGCCAGGTACGATTACCCCCGTTGTTCTGGCGCTGCGGTGCCGTGTCGGGTCGGGACTGAGGAGCGGCGCGTTGCCGCCCGCTATCGGAATTGCCGTGCCGCTGCTGCCAGCCGCCCTGCCCGCGACCGCCGCCGCGATCCTGCGCCGCCGCCATGCCCGGCACCAGCGCCGCCGCGGCCATCAGCGCGGCGATCCACTTCCTACGCATCGTTCGATACACTCCATCGCCGGCGCACAAGCCGGCCCATTCGATGACACGCTTATGGAGCAAGGTGGCGAATGACGGCTGAATGCGGCCGTCAGCGTTGCGAAAGAAAGTGGCCGGCTCTTTCGTCACCGCGGCCCTCAGCCGGGTGACGTTACTCTAGGCAACGCCGGCGAGTTGCTTGGCCTTGGCGTAATCGGCTTTTCCGTTTGGCGCGCGGAGCGATTCGCCGGTGGCGACGATCAGCTTGGGCAATTTGTAGCCCGCGAGCTTGTGGCGCAGCACGTCGCGGGTTGCGCCTTCATCGAAGCCGTCCGACTGGACCACCGCGGCGACTGCCTGTCCCCATTTCGGATCGGGCATGGCGAAGACGAGCGCGTCGTCCACCCGGGGACAGAGCTTGAGCGCTTCCTCGACTTCCTCGGGGAAGATCTTCTCGCCGGCGGAATTGATGCAGGCCGAGCCGCGGCCGAGCAGGATCAGCGTGCCGTCCGCCGCCACCTGCGCAAAATCGCCCGAGACGGTGTAGCGGACGCCGTCGATCACGCGAAAGGTGCGCGCGCTTTTCTCGGGATCCTTGTGATATTCCACCGGGTTGGGCGGGGCGAGCACGACCTTGCCGGTGACGCCCGAGCCCGGCACGACCGGCTGATCGTCATCGTCGAGCACGCGGCAGCGCGGGCCGACCATGAACTTGGCGGTCTCGACCGTGCCGTCCTTGGTGGTCAGCGAGGCGCCCATGCCGATCGCCTCGGACGAGCTGAAATTATCCTGGCAGACCGCCTCGGGCATGTGGCGGATCAGGCCGTCCTTCACCCCTTGCGTCCACATCACGCCCGACGAGCTGATGAGGCGCATCGAGGAAACGTCCCAGCGGTTCGGCTCGGCATCAAGCGCCTCGAGGATCGGGCGTGCGAAGGCGTCGCCGACGACGATCAGGCGATTGGCCTGCCACTTGTCGATCGCGTCGAGCGCTTCGACAGGATTGAAGCTGCGGCTCGGCAAGGTCGCAACGAAGCCACCCGCGAGCAGCGCGCCGTAGGAGGAGAGCAGCCCGGTGCCGTGCATCAGCGGCGGGCCGCAGACGGTGCGGGGATAATCGGGGTTGGCGGCGGCGAAGGTGGCGGCTTCCTCGACGCTCGACGGCACGGGCAACCCTTGCGTCGCGGC
>JBELMF010000055.1:0-13250 GCA_042096015.1 Sphingomonas sp.
GGATACGCTCGCGCGCGGCGGCGAGCAGGGCTTCGCGGGCGCCATCGGGCGCAAATGTGGCGTGCCTGGGCATGACGCACAGCATATAAAGATATCTTTATATGTTCAAGCCAGCCTGGTCAGACGGCGCGGTCGGCACGATCACCCGCCTGCCATCCGCCCGCACCAGCATCTCGACGTGGACGCCATAAGCCGCCCCCAGATACGCCGCCGTCATCACCGTTTCTGCCGGCCCATGCGCCAGCACCGCCCCGTCCTTCAGCAGCAGCACCTCGTCCGCCACCGCCGCCGCATGGGTGAGATCATGGAGCACCACCACCACCCCCATGCCGCTCGCCGCCGCGTCGCGCAGCAGCGCCAGCGTCTCGAGCTGATGCAGCGGATCGAGGCTGGCGAGCGGCTCGTCGGCGAGCAGCCAGCGCGGCTCCCCCGCCAGCACTCGCGCGAGCAAGACGCGCGCCCGCTCCCCGCCCGAGAGCTCCCGCACCGGCCGATGCGCCAGTCCCGCCGTCCGAGTCGCCAGCAACGCCGCGTCGATCACCGCCAATCCGCCGTCGCCCTGCGGCAGGCGCCCCAGCGCGACCACGTCGCGCACCCGCATGTTCCAGTGCACGACGGCATCCTGCGGCAGATAGCCGATCGCCTGTGCCCGCTCCCGCGCGGGCATCGCCGCCACGTCGTCGTCGTGGTCGAGCACCACCCGCCCCGCCGCAACCGGCACCAAAGCGGCGGCGGCGCGCAGCAGCGTGCTCTTGCCCGCCCCGTTCGCGCCCAGCACCACCGTCACCCGGCCCGGTGCAAACGCCGCCGACACGTCGCGCAGCACCGGGCGTCCGCCCAGCGCCACGGTCAGCCCATCAGCGCTCAGCGCCATGCCCGGCCTCGTTCACCGAGCAGCAGCACCAGGAAGAACGGCCCGCCGATCAGCGCCATGGCGACCCCCAGCCGAACCTCGCCCGCCCCCGGCACCAGCCGGCACAGGCTGTCCGCCCCCAGCACCAGCGCCGCGCCGCCAAGTGCGCTCGGCACCAACAGCGCCGACGGCCGCGCACCGACCAGCGGGCGCAACAGGTGCGGAACCACCAGCCCGACGAAGCCGACCACGCCCGTCACCGCGACGCCGGCGCCGACCGACAAGCCGGTGCCGAGGATCACCAGCGCCTGCACTCGCCGAAGATCGACCCCCAGCGACCGCGCGGCATCACTCCCGAGCGTCAGCGCATCGAGGCTGCGCCCCGTCCCGAGCAGCAACGCCGCCCCCGCCAGCATGAACGGCGCCGCATGCAGCAGATCATCCGGCCCGCGATCGGTCAGCGCCCCCATCAGCCATTCGATCACCTCGGCGACGACATAAGGATTGGGCGCGATCGAGATCAGGAACGCGGTCAGCGCCGCCGCAAGGCTGGCGAGCACCGTCCCCGCCAGCACGAACGCCGCCGGGCTCTCCGCGCGCCAAGTCAGCGCGGCGAGCAACCCCATCGCCCCCACCGCCGCAGCCATGGCGACAGCGAACACCCCCCACTGGCTCCCCACGCCAAGCACCAGCGCCGCCACTGCCCCTAGCGCCGCCGCAGACGACACACCCAGCACGCCCGGATCGGCCAGCGGGTTGCGCAGCCATCCCTGCAACACCGCCCCCGACAGCCCGAGCACGCCGCCCAGCAGCACCCCTAGCACCGCACGCGGCAACCTGAGCTGAGTCACGATCGCCCAACGCGGGTCGCCCGACCACCAGGCGTCGAGAGGCACCCACGCCTTCCCCGCCATCAGCGAGCCAGCGAACAGCGCCGCCACCACCAACCCGAGCACCACGTTGAGCCGCATCACGCCCCCCGCCGGATCGCGGCCAGCCGCCGCAGCGCCGCCGGGATCGTCGGCCCGCCGCAATTGATCAGTTCGCGTGCGAACGACACCTCGCGCGTCTTGCCGCCGAGGAGCCGACGTCGCATCCCCGCGGTGCGCCCGCCGCCATCCGGCGACAGGATCAGCGCCGGCGGCCGTGCCACGATCGTTTCGACGGGCAAGCGCCCGGTCATCGCCACGCCATAATCGGCCGCCGCATCGCGCAGCCCCGTGTGCCCCATCATCTCGTCCAGCAAGGTGCCGGCGCCGTTGGCCAGATCGCCGCCGATGAACAGCAGCGCGGAGACCGGTGCATCAACGCTCCTCGTCTCGGCAACCGCCGCATCAATGCCCGCGTTGAGCATCTGCCCCCGCCCGCGCGCCTTCAGCGCGTCGGCGACCTCTGCGATCTGCGCCTTGCTCCCCGCGACCGTCGTCGGCGATCCGAGATACAGCGTCCTGAGCCCAGCCCGCTCGAAGGCCGCGCGCGTCGCCGGCGGCGTGAAGCTCGTCGCGAGGACAAGGTCGGGCGAGAGCGCAATCACCTCCTCCGCCGTCCCCGCCGTAGTGCGGAACCGCCGCGCCACATCGAGCGGGATCGAGGTCGCGCGCGGGTCCTGCGAATAGTGGCTGATTGCCGCGATCCGCTCCGGCGGGACGAGCGCAAGCAGCAGCTGGTCCGCGCACGGGTTGAGCGACACGATCCCGCCGCGCCGCGCCGGTTCACCGGCGGAACAGCCGGCAAGCAGGAGCGCGAAGAGCAGGATCGTTCTCCCGCGCCGCCTTCCCGGCGAAGGCCGGGGCCCAGCTGGAAAGGCCGCAGTGATCATAACCAGGCATCTCCCAACTGGACCCCGGCCTCCGCCGGGGAACAGCTCTTAGTATCCCAATGCTCGGCACATCAGCTCAATCCAACTTCACCCGCACGCCACCATAGGCCGCGCGGCCGAGCGTGCCGTAATTGGCGACCGTCCGATACTCCGCGTCGAACAGATTCTCGACCCGCCCATACAGCGAGAAACGATCGCCCAGCGGCAGCTCGGCGCGGATGTCGGTGAGCGTATAGCCGTCCAGCCGCACCGTGTTCGCCGCATTGTCGAAACTGTCGCCGACCACCCGCACCGTCGCGCCCAGCCCCAGGCCGAACGGGAAGCGATAATCCGCCGACATGCTCACGCTGTCCTCCGGCCGGCGCGCCAAATCGTTGCCGACGAACCCGTCGCTGCGGTTCTCGGTATCGATGTGGCTGTACGAACCGCTGATCGTGAACCGCTCGGTCGGCCGCATCACCAGCCCGATCTCGACGCCCTCGGCCCGCGCCCGCGCGATGTTGCTGTAGCTGAAGGTGCGCAGGTCATAGTCGATCTGGTTGCGCGTCCTGCGGTTAAAATAGGTCGCGCTGGCGACCAGCTGGTCGCCGATCAGCCGCTGCTCGACGCCCACGTCCCAGCTCTTCGCCGTCTCCGGATCGAGATCCGCATTGCCGGAGAAGGAATCATAGAGCTGGTACAGCGTCGGCGCCTTGAACCCCTCGGCGTAGCTGGCGCGCAGCGTCGTGCCGGTCGGCAGCGTATAGGCAGCGTTGGCGCCGAAGGTGGTGCGCCCGCCGAACGCATCGTCGTCGTCGTGGCGCACGCCGCCGGTCACGGCGAGCCCCTCGACCGGCGTCAGGATCAGCTCGCCCCAGAAGCTCGTCAGCCCGCGGCCAAAGCGGCCGGTGCCGTCGAAATAGCGCGTATCCTCATGCTCGATGCCGGCGACGATGCGCACTTGGTCCAGCGCCTGGAAATCGCCCTTGTAGGTATAGCGCTCGCTGCGCCCGCGCCCGAAGAACTGCGGCTCCGCGCCCTGATCGCGATCGAGATTGTCGCGGTTGATGTCGGCGATCTGGAAAGCGACAGTGTTGCGGAAGCGGCCTTCTGCGAAGTCGGCGTGCAGCCCGGCATAGCCGTACAATTCCTGCGCGGTCGAATATTCGCGCGTGTCGGCGAAGGTGTAGGCGGGCGCGGGGAAGCCGTCGAGATCGGTGCGGCTGTCCGCCCAATAGCCGCGCAGGTCGAGGCGGATGTTTGGCGCGAACGCCACTTCCACCCGCCCGCTCGCGCCATACTGGCGATAGCCGTCACGCTCGGTCCCTTGGTCATAGGCCGAGATGCCGTCGGTGCGCAGGTAACCGCCGCTCAGCGATCCCGACACGATCCCGCTGCTTCCCGACACGCCGCCGCTCGCGAACAGCGTGTCCATGTCGCCATATTCGACATTGCCGCGCGCCTGCAGCCCCTCGGTCGGCCGCTGGGTGATCACGTTGACCACGCCGCCGATCGCCTGGCTGCCCCACGGCACCGAATTCGGCCCGCGCAGCACTTCGACCCGCTCGATCGTGGACGTCAGCAAATTGGCGAAATCGAACCCGCCACCCGGCGACGACGGATCGTTCACGCGCACGCCGTCGATCAGCGTCAGCGTCTGGTCACCCTCCGCGCCGCGGATGCGCACCGCGGTGTTGGTGCCGAGGCCACCATTGCGGGTCACCGTGATGCCGGGCGTGGTCTGGAGCAGGTCGGACAGCGCGACAGTCTGGCGCTGCTCGATCGTCTCGCGATCGATGATCGTCACCGCCTGCCCGGTGGTGTCGACATCCTGCGGCACGCCGCTCGCGGTGACGATGATGTCGCTGTCGCGATCGAGATCCTGCGCCAGCGCCGGCGCGGAAACCAGAGCGGTGGACGCCGCGAGCCAGTGGATGATCTTCATTGTTCTTGCCCCGATACAGGGCTGCGGCCAGCGCTCCGTGGCGCCGACCGTCAGCCGATCCCTCATGTCGCTCGCTCGAGGGTTTCGGCCTCGTCCGCCCGGCACACCCCGTCCGCGCGATGGATCGACGTGCGACCGGCAGGTCTCCTGGCTCTCGGGTCCCCGTGCCGCCCCGCCTTCCCGGATCGCTCCAGTGGCTGGGGTGGGCGGCACTCGCCGATCACAGTTGCGGGGGCAGCGCGGGTGCGGGCCTTTCAGCCTTTCCCGACTTCCCTTTTCATCCCGTCTCCGGGAACCGTTCGCGGGCGGCCCCCTAGATCCGACGCGGCCCTTTCGTCAATATTCCACGCCCTTTTGCGCGTTGAACCCCGCTTGGAACGGATGCTTTACCTCGCCGAACTCGGTGACGAGGTCGGCGATCTCGGTGAGCTCGGGCCGCGCGCCGCGCCCGGTGACGCAGATGTGCTTGGTCAGCGGCCGCTCCTTCAGGAACGCCAGCGCCTCGCCGAACGGCAAGGTATCGTCGGCCAGCACGATGTTGAGCTCGTCGAGGATCACGAAGTCGATCTCGGGATCGAGGATCAGTTCCTTGGCCCGCTCCCACCCGCGCCGCGCCGCGGCGATGTCGGCGGCGCGGTCCTGCGTGTCCCAGGTGAACCCCTCGCCCATGCTCTCGAAACTGACCACGTCGCTCGGATAATCGGCGAAGAAGTTGCGCTCTCCCGTCTCCCACGTCCCCTTGACGAATTGCAGGATCGCAACGCGCATCCCCCAGCCGATCGAGCGGATCGCCATGCCGAACGCCGCGGAGGACTTGCCCTTGCCATTACCGGTATGGACGATCAGCAGGCCCCGTTCGAGCGTCCGCCGCGCCTGCATCCGATCCCGCGCCACCTTCATGCGGCGCATCCGCTCATTGTGGCGGGAATGGTCCTCGGTCTCGACGGTCATGCGGGTCGTATCGCCCCGCCCCTGCGCGCGCGCAAGCAATCCCTCTCCCCTCGGGGGAGAGGGAAGGGGCCCGCTCGCGAAAGCGAGTTGGAAGGGTGAGGGCCCGTCCACCAGCGCGCGGTCTCGGTGAGACCCCACCCTCCCCCAAGGGGAGGGGAGCAGGTGGCGCGCTGGCCAAGCGCTGATCGCCGACCTACTGATCGCGCTAAAGGGGAGAACACCGAATGATCCGCACGACACTGCTGCTAGGCCTCGCGCTCGCCACCGCGCCGCTTGCCGCGAACGCCGAACCAGCCACCAACCCCCTCGCCAACACCGAGCGCCTCGACGGCCTCCTCCCGATCCACCTCGACCGCACCGGTGGCCGCATCCTCCTCTCGCTCCCCGCCCCAGCCGCAGACGGCGTCTCCACCCGCCTGCTCTATTCCACCGCGCTTCGCACCGGCCTCGGCTCCGCGCCCGTAGGCCTCGACCGCGCGGCACCCGGCCCGGCGCAGATCCTCGTCGTCCGCCGCCTCGGCAAGAAGGTCGCCTTCGAGCTCGAGAACACCCGCTTCCGCGCCACCGGCGGCTCGCCCGCCGAACAGGCCGCGGCCAGCGACGCCTTCGCCACCTCGACGCTCTGGCTCGGCGACGTCATCCCCTCTGGCGACGGTCGCCTCCTGGTCGACATCGCCCCGTTCCTCGCGCGCGACACCAAGGGCATCGCCGACCAACTCAAGGGCGGCGGCGAGAAGGGCTGGAAGCTCGTCGGCGATCTCAGCGCCGCCGACGTCAATGCGGTAAAGGCCTTCCCCCGCAACCTCGTCTTCGAGGCGCGCCAGACCTACGCCAGCGACACGCCCGGCGCCGAAGTGCGCAACATCGCCCCCGATCCGCGCCAGTTCACGCTGGTCGTGCGCCATAGCTTCGCCGCCCTTCCCGAGGTCGGCTACACCAGCCGCACCTTCGATCCGCGCGGCGGCAGCTTCTCCACCCAGATCTTGGACTTCGGCGCACCGCTCGGCCGCCAGATCGTGCGCAACCTGTCCAACCGCTTCCGGCTCGACAAGCTCGATCCGGCGGCCCCACGCTCGCGCGTGAAGAAGCCGATCGTCTTCTACATTGACAATGCCGCGCCCGAGCCGATCCGCACCGCATTGCTCGAAGGCGCGTCCTGGTGGAAGCAGGCGTTCGAGGCGGCAGGCTACATCGACGCCTATCAGGTCAAGATCCTGCCCGACGGCGCCGACCCGCTCGACCTCGACTATAACGTCGTCAACTGGGTCAATCGCGCGACGCGCGGCTGGTCGTATGGCTATGCCGTCACCGATCCGCGCACCGGCGAGATCCTCAAGGGATCGGTGCTGCTCGGCTCGCTGCGCGTGCGACAGGACATGCTGATCTACGAAGGGCTGGTCGGCGCCGGCGCCACCGGCAAGGGTGGTCCGAACGATCCGCGCGAAGTCGCGCTCGCCCGCATCCGCCAGCTCGCCGCGCATGAGGTCGGCCATGCGCTCGGCCTCTTGCACAATTTTGCCGCCAGCACGCAGGGCCGCGCCTCGGTGATGGACTATCCCGCGCCGCGCATCGGGCTGGTCGACGGCGCGCCCGACCTTTCCGACGCCTACGGCTCCGGCCTGGGCGCATGGGACCTGTACGCGATCGACTGGCTGTACGGCGACAAGGCCGGCAGCGACCCCGACGCACTCGCCAGCACCAAGGCCGCCGAGGCGCAGCGCCGGGGCTTGCGCTTCGTCTCGGACGAGAACGCCCGCGCGGTCTCGTCCTCGCAGCCCTGGGGCAGCCTGTGGGACGATGGCGCCGATCCCGCCGCCGAGCTCACCCGCATGATGCAGGTGCGCGCCGCCGCCATCGCGCACTTCGGTCCCCAAGCGCTCGCCGCCGACGAACCCGCCGCCAATCTGCGGCGCAAGTTCGTGCCGATCTGGCTGCTGCACCGCTACCAGGTTGAGGCCGCGGCGAAGCTGCTGGGTGGGGTGGAGTCTGAATATGCCATGGCGGGCGACGGCCACGGCACGGCGAACGCGGTATCCGGCGCGGCGCAGGCGGGCGCGCTCGACGCGCTGCTCGCGACGCTCGACCCGGCGGCGCTCGACGTGCCCGAGCGACTGATCCCATTGTTGTCGGCCGGCTGGTCGGGCGACAGCGACCGGCAATTCGACATCGAGGTGATGCGCACCGCCGGCGCCGCCGTCTTCGACCCGCTTGTCGCCGCGCAGGTCGGTGCCGAGGTAACCCTCGATGCCCTGCTCTCCCCGCCGCGGCTGGCGCGCCTTGCCGACCAGCACCGCCGCGATGCCGCAGTCCCTGCGCCGGGCCAACTGGCGAGGCGACTGCTCTCGCTCATCACCGCAGGCGGCGATGCGCGGCTCGGCACGATACGGCGCGCGGTGGGCACGCGCATCGTGCTGAGCCTTGCCGAGGCTGCGCGCAGCCCCGCGAGCGGATCCGAGGCGACGGCACAGCTCGATCAGGCATTGGTCGACTGGGCCGATGCGCAGACGGGGCGCCGCTTCGCCGATGCCGAGGACCGCGCCTGGGCACTCGCCACCGCGCGCCTACTCCGCGATCGCGAGGCGTTGACGGCCGCCCTCAAGGATGAGGCTCTCGAACCCGCCATTCCCCCCGGCATGCCGATCGGCTGACCCTCAACCCCCTGCGATGCGCTCCAGCGCCCGCCGGTCGCAGATCCGGATCGATCGATAGCCGCGCTCGATGGCCCCCATGCGCTCGAACGCGGCCAGATGCGCGTTGACCGTCTTGCGCGACAGGCCGGTCGTTTCGGCAAGATCGCTCTGGTTGATGGCCAGCCGATCACCGTCAGCGAAATGCAGCAGCCGCAGCGCGACCCGGCCGGCGGGGCCTTGCACCAGCAAGTGCGCCGCCAGCCGCGTCATCTGTTCAAGCTGCCGGTAGACGAGCTCGCTCACCCCGCGCCAAAGATCGGGCTCCTCGCGCGCCACGGCCTCAAGGCCGGTGTCGGTGATCATCAGCACGCGCGACGGCATGTTCGCCCGCACCGTAACGATCCGCGGCCCGCCACCGTGGCGATGCGTCTGCCCCAGGATCATCGGCGCGCGAACGAGGCCGATCAGCACGTCGCGCTCGCCCCTCAGCGCCACCTCCAGGCGAAGCGCTCCGCCGAGCACCGCACATAGTCCGGTCCCGGCATCACCCTGGCTGTAAACCCATTGCCCCCGCTGCAGCGAGACCACTCGCCCAGCGTCGGCCAGCCGTGCCTGCAACGCCGCCGGCTGGCGGGCGAACCACTCGTTCCGCGCCAAGGCGGCAATCAGTTCCCCGGAAACTGTCACGAAGGTGACATTAGCGTGCGCGCGACTCGCGTAAAGCGATCCTCGCAACGAAGGAGAGGATCATGGCCACGCAGCTTCTGCCCCGCGTTCGGACGAAGCCGATCAGCGAACATGTCGGCGTCGAATTCGAAAACGTGGATCTCAACCAGCTGGACGACGATGGCTTTGCCGCCATGCGCCAGGCACTCGCCGACCATGGCATGGTGTTCGTGCGCGATCAGCAGCTGACACCGGAACAGCATATCGCCTTCGCGCGCCGCTGGGGCACCATCGACATCAACAACTATTTTCCCGCCAACGGCGGCCATCCAGAGATCGCCGAGGTGCGCAAGGCGGAGAACCAGCAGACCAATATCGGCGGCGGCTGGCATACCGATCACAGCTACGATCAGATCCCCGCGATGGGATCGATCCTGCTCGCGCGAGAAACGCCGCCCAGCGGCGGCGACACGCTCTTCGCCAGCATGTCGGCCGCGTTCGAATCGCTGTCGGAAGGGATGAAGGCCACGCTACGCACGATCCGTGCGGTTCACTCGGCCGATCACATCTACAGCAAGGACGGCATCTATTCGAAGACTGATCAGGCCGGCGATCTGAAGGGGCATGACCAGCGCACCCATGCCGTCCACCCGGTGGTTATCCGGCATCCGCGCACCAGGCGCGAGATCCTTTACGTCAATCCCGCCTTTACGCTTCGTTTCGATGGCTGGACGCGCGAGGAGAGCATGCCGCTTCTCAGCTATCTGTACCAAGTCGGCATGCGCGAGGAATTCCAGTGCCGCGTACAATGGGCGCCCGGCTCCATCGCGATCTGGGACAATCGCTCAACCTGGCATCACGCAATGAACGATTATCACGGGCATCGCCGCTTGATGCACCGTATCACGATCGCCGGCGAACCGCTCAGCTGAGCGGTTCGGCCTTTCCGTTCATTTCGGTTCGGCGATCTTCGTATAAGGCACGAAGCGGTCGAGCACGACGAAGCCGCGCACGAACCGCGAGTTGCGATCGATCAACTGCACCGAATCGATCCGGCATAGCTGCGATCCGTAATTGCGGGTGAGCAAAACATCATCGTCATCGAGCCGATCGGCACCCGAGCGCGGCTCGTTGACGTACAGCTTGGTGCCGATCTGATAGACGATGGCCTTGCCCTCAATCACCGTGCTGGAAGTGACACTGTTCAGGCTGATGCAATTGACCGGCTCGCCGGCCACGCGCCCCTCGAGCAACTTCGCCAGTTCGGCATCCGGCGAATTGCCATCATTCGCCAGTGCCGGCGTTGCGGAGGCAAGGGCTGCGATGGCCAGCGCGGCGACGATCTTTGACATGCGCCGCCACTAGCAACAGGCTGGTGAACCGCGCCTGACTCCCGCGCCTGCTGCCGCCCGCGCCTTCATCGCTTTTCCGTCTCCCCGGCATCGCGTCGGTCGAACGATGATTTGCCTGGCCATCGCCTTCGCCGATCGCGCCGCATCGGATTTCATCATTTCTGATCGGACGACCAAATGGCAACGTACACGGGCACCAGCGGCGCAGATACCTATACCGGCGGCGCGAGCGCGGACCAGATCACGGGCAACGGCGGCAACGATACGCTCTCCGGCGGCGGCGGAAACGACACGATCGATGGCGGGCTAGATCACGATACGCTATCGGGCGGCCTCGGCAACGATACGCTCCTCGGCGGCTACGGCAATGACGCGCTGGACGGCGATGACGGGGACGATACGCTTGATGGCGGTAGCGGCTCGAACACCCTGCGCGGCGGGGCTGGCAACGATCTGATCCGCTTCCTCGCCGGCTTCGGCGACAGCAACGATGTCGACGGCGGCGACGGCAATGATCAGGTGATCGTCTCAGGCGGCACCCTGTCGCGCCTGCTGGGCGGCGCCGGCACCGATAAACTGACCATCCAAAGCGCCATCACGATCGATCGCTTTACCGCCGAGAACAGCTTCGAGCTGCTCGACAAGGGCGGGACGGTGCAGGGCAATGCCGGCGCCAATGTGCTCGATTTCTCCGCGCTTACCGCGACGGCCGCCGGCGGCGGCCTCGACCTCAAGGGGCTCGCCGGTGACGACGTGCTGACCGGCACCAATGTGCGCGACCGCATCTATGGCGGCACGCAGAACGACGCGGTCCATGGCGGCAACGGCAACGACGAGCTGTTCGGCGAGGACGGCGACGACCGCATCTGGGGCGATGCCGGCCGTGATACGATCACCGGCAGCTACGGCAATGACATGCTCTACGGCGGCGGAGACGACGATACGATCGACGGCGGCGCAGGCAACGACACGATCGATGGCGGCGATGGCAACGACATCATCAAGGATGTCGCGGGGAGCAACATCGTGGCCGGCGGTGGCGGCAATGACGACATCACCATCTCGATGAACGCCACTGACACGATCTCCATCGACGCAGGCGACGGCGATGATCGCGTCGCGCTCAGCTACGGCCGGGTGGTCGATGCGCGCGGCGGCTCGGGTGTCGACACACTATGGATATCCGGCACCGTCATGCACAAGTTCGGCGCGGCGAACGGCTTCGAGCTGCTCGACGGCAACTTCGGCATCACCGGCACCGACGAGGGCGACGTGCTCGACTTCAGCATGCTGGGCTTCGCCGCGCCGCGCGCCAACAACACGGGTATTTCGGTGAACGCGGGCAAGGGCGACGACCAGGTGACCGGCACGATGGGCCGCGACAGCCTGACCGGCGGCGACGGCAACGATACGCTGGTCGGCTTCGACGGCGACGACACGATCAACGGTCAGAACGGCGACGATACGATGATCGGTGGCGAAGGCAACGACATCATCAGCGACGTCTATGGCAAGTCGACCGTCTTCGGCGACGGCGGCGATGATCAGATCGAGACGAGCAGCGCCGACGACTTCATCAATGCTGGCGACGGCAACGATGTTGTGAAGGCCGGGTCGGGCATCAACACCGTCTATGGCATGGCCGGCGACGATATCATCACCTCGACCGGCACGGGCGAGACGCTTGACGGCGGGGACGGCAACGACACCATTACCGCGAGCGGCGGACGCAAGAACCTGCTCAGCGGGGGCGATGGGATGGATACGCTGATCGTCGGCGGCTATCTGACCGTCGATCACCTGTCGACCGAAGCGACCGGGTTCGAACGGATCAAGCTCGGCTCGGGCATCGTCGGCACCGATGAGGGCAACTTCTTCGACCTGTCCGGCTTCGAAATCATCGCCGGCAGCCTGCAGGCGAACGTCAGCGCCGGCGGCGGCAATGACGTGCTGCGCGGCACCACGCTGGGTGACAATCTGAAGGGCGAGGCCGGCGACGACGTGATCGAGGGCGGCGCCGGAGACGACGTGCTGAACGGCGGCTTCACGGTGATCGACGGCAAGGTATATGGCGGCGCGGACGTCGCTTCATACGAGCACGCCATTTCAGCGGTCACGGTCGATCTCGCGCGCACTTCGGCCCAGGACACCGGCGGCGCCGGCAAGGATACGCTAAGCGGCTTCGAGGGGCTGCGCGGTTCGGCATTCAACGATCTGCTGGCGGGCGATCGCTACGACAACTCGCTCCACGGTCGCGGCGGCGACGACACGCTCAGCGGCCTGGCAGGAAACGACCTGCTCGACGGTGACGAGGGTAATGACACGGTCAGCGGCGGCGACGGGATCGACCTTCTCTTCGGTCGCGGCGGCCATGACACGCTATCCGGCGGCACCGGCGCCGATACGATCGAGGGCAACGAGGGCGATGACGTGCTGCAAGCGGGCGGCGCCCTGATCCAGACCGGCAAGAAGGAACCGCTGGGCGCCGCCGGGGACAAGGACGTGCTGATCGGCGGCGCCGGGGCGGACCGCTACCTGTTCGCCACCCGTGAGGATGCCAGCATCTATCAGGGCTATGATCGCTACGGCAATGCGACCGGCGACCTGGAGAATGGCGGCGTCCGCACCCTTGTCGAGTTCCGCGCCGCGGAGGGCGATACGCTCGATTTTCGCAAGCTGGGGCTCGCCTTCAGCGGCGAGCGCACGGCCGCCGTGCGCAGCGGCATCACTTATGAACTCACCTCAGAAGGAACCATCGTCCACATCGATTCGGACGGCGACGGTACCGTCAACGCCAGCATCCAGCTCGATCGCTCGGTAGAACTGTACGAGGTTGAACCGGGCCTGTTGAAGGGGCGCGCCATCGTCGTCGGCTCCGAGGGGGCGGACATGCTGATCGGCACCGCGCAAGACGAGACGATCCGTGGCCTCGCGGGCGACGACACGCTGGAAGGCGGCCTCGGCAACGATCGGCTGGTCGGCGGCGGCGGTCGGGATGTGGCGAGTTACGCCCATGCTGACGCGGGGGTCACCGTCACGCTGATGAAGAAGAACC
>JBELMF010000055.1:13350-18828 GCA_042096015.1 Sphingomonas sp.
GCGAGTTACGCCCATGCTGACGCGGGGGTCACCGTCACGCTGATGAAGAAGAACCTGGCCCAGGATACCGGCGGTGCCGGCGTCGATACGCTTACCGAAGTCGAAGGACTTCAGGGCTCCGCTCACGCCGATGTGCTGATGGGCGATGACGCGAGCAATACGATCGCCGGCGGCGCCGGCGACGACGTGATTCGCGGCGGCCGGGGCGCGGACTTCCTTGACGGAGAGGCCGGAGCCGACACCTATATCGTCGACCGGTACGATCTGTACGGAGCCACCAAGACCATCGCGCTGGACATGGCCGACCAGGTCAAGCTCACCGGTTTCGGCACGCTGACCTGGACCGATCGGGGCTTCACCGGTGTCGCCGGCCAGGTGCGTTCGATCGCGCGCGAAGACGGCCGCACGCTCGTCCAGATCGACGCCAACGGCGACGGCAAGTCGGATGCCCAGTTCTTCATTTCAACGATGACCAAGCTGACCTTTGCGGACAATGTGATCCGCAAGTCCGACGATTTCGTGTGGATCGAACGGCTCGACCCGACCGACGACAGCTGGACGGCCGGGAACGGCAACGACAAGGTCTATGGCCTCGACGGGAACGACACGATCAACGGCATGCAGGGCAATGACCTGCTCTACGGCGACAATGGCGATGACCGCCTGAGCGGCGGCGACGATGCAGACACGCTGATGGGCGGCAACGGGGCGGATCGGCTCGACGGCGGCGCCGGGATGGACCTGATGATCGGCGGCGCCGGTGCTGACAGCTATGTGGTCGATACCAGCAGCGACATGGTGCGCGAAAGCAAGGAGAACGGTGTTCCCGCCGAACAGCAGATCGATACCGTGCTGAGCAGCGTGACGTACGAGTTGGGCGACTGGGTGGAGAACCTGACGCTGACTGCGGACGGGATCAACGGGGTCGGCAACCGGCTCGACAATGTGCTGGTCGGCGGCGCCGGGAGCAACGCGCTCTACGGCATGGATGGCGATGATCGCCTTGACGGTGGCGCCGGCAACGATCTGATGGTCGGTGGACGCGGCAGCGACACCTATGTCGTCGACGATGCCTTTGACGCCGTTCAGGAGTTGGCCGGAGAAGGCAACGATCTCGTCCTCGTCCATTTCAGCTACGCCCTGGGCGCGGAGGTGGAGCGACTGCAACTGACCGGCAATCAGGCGATCGACGGCACCGGCAATGGCCTGGCCAATCACCTGACCGGCAATCACGCGGCGAACGTGCTGCGCGGCGGTGATGCCGGTGACTATCTGTCGGGCAACGAAGGCGACGATCATCTGTTCGGCGACGCCGGCGACGATTCGCTGCACGGCGGCTTCGGCGCCGACACGCTGACCGGCGGCGACGGACAGGACACCCTCTATTTCGTGAACGTCGCCGAGACGAACGGCGATACCGTCGTCGGCTTCACCCATGGCGACCGGCTGGACCTGTCGTCGATCGACGCGGTCGCGGGGACGGGGCGGAACGATGCCTTCACCTTCGTCGGCAGCGTTGCGTTCAGCGGCGTCGCCGGTGAACTGCGCGTGGCGGCGGTACCGGATGAGGCAGGGTCCCTCTCGGTCAGCGGCGACGTAAATGGAGACGGCGCGGCAGATTTCACCTTCCGCATGGTGGGCGGTGTGACGGAGGTGACCGCGGGCGATTTCCTGCTTTGACGAACGGAACGGAAGGCGCGGCGGGGCGATCCGCCGCGCTTCCGTCGTACCTCCCCGGTCGCTAGCTTGCGCGTCGTGCCGCACGGGCGACTCGGGAGAGAAACGTGACTGATCCTTCGCTGCGCGATCGCGCCGTCCAGCTCTACGATGCCTTCACCCACGAGCATCGCGACCGGCGCACGCTGCTGCGGCAGATGACCGCGCTCGCCGGATCGACCATGGCGGCCGAGGCGCTGATCGCGGGTATCGCCGCCTCCCCCGTCGCCGCCGCGATCGTCGATCCCGCCGACGCGAGGATCGACGCCGCCCTGCGCGAGGGAAGCGAGGCGGGCCAGCCGGCCTGCGCCTATTTCGCCGCGCCCAGGAACACCGCCGCCGGAAAAGGCGCGAAGTACGGCGTCGTGCTGGTGATCCACGAAAATCGCGGCCTCACCCCGCACATTCAGGATGTCGCGCGCCGCATCGCGCTCGCCGGCTTCCTTGCGATCGCGCCAGACCTGCTGGCCCCGCAAGGCGGCACGCCTGCGGACGAGGACAAGGCGCGCGACCTGATCGGCACCGCCGATTACGATCTCGCCCTCGCCCAAGCCCGCGCCTTTGCCGACAAGGCCCGCGGCGTGCCGCGATCCAGCGGCAAGGTCGGCATGGTCGGCTTCTGCTGGGGCGGCGCATTCGTGAATCGCATGGCGGTGGCCGGCGGGATCGACGCCGGCGTCGCCTATTACGGACCCGCCCCCGCCCCGGCCGAGGCGGCCAAGGTCTCCGCGCCGCTGATGCTGCACTATGCCGAGAAGGACGCGCGCGTCGCGCAGACCGGCGAACCGTGGGTCGCCGCGCTCAACGCGGCGGACAAGCCGGTGGAGGCCTTCACCTACGCGGGCGTCGATCACGCCTTCAATAACGACACCTCGGCCGCGCGTTACGACAAGGCGGCGGCCGATCTCGCCTGGAGCCGGACACTCGCCTTCCTCCACCGCCATCTTGACGGCTGAGCCATTTTCGTTCCTGTTTTGTTCTCACCGACTCGGCAGGAGGAACCGCGCATCGTCGCGGCCATCATGAAGATCTTGTCGGGCTGAGCCCCCCCACAAGGCGATCCGCAGCCGTTCGGCCGGTCGATGCGTTACGTTGCCCATGGCCTACGCCGCGCAGCCCCGCACCCGCTGGACGCGTGATCGCCTGATCGCGGCGGTGGCGGCGATCGCGGTGCAGGCGGCACTGGGCTATGTGCTGATTACCGGCCTGGCCGTTCAATTTTCACGCGCGGTGGAGGACGGGCTCAAGCTGTTCACCGCCGCACCGCCCCCCGATCCCCCGCCCGCCGTGATCCCTCCGCCGCGTACCACCAGCAACCGTCCGGAGGGCCGCGCCTCCGCCCCCAATCTGCGCAGCCGCGCGACGGCGGTCGCCGCGCCTGAGGCGATCGTCATCACGCCGCCCCCGCCGCCGCCGGTGATCGCCGCCCCTAAACCCTTTGTGGAGAACGACTTTATGTCCGGTTCGGCGCCCGTTCGCGGGCCTGGAACCGGTGCCGGCGGGAGCGGCAACGGCTTTGGCAGCGGCGGATCCGGCGATGGCGACGGCGCCGGCGGCTACGGCGAGGAGGTCGGACCCCAGTTCGTCCGCGGGCGGATGAGCACGTCGGATCTGCCGGAAAGTCTGTTCATCACCGGCTTCAATGGAACCGTCGGCGTTCGCTATCTCGTCCTGACCAGCGGGCGGGTGTCGCAATGCATCGTCACCCAGTCCAGCGGCAATGCCGTCGTCGACGCAGTCACCTGCCGCCTGATCCGCGAACGCTTTCGCTTCCGACCCGCACGTGACGGCCGCGGACGGCCGGTGCCTGCCTGGATCGTCGAGAATCACAGCTGGGAAGTGGAGGCCGACATACCGGAGGAAGAGCTGCAAGCCCGGCCGCGCACACGGCGCTGGTGAGCCGGGCAAGGTTGACGCCCCGCGCTACACACCATATTCGTTCCATATACGGTTTGCATAACTGGGGCCGGGAAAATATGGGCATTGTGAAGATTGACGATGACCTCCACGAACAGGTGCGCCGCGCGAGCACGGTGATGTGTCGTTCGATCAACGCGCAGGCGGAATTCTGGATCAAGATCGGCATGCTGGCAGAGGCCAATCCCGCTGTCTCGTTCCATGAGCTGATCCGGATGCAACTCGCTACCGCCGACGAACGTCTTGCCGATCTGGCAATCGCCTGAGGTGATCAAGACACCCGACGAACTGGCGCTGCTGCACGGTTCGGGCCAGCTTCTGGCCCGAGTGTTCGAGATGCTCGACGGACTCGATCTCGCCGGGCGAACGACGTTGCAGGTCAACGACCTCGTGGATCGCTTCATCACACACGACCTTGGCGCACGCCCGGCGAGCAAGGGCCAGTACGGCTATCAATATGTGCTGAACTGTTCGATCAACGACGTGGTCTGCCACGGCGTGCCCGACGATCGTACGATCATCCGCAACGGTGACATCATCAATCTCGACATCACGCTCGAGAAAAACGGCTTCATCGCCGATTCCAGCAAGACCTATCTAGTCGGCACGCCGCCGCCCGCCGCACGGAGGCTGGTGAAGGTCGCGCGGGAAGCGATGTGGCATGGCATCCGTCAGGTGAGGCCCGGCGCGCATCTTGGCGACATCGGCTTCGCAATCGAGCGCCATGCCAAGCGTCACGGCTATTCGGTGGTGCGGGAATTCTGCGGCCACGGCATCGGCCGCGAGATGCACGAGGAACCGGAGGTACTCAATTACGGGCGCGCGGGAACCGGAGCACGGCTGTTCGAGGGGATGGTCTTCACCGTCGAGCCGATGATCAACCAGGGCAGTCGGAAGGTGGTGACCGGCGAGGACGGCTGGACGGTCACAACCCTGGACGGGAAGCTCTCCGCCCAATTCGAACATACCGTGGCGGTCACGAAGACCGGCGTATCGGTGCTGACCTTACGTCACGACGAAGCGCCGCCGAACAGCAGGGCCATGCGGGCCGCGGTCGCCTGACGCCCGCCCGCCGCCCGCCTCACCAGGATCCGAACGTCTGCTGTCCGGCGGCATGGTCTCCGATCCGACGCCGCGTCGCCGGGGAGGTGCCCGCAGGCAACGCATGTGCGTCGAACCAGCCGACCTCGGCGATCTCGCGACGATCCGCGGCGACCAGCCGGGCAGGATCATCGACCGTGCACAGGAACACCACGACGTGATCGTCCTTCGCCTCTACCCTGTTGTGATAGACGCCGAGCACGCCCGTAATCGTCACCTGGGACAACCCGACCTCTTCCAGCAGCTCGCGCCGGATCGCCGCTTCCGCACTCTCCCCCTTGTCGACGCCGCCGCCCGGCAGATACCAGCCGCTCACATAATGATGGCGCACCAGCGCGACCCGCCCGGCGGGATCGGATAGGAGGGCGCGCACCCCGAAGGTACGCGGGCGCACGATCTTCCCGTAAAGGCGCATGGCGCGGCCGGCGAGCCGGTACCGCCACGCCACCATCGTCAGGCGCTCAGCGACACGCTCAGGAAGGCCGGCACCGGGCCGTTCCAGCCGCCGTCATCGGGGCCGTCATCGATCCGATCGCGGCGCCGGCGACGATCATCGCGACCGCGATCCGCATCCCGCTCGCGGCGGGGCGCGCGTTCCTCGCGCCGTGGTGCTTCGGCTTCGGGCTTGGCACGCTTCGGTCGCTCGGGCCGGGCCGCCGCCTCCACGGTGACCTCGCGGCGATCGATCTTCTGTCCGGTCAGCTTTTCGATGTTGTCGATATTCTCGGCATCATCGGGCGCCAC
>JBELMF010000056.1:0-18812 GCA_042096015.1 Sphingomonas sp.
CCGATCTATCCACGCCCACGCGGTCCAGCGTATCGGTGATCGCCTCCAACCCGCCCACCGCGCGGCTGAACAGCGCGATGAAGCATATCGTCACCACCATCCACGCCGCCCAGCGCGGGATGCCGAGCCCCCGCAAGAGATGGTGCGCAGTGAGCGCCGTCGCGCTGCCGAGCGCGAGCCCGATCGGCATTCCGCCCCAGGCCGACCATGGATACGCAACCAGCACGATGCCGGCCACGATGGCGGCGGTGCCGTGGCGGATGATGGCGGTGACACGAAGCCACAGGCCTTCGCCGTGGTGCGCCACCTTCGCCTTCCACAGCTGAGAAGCGGGCGGTCCGATCGTGCGCCCCGCGAAGACGCCGCAGGCGAGCGCGAGGAGCATCAGCCCACCGGCGATCGCCACTTCCAGCGCATCGAAGCGCGATGGCAACGAGAGGCCGTTGACATCAAGCCAGGCCTCCAGCGCCGACATCACATCACCTCGCCGAAACGATCGAGGCCGCGCGCGAGATCGGCGATCAGGTCTTCGCTGTCCTCCAGTCCGATCTGCAGCCGGACGAGCGGTCCTTCGAAGTCCGGACGGGTGGCGCTACGGTGGTGCTGCGGATCAACCGGGATGGCGAGGCTCTCGAACCCACCCCAGGAATAGCCGATGCCGAAGAGGTCCAGCGCATCGATCAGCGCGGCGCGTGCGCCCTCGCTTCCGCCGTTCAGCACGAAGGAAAAGAGCCCGCTGGCCCCCTGGAAGTCGCGGGCGAAACACTCGTGACCCGGGCAGGTCGCCAGGGCGGGGTGAAGGACACGTGCTACTTCGGATCGCTCCTCCAGCCAGTGCGCGATGGCGAGGGCGGTGGCCTGGTGCTGCGCCAGACGCACTGCCATGGTGCGCAGGCCACGCGATCCGAGCCATGCATCGTCCGGGCTCGCCACCTGACCGAGTTGGAAGCTCATGGCGCGTAGCCGGGACCAGTGTGACGGTGCGGCGGTGACGCTGCCGAGCATCACGTCCGAATGACCGACGACATATTTCGTGCAGGCTAGGATCGAAAGATCGATGCCCTTTTCGATCGCGCGGAAATTGAGGGGCGTCGCCCAGGTATTGTCGAGAAGGGTCGTCACCCCCCGCGCCTTGGCGGCGGATACGATCGCCGGCACGTCCTGCACCTCGAAGGTCAGGCTGCCGGGGCTTTCCATGAAGATCGCGCGCGTGCGCTCGCCGATCAGATCGGCGATGCCGGCGCCGATCAGCGGATCGTAGAACCGGGTGGTGATGCCGAAGCGCTTGAGCAGCCCGCGCGCCATCGATCGCGTCGGATCATAAGCCGAATCGACGAGCAACAGCTCATCGCCCGGCTCAAGCACCGACAACAGCGCCGCAGCGATAGCCGCCACGCCGGACGGATAGAGGAACGTCGCCTCCGCGCCGGGCTCCAGCTCCGTCAGCGCGTCGGCGAGACTCCACTGCGTCGGGCTGCCCCGCCGGCCGTAGAACAGGCGGTGATGCGTGTCGCGCGCCCCGTTCGCGCGCAGCTCAGCGACCGAGTCATAGAGGTGGGTGGAGGCGCGCCACACGGGCGGATTGACGATCCCCTGCGTCCATTCCGTGCGCCGCCCCGCCGTGACGACGCGGGTTGCGTCAGCGACGCTCCGCTTGCCCTTCACGCGCCGGTCTCCTTGGGGGTCGACGGATCGCTGCCCCATTCGGCCCAGCTGCCGTCATAGATTGCCACCTCCCGGTTCAGCAGATGCCCGGCGAAGGCGATGACGGCGGCCGTGACCCCGGAACCGCAGGTGGCGACGATCGGGCGGTTCAGGTCCACGCCGCCCGAAGCGAGCACGTCCTCGAGCTCGGAACCGCGTTTCCACGTACCGTCGGCATTGAAGAAACGCGCATAATGGAGGTTGATCGAACGAGGAATGTGCCCGGGAACCACGCCAGGACGCGGCTCCGGCTCGGCACCGGCGAAGCGGCTGGGCGAGCGCGCGTCGATGACTTGCTCGGCGCCGCTCGCGACGTTGGCGACCATCTGCGCGAGGGTTCGGATGCCGACGCCTTGCGTACGCGGGGTCATGTGGCGCGGCTTCGGCGTCTCTTCGCCACTCGCGACGGGCCGGTTTTCGGCGCGCCATTTGGCGAGACCACCGTCCAGCAGTGCGACCGATGTCACACCGAAGCTGCGCAGGATCGCCCAGCCCCGGGCTGCGGTGTGGTGCGGTGAATTGTCGTAGAGGACGATGCGGGTACCATCTCCCAAGCCCAGCCTGTTGAGGCGGCCGGCGATCTTCTCAGGCGGCGGGAGCATCATGGGAAGATCGGTGTCGGCATCGACGATGTCAGCCAGGTCGAGAAACGCGGCGCCGGGAATATGGGCCGCGGCATATTCCCCTTGTGCATCGCGCCCCTCACCCGGAAGGAACCAGGTGCAGTCTGCGATGCGCAGGTCGCCGGCGCCTGACTGTTCGGCGAGCCATGTGGTGGAGACGAGTGGATCCATATCCTTTCATACCCCCTGGAACGGCCTTGTCGAACGCTGGGTCGAACGCTGGGTCGAACGCCGGACCGCGGGCGTCGGGCACGAACTGGCATGATCGCCCGACCGGCACTATCTCGCGCGGCATGACACTTCACCTCGGCAAAAGCAGCACGCTCCCCGCCTCTCCCGAAGAGGCAGTGCTCGACTATGTTCCCAATCCGCGTCCCGGCCGCGAGTATATGGTGCGCTTCGTGGCTCCCGAGTTCACCTCGCTTTGTCCGGTGACCGGACAGCCCGACTTCGCGCATCTGGTGCTGGACTATGTGCCCGGAGAGACGATCGTCGAATCGAAGTCCCTCAAGCTGTTCCTGGGCAGCTTCCGCAACCATGCCGCCTTTCACGAGGATTGCACCGTCGGGATCGGCGAGCGCCTGGTTGCCGAGATGAAGCCGACATGGCTGCGCATCGGTGGATATTGGTATCCGCGCGGCGGAATCCCGATCGACGTGTTCTGGCAGACCGGCGCGCCTCCGGCCGGGCTCTGGGTGCCCGATCAGGGCGTTCCACCCTATCGCGGGCGCGGTTGATCTCGATTAGCAACAATTTTGCATTGCAGTGCAGCAGATCGCGCAACTAACGTAGGGGCTGCCCGTTGTGTTGGGCTGAACGCCTTGTGAACAAAGGGTTCGACATCAGCGAAGGCACAAGAGGATGAACCAGTCGGTCGCACCGGTTTCGATCAAGCATATTGCCCTTATCGGCAACTTCCTGCCGCGTAAGTGCGGGCTGGCGACCTTCACGACCGACACGTTCAATGCGATGACGAGCCGCTTTCCGGACGTGCGGGTGGACGTCTATGCGATGGACGATCATCCCGGACGCTACGATTATCCCGCTGCCGTCACCGCAACGATCCCGCAGGAGGATCGCGCCGCCTATCTCGAAACCGCGCGCGCCATAGAGGCTTCCGGCGCGCAGGCGATCTGGGTGCAGCATGAATACGGCATCTACGGCGGGGCCGCGGGAGAGCACATCCTCGCCTTGCTTGACCGCACGACGCTGCCGCTGATCGTGACGCTGCACACGGTGCTGGAGAAGCCGAGCGCGCAAGAGCGATGGGTGATGGAAGGGCTGCTGCGCCGCGCGGCGAAGATTGTCGTCATGGCGGACCGTGGCCGCGAAATCCTGACCCGGGTTTACGGCGCGAACGCTCGGTCGATCGTCACCATCCCGCATGGCGTGCCCGATCGAGAATTCGCCGATCCCGCCACCTTCAAGCCCCGGTTCGGCTGGAGCGGCAGGCAGGTCATCCTGACCTTCGGCCTGCTTGCCCCCGGCAAGGGGATCGAAACGGTTATCGAGGCGATGCCCACCGTCGTCGATCAGCACCCTGACGCCATGTATGTCGTGCTTGGCGCGACGCACCCCAATCTCGTGGCACATGAGGGCGAGAAATATCGCGACAGCCTGAAGGCGCTGGCGCGCGAAAAGGGGATCGAGAACAACGTCGCCTTTATCGACGCCTTCGTCGAGCAGGACGATCTGATCGATTATCTCCAGGCGGCTGACCTTTACGTCACGCCGTATCTGAACCCGGCACAGATCACGAGCGGGACGCTGTCCTATGCGGTCGGCGTCGGCAAGGCGGTGATCTCCACGCCCTATGTTCATGCCACGGAGATCCTGGCGGATGGTCACGGCGTGCTGGTGGACTTCCGCGACGTCTCCGCCTTCGCGCGCGAGATAAGCAATCTTCTGGGTAGTGAGCGTAACCGCGCACGACTTTCGTCGCGCGCCTATGAGCGGGGCCGCACGATGACCTGGTCTCGCGTAGCGGAGCGCGCCATGACGGAAATCGCAGCGATTGTTGATGGTCGACCGCAGCGCATCGCTTCATCGGCGGCCGTGAAGCCTTTGCCGCCAAATATCTCCGCTGTGGAGCGAATGAGCGATTCGACGGGAATGCTCCAGCATTCGATCTATTCCGTTCCTGATCGGCGCCACGGATATTGCATCGACGATAATGCCCGCGCCCTCATCTTGATGAGTGCGGTCGACGGGCTGGATGAGAGTGTCCGCGATAAGTGGACCACCATCTACGCCTCGTTCGTCCAGTATGCGTGGAATCCGGAACAGCGGCGCTTCCGCAATTTCATGAACTTCGATCGCACATGGTGCGAGGATTCGGGATCGGAGGATTCGAACGGCCGTGCCCTCTGGGCGCTCGGCGTGACGGCGCGGGATGCCCGCACCCGCAAGCACCGCGACTGGGCAACGATGATGTTCGACATGACGGCGAGCGTCGCCTTCGAGCTGGGCAGCCCGCGTGCCCAGTCGTTCGCGATGCTCGGCGCGGCTGCCATGCTGGACGCCTCCCCGGGCCATCAGCTTGCCCAGGCGATCCTCTCGCGTTTCCCGGCGGAGCATATGGCCTTGCTCGACACGGCTCGCCGCCCTGATTGGGTGTGGTTCGAAGTCGTTCTCGCCTATGACAATGCCCGCTTGCCCGAGGCGTTGATCCGTGCGGGGCAGGCGCTGGGCCGCCAGGAGGTGATCGATACCGGTATCGAGACGCTGTCTTGGATCATCGAACGGCAGAAGAGCCCTGATGGCCGCTTTCGTGCAGTGGGCACGGAAAGTTTCGGCCGGCCCTATTCGGATCCCTTGCCGTTCGATCAGCAACCGCTGGAAGCGCAGGCGACGATCGAGGCGTGCTGTGCCGCTTATGCCGCGACGGGCGAGGAGCGGTGGCGCGAGGAAGCTGAGCGGGCGTATGGATGGTATCTGGGCCAGAACGATCTCGATCTGCCGCTCGCCTCGGTGCAGGACGGCGGCTGTTTCGATGGGCTGATGCCGACCGGTCTCAATCGCAATCAAGGCGCGGAGTCGATCCTGGCGCTGCAATTGTCCAGTTGCGCGATTTCTAGGCTTTCAAAGTCGGCGCAAGGCGTGGCAGGGTCGGGCCGCGCCGTCGCATAACCCCTTTGCGCCGGCGCTTCGAACCAGGCGGTAATGCGAGGCCTTCTTCTTGGACTTGTTCAATCATCGGCTCCGGCTTCATGCCGATCCGTCGCGCGTCGTCGTCAGGCCGTTTCACATTTCGAGCTCAGCGCTGAACGGGCAGGGGCAAAGCCGCTCCGAACGCATGATCGCGGAAGTCCTCGCCATGTCCCCGCGGCAGGCAGGGGAACAGCTCACGGCCGTCCTGAAGGACTTTGAAGCGCGTCACTGGCAGACGCGCCGCGTCTTCATGACGCGCTACGATGAAATCGCCGAGATCCATGGCCTGGACGGCACGAACATCGGCGATGAAAAGCGGCAGCTGATCGGCGCCTATTTCTGCCATGAATATAGCTATGCCGCCGCCGCGCTGATGAATCCCAGTGCGGTGCCGCATTTCGATCAGTCGGGGATGCCGGAGGGGTCGCAGCGCATCCTGATGAGCCTGCGCGCCGTGGGCGAAGGGCATATTTCGTCGGTTGCGTTCCGTGAAGGCATCATCACCGATCAGAACCAGCTGAAGCTGGCCCCCGAGCCGCCGTTCGCCACTGCCGCTGATGCGCATGGCATCGATGGGCCGGAGACGCCGACCGGACCCGTGACGGTACACCGCCACCGCGATTCAACGCTGTCCGGCACGGTCATCTTCCCGATCACCGAAGCGCAGTCGAAGGGCCTGGAGGATCTGCGTCTCGTGCATTTCACGCATGAAGACGGTTCGGTCGAATGGCTGGGCACCTACACCGCCTATAACGGCAATCGCATCCAGTCCGAACTGATGCGGACACGCGATTTCCGCGCCTTTGACCTCGTGCCGATGACCGGGTCTGCCGCGCGCAACAAGGGTATCGCGCTGTTCCCCAAGGCGGTGAATGGACAGTATCTGTCAATCGGCCGTCAGGACGGCGAAAACCTTTATCTTCTGCGATCCGATCGACTGGATCATTGGGATGAGGGGGAATTGATCCTGACCCCGATCTTCCCCTGGGAACTGGTTCAGATCGGCAATTGCGGGCCGCCGATCGAGGTGGACGAGGGATGGCTGTTGCTGACCCATGGTGTCGGCGCGATGCGCAAATATTCGATCGGGGCGGCGCTGCTCGACAAAAACGATCCGTCCAAGGTCTTGGGGCGCACACGCGAACCGATCCTTGCTGCGGCGGATCAGGACCGGGAAGGCTATGTTCCGAACGTAGTATATACCTGCGGGGCCATGCGGCATGGCGACAAGCTGTTCATGCCCTATGGGATCGCGGACAGCTCGGTTGGTTTCGCCTTTGTCGAGATCAGTAAGCTGCTGGCGTTGATGTGACCGCCTGTCGCGTGCCGCGGTAGAGCCAGCCGACCAAGCCGAGGAACAGCAGCGTTCCGCCGAGCAGGGCGATTGGGACGAAGGCATCGCCGACCAGAGCCAATGGGGCGTCGCTGCCGGTGGCAGCCACGATGCCGGCGAAGGCGACCCCCCACAGGCTTTCGCCCACGACCATGCCGGTGGCCGTAAGCGTGCCCATGCGGCGAGCGCGTTCCGGGTCAGCGGTGCGATCGGCCCAGCGATCATAGGCGGCACCGGTCAGTGCGCCGAGCACGACCGGCAGGATCACCGCCATGGGCAGGTAGATGGCGATCCCGATCGCCAGCGGGGGCAGCCGCATGCGACCGGCTCTGCCCAGTGCTTCGTCCAGCGCGATGAAGCACAAGCCTGCTACCGCGCCCCACCGCAGCATGGACCAATTGAGATCACCGCCCAGCACGCCCTTCGCCAGTGAGGAGATCAGGCCCGCTTGCGGGGCGGCGAGTGCATTCGGGCCTGCGCCGGGCGCGCCTGCAAAGCCGAAGGCGGTGTTGAGCAAATCGAGCACGGGCGGCACCACGATCGAACCGAAGATCACGCCGATCACCAGTGCCACTTGCTGCTTCCACGGCGTCGCCCCAACCAGCTGACCGGTCTTCAGATCCTGGAGATTGTCGTTCGCGATGGTCGCGATGCCGAAGACGACGCCGGTCACGATCAACGCATAGGCCACCAGCGCTGCGGTGACGTCGGTGGCAAGATCCCGCCCGAAAAGGCCGACGAGCAGCAGCGACGCGGCGAGAATGGAGAGGATGCCGATCCCGGATACGGGCGAGTTCGACGCACCGATCAGGCCCGCCATATAGCCTGTCACGGTGGCGATCATCAGGCCGATGACCACGATGAACAGCAACCCGCCGGCAACCAATATCCCCGCGGATCCGGCGATCGGGCCGGTGGCAGCGACGCTCCAAAGCAGCCAGGCGATAGGAACGAGGAGAATGAGGGAGGTGGCGGCGACGACGCCGATCGGCAGGTCTTGTTCTTCCAGCGCCAGGGTGGCACCGGATTGGCGCGCGCGGCTGGCGGCGAGCGCCGAGCCGATCCCGCCGACGACCGGGCGGGCGATGCGCAGCAAGGTCCAAACTGCCGCGACGCCGATCACACCCGCGCCGAAGAAGCGCACGTCCTGGCGGAAGATGGTGCCCGCCCATGTCTCTACGTCCCCGGACAGGGGCTGGGCTGCGGTCAGGATCGGCAGCAGGATGAACCACGCGGTTACGAGGCCGACGAGCTGCGCCAACCCGACCGACAGGCCGACCAGATGCCCGACGCCGAACAACGCGAACGAAAGGCCACCCGAGACACCCGTCGCGCCGCCGCCGACCCGAAACCATGTTCCGACCTCCGCAGCCGCAAGGCGCATCTGCGTCAGGATCGCGAATCCTGCCGAAGCCATGCTGGCGGTGACAAGAAGGCGCAGGCCGATGGCGCTTTCCGCCGCGCCTTCGCGCGAACGGGAGCCGACCTCCAGAACTTCGGCGGCGGCGCGCCCTTCGGGATAGGGCAGGTCGCTTTCGACGACGAGTGCCCGGCGCAGCGGCACGGAGAACATAACGCCAAGCATGCCCCCGAGGGCGGTCGTTCCGGCTGTCAGGTAGAATGGAAAGCCTTGCCACCAGCCGATGATGACGAGCCCGGGCAGCACGAAGATGATGGCGGCTAGTGTTCCAGCGGCGCTCGCGATCGTCTGCACGATGTTGTTTTCCAGGATCGACGCATCGCGGAAATGGCGCAGGATCGCCATCGAGATGACCGCCGCGGGGATGGAGGTGGCGAAGGTCAGGCCGACCTTCAGCCCCAGGTACACGTTAGCAGCTGTGAACAGGAACGTGATGACCCCTCCGAGCAGGATGCTTCGCAGGGTGAGTTCAGTCAGCGGTTTGGGCGCAGCGTTCATGCTCATTGCTGCGACGGAATCGAATGGGCGTGCAAGCGCAAAGTGGCTTGGCGGATTGCGCCAAAAAGTCGGATTAATCACCGTCGCATTATGCCCCGACCTTAGCCGGGTCAGCATAAGTCACTAGGAAGAAAGGAGATTCAAAAGTGGCACAGATCGTGCTTCTAGGGCTGCATGGAGGTGGCTGTCGCCATTCTCGATTGGAGGCAATTGATCATGACTGCGGAAACCAAGCCTTTGGCGGCACCCAAGGACAATTTGCTCGGCATCTGCAACGCGCTCGGCAGTGACTTCGGCTTCAATCCGCTGTGGCTGCGCCTTGCGCTGGGCGCGGTGTTCGTCGTTCAGCCAGTCGGCGTGGTCGTCGCCTATCTTGCGCTGGGGCTGGTGGTGCTGGCGGCGCGCCTGGCGTTCCCGAACGCACGGACGCACAATGCGCCCGTTTCCGACCGTGCTGAGGCCCAGCATCATGTCGCTGCAAACGAGGTCGGTCGATTGGATCTGGCTGAAGCGGCGTGAAAAATGCCCGGCGCTCTTGTTGAGAGAGCGCCGGGCAGGTCGCCCGTGAAACTTCACAGGCTTGGGTCGCAAGGCCTTGTTGATCGGTTCGCTGGCGTCGCACATCCCCCAAAAGGGGGAGACGATGGGTAAATTCATCCGTTTTGCGGCTATCGGAACCGTCGACACCGGTTCGCCAAATCCCTAGGCGCGAGTGCGCATCAAGGGGATGGCGATGACGACAGCGTTGCGAGTGGCATTGGCGGGGCTTGGTACGGTGGGCGGCGGTGTTATCCGCTTGCTGGAGGCCAATCGCGATCTGATCTCGCGGCGTGCCGGACGGCCGATCGAGATCGTCGCCGTTTCCGCCCGCGATCGCACGAAGGACCGCGGTGTCGATATCAGCTCCCTGCAGTGGGTGGACGATACTACGGCGCTGGCGCGATGCGACGCGGACGTGGTGGTGGAGTTGGTGGGGGGCGCCGACGGCCCGGCGCTGGCGCTGGCGCGCGCCACCCTCGCAGCCGGAAAGGGCTTCGTAACGGCGAACAAGGCCATGCTTGCATATCATGGCCTGGAACTCGCCGAGGCGGCGGAGGCCGCCAGGGTGCCGCTGAAGTTTGAGGCCGCGGTCGCCGGCGGCATCCCCGTCATCAAGGGGCTGCGCGAAGGGGCGGCGGCCAACGCGATCGGCAGGGTTTACGGGATCCTGAACGGCACCTGCAACTTCATCCTGAGCAAGATGGAGGCGGAAGGACGCGATTTCGCCGATGTTCTCGCGGAGGCGCAGGCGCTCGGCTATGCGGAGGCGGATCCCTCCTTCGATATCGACGGCGTCGATGCCGCACACAAGCTGTCGATCCTGTCGTCAATCGCCTTCGGCACGCGCCCGGCGTTCGGCGATGTATCGGTCAGCGGGATCAGGCACGTCATCGCGGCCGATATCGCCGAGGCCGCAGCATTGGGATATCGCGTTCGGCTCGTCGGCATGGCGGAGGCGGACGGAAACGGGTTGTTCCAGCGGGTGCATGCCCATCTTGTTTCGAAGGACCATCCGCTCGCCCATGTCACCGGCTCAACCAACGCGGTGGTTGCGGAGGGGAATTTCGTCGGGCGGCTGCTGTTCCAGGGCGCCGGTGCCGGCGACGGACCGACGTCCAGTGCGGTGGTTGCTGACCTCATCGATATCGCCCGGGGCGAATATGGCCCTCCTTACGCCATGCCCGCCGCTTCCCTTGCCGCCGTGTCGGTGGCGTCGCGTAGCGAGCGGAGAGGCCGGGCATATCTCAGATTCACCGTCGCCGATCGCGTCGGCGTGCTGGCGGAAATCGCGGCGGCGATGCGCGACGCAGGCGTTTCGATCGAAAGCTTGATCCAGCGCGCGACGCCAACGGAGGGTACAGCCTTGCTGGCGATCGTGACGCATGAGGCGCCCGAATCGAACGTCCATGCGGCGCTCGAGCGCTTGCGCGGGTCACAGAGCCTGGCCGGCGAGCCGCTCTGGATGCATATATTGGACTGAGGGGCACTTGCGTCGCAGCCAAGCTGCGACGCTAATGACTCGATTATCTCGCCAGTTGCTGTATTAAGGCAGCATGACAGCGCTGAGTAGCGAGGACAGCCCGGTCTACATCCGGCTACGCGGAACCATCGCCGCGGGTATTCTGCGCGGCGACTATCGTGCCGGTGACCAATTGCCGTCCGTTCGCGCGCTCGCGGCGGAACATGGCGCCAATCCGCTGACGGTGGCCAAGGCTTACCAGTCGTTCCAGGACGACGGCTATGTCGAGGTGCGGCGGGGTGTCGGCATGTTCGTTCTGCCTGGTGCCGCCGAACGTTTGCGGATTGCGGAACGGGAGCGGTTCGTCACTCAGCAATGGCCGCGCATCAAAGCCTATATCGACTTGCTCGGGCTTGAGGCGACCATGCTTCTGGAGCGCGAACGCGCGTAGCAGCGCGCGCTGTTAGCCAGCGCTGCTCTTCATCGCGTCAAGCAACGCCTTCACCTCCTGGCTCCGTCCGCGCGGCACGATAAGCACGTCATTGCCTGAGGCGACCACGATCAGGTCCGTCACGCCGACCATCGCGACCCGCACGCCATCACTGCGTACGAGGCAATTGTTCGTATCAAGCGCGATCACTTCCCCGCGGATCGTGTTGCCGGCGTCATCCGCCGCGCTGATCGCGTGCAGCGCGTCCCAGCTACCAACGTCATTCCAGCCCATCGAAACAGGGACCACGGCCACCCGGTCCGACTTCTCCATGACCGCATAGTCAATGGATTCGTTTGGCGCCTCCGCGAAGGCCTGCGCCGATGGCCGAATGTGCGTTCCCGATCGTTCCCCATCTGCAATGGATCGTTGCACGGCCTGCAGCATGGCCGGTTCATGCTGGGCGAGGGCGTCGAGGAACGCATCGGCGCGGAACAGGAAAATGCCGCCGTTCCACGCGTGATCTCCGCTGGCCAGCATCGCCTCGGCCGCTGCCCGCGGCGGCTTTTCTACGAAGCGGTCGACGCGGTGAACCCCCGGTGCGATCGGCTCGCCCACCTTGATATAGCCATAGCCCGTCTCCGGCGTATCCGGCGTGATGCCGAAGGTGACCAGCCAGCCCTGTTCGACCATCGGCAGAGCCGCTTCGATCGCGTCCCGGAACGCGTCCACGCTTTCAATAACGTGATCCGATGGCATCACCAGCATCGGGGCGCTTGGCTCATTCACGCACAACGCAGCCAGCGCGATCGCGGGGGCGGTATTACGACCGAGCGGCTCCAGCACCAGCGCCTGCGGACGGCAGCCAATGGCGGCAAGCTGTTCCTCGATCATGTCCGCGTGGCGCGCATTGGCGACCACAATCGGCGCATCGAACCTGTCGCCGCCGGCGCGCGCGGCGGTAAGCTGCAGCATGGTCTGCTCCGCCGTCAGCGCCAGCATCTGCTTGGGCCGCTCGGGCGTCGACATCGGCCATAGGCGCGTGCCCGATCCGCCGGACAGGATGACGGGGACGATCGACGTCATGCGTGCAGGTTCCTCATGTTGCGGTGTGTCGGTTTGCCAGGTCCGGCTGCCGATCAGGTAAGTGGAAGGTGCCCCTGCTCTAACCTTTGTGATAGCGAAATGATCCGGAAAGGTCATTCAAACTTTCTTCGCCATTTTGTGCCAGACGCCCCCTGTCGGTATCCCTTACAAGGGGGCAGGCGGGCATAAGCGGATGATCAGGGTCTTCAAACATTATGTGCCGAATGCGGTCGCCCTGTTGGGGGTGATCGACTTCGGCATCCTGCTTGCCGCCGCAGAGTTGGGATGGCTGCTACGTGCCTCGCAGATCGGCATGGCTGCGGAGTCGATCGGGACACGACTACCGCAGCTCCTCACCTTTGCCGGCCCGCTGTTCGTCGCCATGATTGCCGTCGGCGCCTATCAGGCCGATGTCCTGGTATCGGTACGGCAGGCAACGATGCGGCTGATCGTGGCCGTTTCGCTGGGGGTGATATTCCTCAGCCTGCTGTACTTCTTTCTTCCTTCACTCACCTTCTGGCGCTCGAGCCTGTTCTACGCGATGCTGATCGCGACGAGCGGTCTGGTGATGCTCCGCATCCTGTTCGGTGGCCTGATCGGGGGCGAGCGCTTCAGACGACGCATCGTGGTGCTGGGTGCCGGCAACAGAGCCGCGCGGCTGGGGCGGCTGGAACGCGCCAACGGCGCCAGTTTCGTCGTCGCCGGCTATGTCGCGATGGAGGAGCCGCATGTCGCCGTTGACGATGCGGTGCCGCGCGGAACAATCCCTAACCTGGCCTCCTATGTGGTCGAGCTCGGCGCCACCGAGGTGGTGCTGGCGCTGGAGGAGCGGCGCAACGCCTTGCCGTTGAAGGACCTTCTGCGGGTGAAGACCACGGGCGTGCACGTCAGCGAGTTTTCCGCCTTTCTGGAGCGGGAGACGGGGCGGATCGATCTGGCCAGCGTAAACCCGTCCTGGCTGATTTTCTCTGACGGCTTCGTGTCCGGACGAATGCTGTCGGCGATGGCCAAACGGGCGTTCGACATTGTCGCCAGTTCGCTGCTGCTGCTGGTGATGCTGCCGGTGATCGCGTTGACCGCGATTGCCATCAAGGTGGAGAGCCGAGGACCGGCCTTCTATCGGCAGCGTCGTATCGGGCTCTACAACGAGCCGTTCGATATCCTGAAGCTCCGATCCATGCGGCAGGATGCCGAATTGGGCGGGCAGGCCGTCTGGGCGCAAGAGCGCGACCCGCGGATCACCAGGATCGGGCGCATCATTCGCAAGGTGCGGATCGATGAACTGCCGCAGTGCTGGAGCGTCCTGAAGGGCGAGATGAGCTTCGTCGGACCGCGGCCGGAACGCCCCCAGTTCGTTGCTGAACTTGAGGAGCAGTTGCCGTTCTATGCTGAACGCCACACGGTAAAGCCAGGCATTACCGGCTGGGCGCAGATCAACTATCCATATGGCGCGTCGATCGAGGATGCGCGACACAAGCTTGAATATGATCTCTACTACGCGAAGAACTATTCGCCCTTTCTAGATCTCCTCATCTTGCTCCAGACGCTGCGCGTCGTGCTGTGGCCGTCGGGCGCCAGATGATCGCGGCTACGATCACATTATGGACCCATGCACTGGCGGCGTTGCTGTTTGCGACACTGGCCTTCTCGCAGCGTAATACGGGCGCGTCGCTTCCCCGTATTCCGTTCATTGCAGCCTTGTCTGCAACGGCGATGTGGGCGCTCGCCGTCGCAGGCATCGACAGCCCGCATGTAATTACGTGGCAGGCGGAATGCGTGCGCGACTTGGCGTGGCTGGCCTTCATGTATGCGCTGGCACGTCGAGATCGCGCTGAGGCCTTCATGACGAAGGTAGCGGGTCTCTACGCGGTGCTGGCGGTTGTTCTAGCCGGCAGCATCGGCCTTTCGGCGGTGTCCGCGGGCCAATCCGATGCGGCCGTTCGTCAGCTGCTCGAGCAGACCCGAATCGTGTTTCACTTGCTTGCGGCGGTCGGCGCGCTGTTGCTGCTCTATCGTTTGGGGCAGGGCGAACCTTGGAGAACGCGAGCCGCCGTGCGCATCGCGGTTGTTTCACTCGCAGCCTTGTGGTCGGTCGACCTGGTCGTTTATGGTGCCGCCTGGTCCACCGGAACGTGGCCGGCGGCGTTGATCGACGTGCGCGGCGCCGTGATGGTGGTGCTGGCGCCGCTGCTTGGACTGGCGATCCAGCGTCGCGACGAGCGAAAGCTTCAGGTCTCTCGCACGATCGCGCTTCTGTCACTCGCGTTGGTTGCGATCGGCCTCTACGTCGCCGTCACGGCGCTGGCGACCGGTGTCGTGGGAACGATCGGCGGCAGCTATGCACGGCTGGTACAGACGGCATTGATCTTCGCCACGACAGCCGCGCTGCTGACAATCGTGTCGACACCGTGGACGCGGGCCTGGGCCAAGGTTCTGGTTGCGAAGCACCTGTTCAGTCATCGCTATGATTATCGCAGCGAATGGCTGCGCTTCACCGACACGCTGGGAACACCGGACGATCATGCCGCCTCGCTGGAGGTGCGCGTGGTGAAGGCGGTGTCCGATCTCACCGGATCGACGGGCGGGCTTCTGTTGCTGCCGGGAGAGGCCGCGCTGGAACGAGGCCCGGCCTGGAACTGGCCCGACGCACCGGGGCCGGAGAAGCCGGACGACCGCCTGTTCGCGCATCTCGCCAGCTCGGGGCAAATCATTGAACTCGATTCCGTCCGGACGGAAAAGGCGACGGCGGAGGACGCCGGCAGTGTCGGGCCGTGGCTTCGCGATGACCCGCTAGCCTGGGTTGTGGTGCCGCTTCAGCATTTCGATCGCCTGGCGGGTGCGATCGTCCTCACGCGCCCCCTGGTGGATCGTGCACTGGATTGGGAAGACTTTGACCTGCTTGGGGTGGCTGGTCGGCAGGTGGCTAGCTATCTGGCGGAAGCCCGCGCCCATGCCGCGCTTGCGGATGCGCAGCGCTTCGATGAATTCAACCGGCGCTTCGCATTCATCATGCACGACCTGAAGAATCTGGTGAGCCAGCTTACCTTGGTGGCGCGCAATGCGGAGCGGCATGCGGACAATCCGGCCTTCCGTGCGGACATGGTGGCGACGCTTACCGATTCCGCCAACCGGATGAACGGGCTGCTGGCGCGGCTGTCGCAGCATCACGGCGCGCGCGGCGAAGCGGCGCGGCCTGTCGCACTCTTCGCGTTGAGCGAACGGATTGCGTCGGGGCGGCGCGCGCAACATCCGGTGATCGTCTCAGGAGATGCCTCGGTTCACGCCATTGCTGATCCGTCGTCGCTTGAGACGCTTCTCACTCATCTGGTCCAGAATGCGATCGAGGCGAGCAAGCCGGGCGAAGCGGTGCGGCTGCTGATCGGCGCTGACGGGGGCAAGGCGGCCATCACCATTGTCGACCGTGGGTGCGGCATGAGCGCGGCGTTCGTGCGTGATCAACTCTTTCGCCCGTTCGCGTCCAGCAAGCCGGGCGGGTTCGGTTTGGGTGCCTTTGAAGCCCGTCAGCTTGCCCAAGCCATGGGCGGTTCTGTGACGGTGTCCAGCCGAGAAGGCGAGGGGACGAGTTTCCGGATCACCTTACCCGAAAGCCGGGGCGCAGCCATCGCTGCGGAGATCGCGGCATGACGGATGGGCGCACGCTTCTGATCGTTGAGGATGATCCGGGCCTGCAGCGTCAGCTGCGCTGGGCCTATGACGGCTATGAGGTTGTGGTCGCGGGGGATCGTGCGAGTGCGATCGAGGCGTTGCGCATCGCCGAACCATCGGTGGTCACGCTTGATCTCGGGCTTCCGCCCGACCCGGACGGCACAAGCGAGGGCTTTGCATTACTGGCCGACATTCTGGCCATGAAGCCCGGTACCAAGGTGATCGTCGCATCGGGTCACGGCGCTCGCGCGAGTGCGCTCCAGGCCATCGCTGATGGCGCCTGGGACTTCTACCAGAAGCCGATCGACATCGACGCGCTTGGTCTGATCGTCGCCCGCGCCTTTCACGTCCACGATCTGGAAGCGGAGAACCGCCGGCTGCTTGCCAAAAGGGCGCCTGCGCTCGGCGGCCTGATCACCGCAGCACCGGAAATGATGAAGGTGATGCGCACGATCGAGCGGGTGGCACCAGCCGACGTTTCGGTTCTGCTCCTGGGTGCCAGCGGGACGGGCAAGGAGTTGCTCGCGCGCGGGCTTCACGAGGCGTCGCCCCGCGCGAAGGGAGCGTTTGTCGCCATCAATTGCGCGGCAATTCCGGAAACACTGCTCGAAAGTGAGCTCTTCGGGCATGAACGGGGCGCTTTCACCGGCGCGGTGAAGACTACGGAAGGCAAGATCGAACAGGCGGCGGGCGGAACGCTGTTTCTGGACGAGATCGGCGATGTCCCGCTCGCCATCCAGGTCAAGCTGCTGCGATTCCTTCAGGAACGGACGATCGAGCGGATCGGTGGTCGTCGCGCCATATCGGTCGATACGCGGATCGTGTGCGCCACCCATCGCGACATCGACGCGATGGTCGGCGAAGGAACGTTTCGCGACGACCTTTACTATCGCCTGGCGGAGATCGTGGTGCATATTCCGTCGCTTGCCGAACGGCCGGGCGACGCGGGCCTGCTCGCCCGCCACTTCGTCACGCATTATGCCCGAACGATGAATCGATCCGTCGTCGGTCTGGCCAGCGATGCCCGCGCAGCGATCGATGCTTATCAGTGGCCCGGAAATGTACGGGAGCTGGAGAACCGCGTGAAACGCGCCGTGATCATGGCGGATGGGAAAGCCGTCACGGCGGCGGATCTCGATCTGGCGATACCCGATGACGCACCATTGAACCTGCGCGCGGTTCGCGAGGCGGCAGACCGGCAGGCGATCCGGCACGCCCTGGCGCGTGCGGACGGCAATATCTCGCAGACTGCCCGACTGTTGGGCGTGAGCCGTCCCACGCTTTACGATCTGATGAAAGCCTACGACTTGCATGGTTGATACCTCCCGGCGGTATCCGCTTCTGCGCGGCCGGCGCCCTGCTCCGCGTCGTCGACGGGCGCCGTGGCTCAATCGGCGACAGGTGCGGATACTGGCGACCCTTGCGGTGGCCCTGATGATCGTCTGCGGCATTGCGCTGCTCGCCAGCCGGGCATCGTCGCCGGACCCACAGCGGGCGTTTGCCGAAAGCCTGGCGGCGCTGAAGCGCGGCAACTACAGCGCGGCGCGCAATCACGCGCTGGTGGCGGTGAACGGCGCCGATCCCGCCCCGGCCAATGCGCTGCTGGGGCGCATCTACCTGCTCATGGGCGACGGGCGGGCGGCGGAGGGGGTGCTCAATCGCGCGCAATCGGCGGGTGTCCCGCGCAGCCAACTGCATCACCTGTTCGCGGATGCCTATCTTATCCAGGGGGATGAGGATCGCGCCCTGGCGGAAGCCGCGCGGGCAGCGCCGTCGTTCGCGGGCTATGCGGATCGCGTCCGGGCGAGGGCGCTGGCCGCCAAGGGCGATGTGCCGGGCGCAACGGCCCTACTGAGCGCCCATGTCGCGCGCGAGCCGCGCGACGGGGCCGCGTTCGCCGATCTCGGGCGAATTCGGCTGAACGCCGGGGATGTGCTGGGCGCCGACACGGCAGCGCGGCGCGCGATGGAGCTTCAGCCCACCAATCTCGATGCGATCGTCCTGGGTGGAGAAGTGGTGCGAAGCCGCTACGGGCTCGTTGCGGCGCTGCCCTGGTTCGGTCGGGCGCTTCAACTCGATGCCTATTACCATCCTGCATTGATCGAATATGCGGCCACGGCGGGCGACGCCGGCCGCTATACGGCGATGCTGGGCGCGAGCCGTCGCGCACTGGCGGCGCGACCCGGCAGCCCGCAGGCGCTCTATCTGGAGGCCGTCCTGGCGGCGCGGGCGGGCAAGCGTGATCTGGCCCGTGCCTTGCTGGCAAGAATGGGTGATACCGGTATTGCGATGCCCGGCGTCGTGCTGCTCACCGGCCTGCTGGCTTATGCTGATGGCGGGTATGAGCAGGCGGTGGTCAGCTTTCGGGAGATTGTCGCGCGGCAACCGATGAATCTCACCGCGCGTCGGTTGCTGGGCGCGGCGCTGCTCCGATCGGGCGATGCGCGCGGCGCGCTGGCCACGCTGCGCCCGCTGGCCGTGCGGGCGGACGCGGATAGCTACACGCTCGCGTTGGTGGGTCGCGCCTTCGAAGCGACCGGCGAACGGAACTGGGCTGCCCGCTTCCTGGATCGTGCCGCCCGCCCGCCGCTTACCGACACCCGGCCGTTCGCCAGTGACGGCGGCGTCGCGGTCCTGGCGAATGCGGTTGCCCGGTCGCCCGGTGATCCCGTGGTGGCCGTCGGCTATGTCCGTAGCCTGATCGATGACGGCGATGTCGCGGCGGCGGAGCGGGAGGCGCTGGCGATCGCCACCGCATCCCCCGGCGTACCAGAAGCACAGGTGCTGGCCGGCGATGTTTTCGCCGCCACCGGCAGGTTCGACCGGGCGCTGGCGCATTACCGGAGTGCCGCGAACCTCCGCTTCGACGAGCCGACACTGTTACGGCTGGTCGGGGCTGCGGG